>OODV01000224.1 GCA_900299555.1 uncultured Endozoicomonas sp.
GAAAGGATTGTCCGGCTAACCCATAATGGCTCTGGTGTCAGAGACATTGAGCGATTCCTCAATATTAGCCGAACCACTGTCATCGCCCACTTAAAAGACTATCGCCGCCAGCAGTAACAGAGTTTCCATTCGAGAATGCGAAGGTTAAGTTGATCTGCGAGATGGATGAACAGTGGTCATTCGTGGGCAGTAAGAAAAATCAACGCTGGCTCTGGTATGCTTGGGAACCACGCTTCAAGCGGATAATTGCCCATGCATTTGGTCGCCGAACGGATGCGACACTGAAAAAGCTACTGAAATTGCTGGAACCCTATCGATTTGAGTTTTTCTGTACGGATGACTGGGCATCCTATGCGAAGCAGTTACCAGAGAAAAAACATATTATTGGTAAGCATTTTACTCAGCGTATAGAGAGGCAAAACCTGAATTTCAGGACACGTCTGAAGAGGTTGGCTCGACGATCTATTTGCTTTTCAAGATCAGAAGAAGTTCACGATAAAGTAATCGGAGAATTTATCTACCGAGAGCACTATCAACTCCTCTGAACCTCCACCGAACTTTTGTACCCATAGCTTGTCAAACAAACAGGAAATTAACTCAGAATAAAGGAAGTTTGAATATGCACGCTATTGGAGTGACAGAATCAAATCTAGTAGGGTCAGCCTATCAATCTGTGGAATATATTGGTTCTTTTAATCTAGACTCTAATACTGGTGTAAAAACACCCAATCTAGGCACAGTAAAGAAAATTGATGGAAAACCTGTTATTAATGTTAAGTCCGATGAAGAATCGGTTTTGGAAAAATTTTCTAACGGTCAATTACTAGCCAAAATGCTGTGCGATTATAATCGCAAGCAAGAGTTCACTACAGAACGTCTCATTGATGAAATTAGTGAACTTAATTGTAAAGGAAACGTAAGAGCCTCATCAACAACCTTTCTTGATCCCAGACTTGGAATAGAATTATACAGACATATGGGACTACTGTTAGATGCTGAGAAATGCAATATCAGACATATAAATACTGCAGATGCGTCAACGGAAAGGTTAGGTGATAACAATGAAGAATGTAAGTGGAATAGAAAACTTCGAACTTATACCTGCCACCCACATAATAAGGAAAATGAGGTGAATTTCAGTGGTAAATTTACAACAGATGACCTTTATGGAACAAAGATAGAAAGCATTGAACATTTACGTCAAATACCTCTTGAAAATTTGGAGAAATACGATGGATTACTTGTAATGAATGAAGTTGTTGTTGATTATGATCAAAATTCCATACTGGGATTTATTGCTACTACTGATGCAGTCGTAAGGTGGAAAAAAAAACATCTTTCATTAAACAGCATAAAAGAAGACTGCAATACAATGCAGTTGGAGGCTAATAAACATGGTCTCATTCTGTCTAATTCATTTTTATATAATCCTATAATAAATAAACTGTCATGCCTATAGAAGTTTCTTCGGAAGCAGATCAAATGTGTTGGTATTGCATTTCAAACCTTTAAAAGTATAGGGCTATAGCTTACTTCACACACACATTTAGCTGCCACCCCAAAGTAGCTTCATAGCAGTCTCACAGGTGATTTATAATGTTTACATTAGGCTCTGTTGACATAACCATCGCAACCACAGCATTTGAGCCGCCAAAGCCAGCATTCCCATGTAATTGACGGCCTTCTTCTCAAATCGGGT
>OODV01000116.1 GCA_900299555.1 uncultured Endozoicomonas sp.
TCAGTCCTTTGACAACAGGTTTCAGGAAAATATCAATTGGTGTGGTGAAAGACAGTTTTTACAATGCTGTCTGTAAAATAATCACAGACAGCACGTGTTTTCATTTTCCTTACTGAGCTTTCGTCAGTTTGATTTCTGCTGGCATACCGAAGTAACTACTGAAAACCAGACTGGTGCTATCACCGTTGGTAGCAACCTTAACCTTGTCGTTTGTTTCAGCTGCCTTCCATGCACCCTTGATGCTTACAACAATATCAATAGCTTTAGGCATGGTTTCCTTGGTCAGGCCAAGGTCGGTAGTTACAGCGCTGATGGCCATTTCCGTGCCTGACACTGGGCGGGTCATCACCATTGCCTCGCGGCTGATGCTACTGACCACACCCTCATCAAAGCTTCCACCAGTAAAGGCAACATAACCGGTTACCTGAGAGGCGTTGTCTTTCATAACGTGGGCGCTGGCATCTTTACGCAGCACTTCGTAAGGCTTTTTACCCACTATCATATCGGCAGCCAATTGAGCCATGGCTTCCGGTGTAGTATCCATCAGCACCAGATATTCATACTCCGCATCACTGGGCGCCTTTCCATGATCAATCCAGGCAACAGAGAAGTCACCTTCGGTTGGTTTCATGGTCTTGTCGTGACGTGATTTCTGGTTCTGGCGTCGTACGTTAACGTCATCACCTTGGATGACATAGTAACCATTGTCATGGCCATCGATCAGCCAGTCACCGGCTTTCAAGGTGGCTGCAAACGGAAACTGCTCAACTTTCTTGCCATTAACCCAGAGGTCGGCAGACTTTTCAGCTATACCGTGCTGGAACAGAGTCGTTTCTGTTGGGTACTTTGATGTCCGGTTCTTGATATCGCTGCCCAGCAGAATCAGCCGGTCATCAATAGCCATCACAGACTTTCTGGCAGCAAAAGAACCATCAAAGCGCTCTAGGTGCCCAGGCGCCTTATGTTTGAAACCAAACAGGCCGTACTTGCCTTCCAGGTTGGAGCTGCCGCTGAAGGTTTCGCTGGAACGCAGCATGAGCGTATGGCGAATCGGGCTGTTCAGCTGTTCCAGAGGCAGGTGAATGGTGGTGGCACCAGGGTTACGGTTCCAGTCCCAGCCTTCCTGAGCAAAGCCGTATTCCATCTGATCACCGAAGGGCTTGATCTGAACCGCACCGTGGCTCTGGTACCGACCATAGCGGTTGTCTCTGTAGTAGATCTCGGAAGACCAGACATCCTTGTTATAGGCTTTCAAGGTGACCATCTTGTTGTTGTAACGGTGAATACCGAAGGCTCCTCCGTTATAAGTCCAGTGGCCTTCTGGCAGAGGCATTGGCTCAAGGTGTCTGCCAAAAATAGCCTGACTTTCTTCTGCTGAACGACTGGTGACTTGCAAGTAGGTGGATGCCAGATCTTCATCCAGGCTGTCGCCTGTTTCTGGGTTACCGGTCATGGCCAGCCATTTGAACGATTCACGGAAATCCTTCACGCCGTAAGGGCGGAATGGGTGGCGCCCAGCCAGTCCGAGACCTACCGATGGATTTGAGTAATTCCAGGCAGCCATCATGGCGCGTTTCAGGTTAGCTCGTCCGTCAGCACTTACAGCAAAAGGGGAGTCCTTTAGCATGTAAACCACCTGGGCAGCACCGTTAAAGGCTGGGAAAGAGTAACCAGGGTAGTTACCATCGTGACGCCATGCGGTGCCATCTGGGCGCAAACCGTCGTAATAACCCGGAGGGGTCTGAGCGAGTGACTGATTAAAGAAATCACCAAACTTCTTCAACAGGGCTACACGTTCAATCGGGTCAGGGTTGAGCAACAGTAGCGCGAGGTGTTGACGGGCCAGCGTATTGTAGTAGTCCAGGTTGGAGCTTTCTTTGCCCGTTTCCATGCTGAAGCTGGCAATGAATTCGCGGGAATACCATACCAGTGCGTCATAAACAGCCTGACGGTGGCCTGCTTCGGACAGCACTTCAGACATCATCATAGCGGAGATGTACCACCAGCGGGCACCGTATCCCCAATGGTGGGTGGTAACCAGACCGCTGCCATCCGCAAAACCCTGATCCATCAGATGCTCAATCATCAGAAGGTACATGGTCTTGAACTCGTCCTTCTCGGCACCGGCTTCAAGGTTATTCCAGTGACGGGCAAGGTTGAGCATCAGGGCAGAGTAATCGGCCATCAGTACATAGTCGTCCACCAGCGCTTTATCTTCCGGCTTCAGATGAGCTGGCTGATAGATTACCTGTTGGAACTTGGTATTGACGTGACGGCCACGCAGAGTGCCATCCTCATCCTTTTCGATTTCCAGGGCTGCAAACATTTCACGGAGTCGATCGGGATCATTGATCTTTCTGAGGCCCGTTTCATTGGCTGAGCTGGAGAATACCCGCACCAATGCATTATGAATCTCTTCAACACCTTTCAGCTCTTCCGTAGTGGGTGTTGGCAGTACATCTGGCAGATAAAAGTCGATTTCAGGAACGGTGATGCGGGTTTTAACATGATCGTCAGACCACTGATAACGGGCATCATCCACAGAGAGCATGATACGGTCGATGTAGAAAGTACCTGCCTTCACGCCAGTAGGAGCGCTGAAGCGAATACTGTCCATATCCGGTTTAATGCCACCCAGCTGAGACATGTCGCCCATGCCTTCATCATCACCACTGTCACTGATACCAAGACCTTCCATTTCACGGCCCTGAAAATCGTTTTGCAGTGACAGGCCTACGGTACGCCAGCCCTTGAAATTCAGTTTGACTTCAAAGCCGGCATCGGCAGGCATAAACCCATCCAGGCCGCGTCCCACATCAACTATCAGCACATCATTAATAGGTTTTTCGTTGTAAATCCAGAAGGAGAGAACCTGAGTACCTCTGCGTCCCCAGACTTTACGGGCTTCTTGATCAGTCACCAGGCGGATAGGTTCGATGACCGAAAAAGTAGAGCCACGAGTCCAGTCCCAACGCAGAGACTGGTCACCGGCAATATAGCGCTTGTCACTTAGAGATAGCTTTGAACCAGAACCTGCATGCACCGTTTCAGGCACACGATCATCGGTAAAGGCAATGATCTTTGATTGCATTACATTAAACGGTGTCGTTTTTTCAGTTTCTGGAGCGGGCTTGACGATTTCCAGCGCGTGAGCTGTACTGACCCCCAGCACCATGGCTACAGCAACTGACAGCTGCTTCAGTTTTCCTGGTGTCTTCATTGATGTATTACGCCAATCATTCTTAAAGGAGAACCAGCCCCTGTGAAATGCCGTGGGCTGGTTTGCACAGATTATTTTGGATCAGCCTGCCGGAAGCAGGCTGTCGGGAGTGTTAGAAGCGCCAGTTGGCATTGGCGGTCAGGGCGATATCCTGGTAGTCACCACGGGTGTAGTAGGTCAGGCCACCACCGACATTCATGCCGGATACCATCTCCATATCTGCACCAAGACGTGTATAGAAGCTATTGTCGCCCACGCTCTCGCCAGTCATCAGGAAGCGGCCATCATCGGCATCGTTGACCAGGCCAGCACTTTCCTGAATCACTTCATCGTTGCTCAGGTCGCGGTAGGCCATCATGGTCAGAGACGGTGTCAGTGTGCCGTACTCAGTACGGAAACTCTGAGAAGCAACAGCACCGATACCGAACTCATTCACCACATAAGACTGGCGGTCAAAGCGGAGTGCAGCTGGAGAGCCACTCTCTTCGTAGTCTTCAACACGGATCCACTGGTAGCCGTAGGAAACCTGTGGCTGAATCATTACTTTGTTGAAGTCCAGTTTGGTACCGGCAGTAATGCGGTAACCCATCTGATGGCTGGCGTAGTCGGCTTCTGCCTTCTGGTTGCCTTCATAGCCGGTGCTGGCGCCTATATAGCGGGTACTGCTGTTGTTGTGGAAGCCCATGTTGAAGCTTCCGTCCACAAAGAAGCGGTCATTGAACCAGCCGGCGTAGGACATGAACTGGTAAGACTGAACGTCCTTGGTATTGTTATTACCAGAGATTTCTACATCGGAGTAAGCCATAGCGGTGGAAAGGCCGAATAGCTTATTGTCATCAAAAACACGGTCAAGACCAAAAGAGGCGCCCATCATACTCAGGTCGTAGCCATTGGTTTCAGCGGCATCTTTCATCTGTGCGTCGCTGTAGATCACCTGAGTCCAGCCATTCCAGCCGTCGTGGCTGTTGCGAAGGTAGCTCTGATTACGCAGGTAATTGGTGCGGACATCAAGACCTCGTTCCATCTGCTGAACCATGGCCAATGCAGAACGGACTTCACCACCTTCGGCATCGGGTGCAAGCTCTTCGCTAAGCGCTGCTGTCAGTGCTGCATCGCTGCCACTGCTGGCCAGTAGTGCGACCAGCTCACCCATAGGGTTGGTTGCTGTCACATTAAAGGTTGCAGCATCTTCAGCTTTAGCGCCAGCAGACTGGTTGTACTGGGTCAGTGCTGTTGTGACGATGTAATCAGCAGCGGCCAGTTTCTGTTTATTACTGCTACCGCCTTCCATGGCCTGTTCCATGAACTTGTCTGTACTGCCTTCAACATCAGTAACGACACCGACTTCGACAACAATTTTGTTGCCAGAGACATCACCAGTAACACCTGTTGTTGATTCTACCCAGCTTTTTCCTGTCAACAGAGGGGATAAGCTTTCTTCGAACAGCTGATTATCAATGTTGACTTTATCGCCATCTGTAATCTTGTCAGCTTCAAGCAGGGTAATTTCACGGTTAATAATGTTATTAATATTACTTCCGGTGTAGCGCATGGATACAGTGTTTCCAGAAGCATCAAAGTCAACTGTACCATTAACATCAAGTAAGGTGTCATTGATGTTGGTTGAGTCATCAATGATAAAACTTATTGAAGATCCATTTTTGTTAATAACCTTGTCAGTGTTCTAAACAATCGTTTCCTGCTGACCTTTTATTGAAAGGAGGCCATAATTCTCAATAGTCTCAATACCGTCAATTTTCAGCCCATCAAATACAGCTTCATTGTTGCCAGTCTGGTAGCCAAAGAGAATTCTATTACCGGCTATACTATTGCCTATGATATTTCCTTTGATGGTTCCAGAAATATCTATACGCATATTGCTTGATGATTCAGAGAAATCGATTGCGTTAATGGCACCGCTAATAGTACCTTTATCAATCAACATGATGCCGTAGTTTGGCTTGTCAGGGGCTGCTTGATGGATCGAGCCATCGATTTTAATAGCAGTGTCATTTTGGCTGATTACACTGCTACCTTTGGTAATATTTAAATTGTTAGCTGTAGCGTCGGCTGCGACGTAAATACCGTGTGCACCAACTCCTGAAACATTAATGTCTTTTTGAGTGAAAAAATGCTTCCCGGATGCAACGGATCCGCTTGAATACAGTACACCATGTCCATTTTTTACATATATCTCCTTGGTATTTGTATAGCCATTATCCATTGGCAGTTTAATTGTTTCACATATAGCACCTTCAGGAGTATCCGGTGAGCATTCTGCAAGGACGGCAGCTGGGTATGAAGAAACACTAATTGCAACCGCAACAGCTAAAAGACTTTTCTTAAATACAGCATTGGATGACATAACAACTTCCCAATAATTTATGTTCGTTTAATCTCGTAAAGCAGAGTCTTTAGCTGACGATCAGAAGTTAAAGTTCAGGCCAAGTTTGAAGTACTTGGTTTTGCTGTCGTCTTTACCAGTGCTGAAGCCTTCCTTGTATTTAATGTCTTCCAGATAGTATTCACCGACCAGACGCATGGCTGTGGTGACCGGATAAGTAAACTGGAATGCATAGCGTGTTACTTTGCTTAACTGATCTGAGCCTTCAGGCATGCTTGGGCTGACATACCACTGTTGACGTTCACCCCAGCTGAGTGGGTAACGAACATAAGGCTGGATGCTCAGGCCGTTGGCAAATTTGTGGTAGTAGTAAGCACGAGCCTGGCTGGACCAGTTACTGCCACCAACACCTCAATCTTTGCCTTTATCAGCAAGACTTCCAAAATCGTACAGAGAGACGGTGATTCGGGAGTCGTTAGAGAAGTAGTAACGAATACCCTCTTCGATTTCCCAGGTGTATGCATCACTGTATATATTTTCTAGGAAGAGGTTGTCGTTACTGTCTTTCTTCACGGTTTCACTGGTTTCTTTCATCATCTGAAATGACCAGTCACCCCATAAGCCCCAGTTACCTCCCAATGAGAAAATATGATTTAACTCAAGGCCGTAGATGTCGGTCATTAAGCGGCCACCACTGTCGCTTTTGTAGAGGGTTTCATCACGACGAATTTTGACTTCCGGTTGAATCCAGCCATTTTCGAAACGGAAGCGATAGCCTGCGCTCAGGTCAGTACGGCTATAGCGCTGGCCATTGTCATGGTTACGCTTTCGGGTACCGATATCGAAATACCAGTTAGTGCCATCCGGGTTGATGGTCATATCCAGTCGTGGGCCGTCGTAGTTATAGGTAGAGCCGTAATCACCGACTTCGTAGCTGGTGGTCAGGCTGATTTTGGCGGCGTTTGCACTGGAGGCCATGGTCATGGCAGTCAGGCCAGCGAGAACACTGTAACCAACAGACTGGATTCCGGATTTCATTTTCATAATATTTTGAAAGGCCAGTTATGATGTGAAAATATTTTACAGTCTATGATGCTTACGTTTTCTTTCTTTGTGTTGATTTGTGTCAAGAGAGGGTAAGTAAGGTGTTAATTATGATGTAAAAAGGAAAGGTTTTAATTGTGAGTACTGTTATTTGAAAGTTTTTTGTTTTGTTTTTTTCTTTTGTGAGTTCACCTGACGGCAGGTGAACTCTGGTTTCATAATCTTCTGATTTACCGAGTAATTGTTTCAGAAAGATTGATCAGAACGTTACGGAGCAGTTTCAGGCGTGGCTCAATGGAGTCCAGTACCAGAAACTCGTTGCGGCTGTGCATGGCACCACCAATCGGCCCCAGACCATCGACTGTTGGAACGCCCAGAGAACCGGTCAGGTTGGCATCAGAACCACCGCCTACGGCTTGCCATGTGATCTGCAGGCCCATGTCCTGTCCGCTTTTCTCAATCAGTGCCATCAGCTTTTCACTGCCTTCATTTGGGGTGAATGCTGGCTTGTGTGCTTCGCGGGTCAGCACGGTTTCAATGCCCTGCAGGGATGGGTTCTCCAGCATGTGCTGAATTTTCTGCTCAAGGCGGGCGTAGTCATCGTTATCCCAGAAACGGATATCCAGGACAGTGGACGCATAGTCAGGCACCACGTTACCGGCAGAACCGCCTTTTACAACACCAAAGTTCAGGGTGGTGCCGATTTCGAAGTTGGTTTCCAGGTTCAGTGTGGTGATCCAGTGTGCCAGTTCAGTAATGGCGGAGATGCCTTTCTCTGGCTCATTACCTGCATGGGCAGCCTTACCTTTGAACTCGATCTTGTAAGATGCCATGCCTTTTCTGGCTTTAACCAGTGAACCGTCAGCGCGGGCAGCTTCACCAACCAGTACATAGGTACTTTTTTTCGCAATGCTCTTCAGCCATTCACCAGAGTATACAGAGCCCACTTCTTCATCCGGGTTCATGCAGACACAGATACTCAGGCGGTCAGCTACGTCTTCTGGCAGCTGACTGATGGCCTTAAACATATTGAGTTGACCGGATTTCATATCGGCAACGCCAGGACCATATGCTTTTTCACCATCGTTAGTCATGGACCATTCGGCAACGGTGCCTTCCGGAAAAACAGTATCCAGGTGACCGATCAGCATAATGTCGTATTTTTCGGCTTCAGGCTTGTTAGTGGCCAGCAGGCCGGGGCCGACTTTTTCATCAAAGCTGTGACGGGTGACCTGCCAGCCAATGCTCTGGTATTTTTCAGTCATGATGTCGGCAATCTTACTGACACCGGCTGGCGTCCAGGTACCGCAATCCACATTAATCAGTGCCTTGAGTTCTTCCAGGTATTGCTCAAGGTTGAAGTTTTGATCACTCATGATGGCTTCTCGTTCCTGTTTTCAGGTTGGTTATTTACCTTTAAAAAACACAGCGGAGACGAAAATCATCATGAATGAGCCGCTGGCCTTTCTGGTAAAGCACAATTTATGATCGTTGTACCAAATGTAGAAGCAGTTGTATGGTCGGTTAGGTAGAATTCCTGATCAGTAATTACCGTTTATAAAATTATCTAGAGAAGCGTTTAGAAAATGAAATTGTACGCAAGGCAGCAGGGGCAGGGGGCTGATGTCATTAGCCTGCACGGCCTGTTTGGTTCACAGGAAAACCTGGGGATGATTAACCGTGGTCTTGCTGAATCCTTCCGGGTGCATGGATTGGATATTCGCAATCATGGGCGCTCTCCCCACGATGAGGAGATGAATTACCAGGTGATGGCGGAAGATATTTTGGAGTATATGGACGACCAGCAGCTCGAGAAAGTCCATCTGGTTGGTCATTCCATGGGAGGCAAGGTAGCAATGAGCGTTGCCTTGATGGCGCCAGAGCGAGTTGGCAAGCTGGCTGTCATTGATATTGCCCCGGTCACCTACCAGGAGAGACGGCACGACAGCATTTTAGAAGGGCTGTCGTCTATGCCTTTAAGTGCGCTTAAAAGCCGGTCTGAAGCCGATCGATTCCTGGAAGCCTATGAGCCGGAAAAAGATATTCGGCAGTTTCTTTTGAAAAACCTCTATCGTGACGAGCAGGGCGGATATTGCTGGCGGGTTAACCTTGATGCTATCACCCGACATTATTCGGAAATAATGTCGGGGCAGTATTCTGAACCTGGGTTTACGGGGGAAACGCTGTTTATTAAAGGCGGAGAGTCTGATTATATTTTACCAGAGCACCGTGAGCAGGTGCTTTCTTTATTTCCTTCCACATCCATGCGGGTGATACCGGGAGCGGGCCATTGGGTACACGCCCAGAAGCCAGACCTGGTTGCACGCACTCTTTTACGATTTCTGGGGTGAGCTGCTTAAATCACGGATCCGTCGGTGAATGACCTCGTTCCCACTCGGAGCATGGGAGCGAGGAAAAGGATAAAAAATCTTTTCTCAGTGAGCTTTGTGTACTCGGTGGTTAAAAAAGGTTTTGATCTCGTTCCTACGCAGGAGCATGGGAACTAGGAAGAAAAAGGCTTTTTTACACCGCATCCGGTTGATTTTCAGGGGCTGCATCGATAAACGCTGGCTGCATATTACAGTGTTTGTAAATGCCATGAATTTTTGGGAAATCTGACATGCTCACCTTAAATCGCAGGGCATTAAATACTTGAGGTACAAGGCATATGTCGGCTATTGAAGGCTGCTCAGAACAGCAGAAAGGCTGGTCATTAAGCTGCGCTTCCAGGGCTGCAAATCCTGTGTGAATCCAGTGCTTATACCATTGTGTTTTGGCATCCTCACTCACCGCCAGCTCCTGCTGCAGGTATTTGAGAATCCGCAGGTTGTTCACTGGGTGAATGTCGCAGCTAACTTGATAAGCCAGACTGCGCAACTGGGCTTTTTGCCATGGATCTCCCGGAATGATTGAACGCTCCGGAAATGTTTCTTCCAACCATTCCAGAATCGCCAGTGACTGGGTAAGAATACCTTTGTCCGTGGTCAGGGTGGGTACCAGCCCCTGTGGGTTAATCTTTTTGTAATCTTCCGAGTTTTGCTCACCTTTCAACAGGTTTACTGCTGATTGCTGGTAATCAAGCTCTTTCATATTCAAGGCTATCCGAACCCGGTAGGCTGCAGATGAGCGAAAGTAGCCGTAGAGTGTCATCGTATTTATTCTCCAATATCCGTCCGGGCAGGCAGAATGGTTGCCTGAACTTCACCAAAACCGATGCGGGCGTGTCCTTTCTTTTCACACCAGCCTTTAAAAATGACGGTATCACCATCTTCCAGAAAGGTTCTTGTTTCACCATTCGGAAGTGTCAGTGGTTTTTTGCCCCCCTCGGACAATTCCAGCAGCGACCCTGCTTCTTCTGGTTTTGGTCCGGATTGGGTGCCGCTGCCAAAGAGATCTCCCGGCTGGAGGTTGCAGCCATTCACGGTATGGTGAGCCACCATCTGGTTGATGGTCCAGTACGAGTGACGGAAGCTGGATTGTGACAGTTGCGCAGGTGTATCTCCTTCCTGATCCATCTGTTCGGTCAGCAGGTGAGCAGAGAGCTGAATATCAATGGAGCCCTGCTGGCGGTTTTTCTCAGAGTCAAGGTAAGGCAGGGGTTGAGGATCGCTGGCTGGACGCTCAAAGGTTGTAAAGTAAGGTACCAGAGCTTCCAGGGTGATGATCCAAGGGGAAACGGTAGAGGCAAAATTTTTGGCCAGGAATGGTCCCAGTGGCTGGTACTCCCAGGCCTGAATATCCCGGGCGGACCAGTCATTAAACAGGCAGAGACCAAATACGTGCTGGTCGGCCCGATCCAGCTTTATTGGTTCTCCCAGGGCATTGCCAGAGCCAATGAAAATACCCATTTCCAGTTCATAATCAAGCCGTTTACAGGGACCGAAAGAGGGGATTTCGGCATCGGGAGCTTTGGTCTGTCCGCAGGGGCGGTGAAAATCTTGGCCAGATACATCAACAGAAGATGCGCGGCCATGGTAACCAATGGGCACCCACTTGTAGTTGGGCAGCAATGGATTATCGGGTCTGAACAGTGAACCAACGCTGGTGGCATGATAGATGGACGTGTAAAAGTCGGTGTAATCGCCGATCTGGCAGGGCAGTTGGTATTCCACCGTATCCATATCAACCAGGCAGTGCGACAGTTCAGCTTCTTCTGAGGCACCTGTGCGCAAAGCTTTCGACAAGGCTCGTCTTAACGATGACCAGTTCTCAATACCCAGCCCCATAAATCGATTCAGAGTTTCGTCACGGCAGGCTTCCAGAGCCTCCCAGTCTTTCCCCGAAGCAACGCTGGTCTGGGAAACAGCGGCAAGATCGAGAACCTGATTGCCAATGGCTACGCCTGCTCGAAAAGACTCACCACAGTCTCTACGCCTGAAGATGGCAAACGGCAGGTTTTGAATAGGAAAATCACAGTTTTTGTTATTGGCCGATGCAACCCAGCTGGTGAGGTTTACATCATGTGTTTCATTAAGTGTCAGCATGATGAGCTCTATGTCTCCGGCGGAAGTTAGAAAAACGACAAGTTTCTTATTTTGTGCTCTTATCGGTTGAAGTGCTTTTTGAGTCCTTTCCAGCAATCAATATAGTCGGTATGGCGTGCATTACTTTCCAGCGCGAACCGGGTAGGCGCAAAGACAAAGCGGGATTCAAACATAAAAGCCATAGTGTCTTTGTATCGCACAGGCTCCAGCTCTGCGGCACTGGCTTTTTCAAACACTTCAGCTTCAGGGCCGTGAGGGCTCATGCAGTTATGGAGACTGGCACCACCAGGAACAAAACCTTTTTCCTTGGCATCATAAATACCGTGAATCAGCCCCATAAATTCACTCATGACATTTCTGTGATACCAGGGAGGACGGAACGTGTTCTCAGCCACCATCCACCGGGGAGGGAAGATGACAAAGTCGATATTGGCCACCCCAGGGGTATCACTCTGGGAGGTCAATACGGTGAAGATGGATGGGTCGGGGTGGTCGAAGCTTACAGTGTTAATGACATTAAAACGTGACAGGTCGTATTTGTAGGGCGCTGAGGTGCCAACCCAGGCAACGACATCCAGTGGCGAATGATCGAGGCTACAGGTGAAAAGGTTTCCATTGAATTTAGCGACCAGTTCAAACTCTCCGTCAATATCTTCAAAACTGGCTACTGGATAGTGGAAGTCACGATCATTGGCATAGCCATTGGCGCCTACAGGCCCACGCTCTGGCAGGATAAAGGGAGCCCCATAATTTTCGCAGATGTAGCCTCGGGCTTTACCTTCAGGCAACTGGATTTGAAATTTTATCCCTCTGGGGATAACCAGTATTTCTCCGGGGGAAACATGCAAATTGCCAAGCTCGGTTCTTGCCAGAATGGCTCCCTGTTGAGGCACAATCAGCAGCTCTCCATCGGCATTGTAGAAGAAGCGGTCTGTCATATCCTGAGTCGCCAGATACATATGTACAGCAGAACCGGTTTGCACCTGAAGATTGCCATTGGCAGCCATGGTGATAAGGCCATCAATAAAGTCAGTTTCTTTTTCAGGAAACGCCAGTGCATCCCAACGCATCAAGTTGGGCGGGGCGGGTACTTCGGTAATTGGACCTGAACGTAGCAGGTCAGATGTTATCGGCTGAAAATCTCCCTGTGCTGCAGAAGGCCGAATGCGATACATCCAGGTCCTTCTGTTCTGATGCCTTGGGGCAGTGAATGCAGTCGTTGAAAACTGTTCTGCATATAGACCCATGGGTACCTGCTGAGGGTTGAATTGTCCCTGAGGAAGTGCTCCATTCAGGGCTTCAGTCTCATGCTCATTACCAAATCCGTGCAGATATTGGAGTTCAGAAAACGTGGTCATTCGTCATTACCCCATAATGATTAGTTGATGATTAATCAGCAAAGCATGCTTGTGGCAGCGATGTTGTGGATTAAGGCGCAATACAGGCAAGAGAAGCCAAAAAAAGTTGGCTATTAAGTTACCACTTGACCGAATTAATGTTTGCGTGCCCCTACAACTACCTCTAACGATTCCTGACACTGGCCTTATTATTGTTCTGCTTTATTTATTAACTATTTATACCGAACATGTCCAATAGTCAGATTATTACCGTCAGGCTCGCATTGAAAGCGTCGCTGGCAGTAATATGGAATTTAATGACAGTGTGAGAATCGTTTATAGCCATAACTCAGTTATTTATAGCAATGAGAGTGTAGCTGGTATTTTCAACTGAACAGGCCTGATCTGAAGTTTCTGCAACCGTCATTCTAATCTCAGCGGCCGTAAGGTAGCTTGCCTGTTGGGGGTTCTATGCCCATAGTAATGTTAAGGGTTTTAAATGTATTGAAAAAATAAAAAATGCCACATAAAAAAGTGGCATTTTGGCTGGGTAGAAATTGAGTCAGATTCTGGGCTTGTAATCAGCTTCATCTAATTCATCATAACCATCGAGATCTTGATAGCGATCTGATATATTTTTTCTAAGCTTACTTTTATCAAAGTAATCTTCAATTCCCTGGCGTATGGTTGATGAGTTTAACCCTTTGTGACGTGATTTCTGAGCCTTTGCTTTGCGGTGTTCATGATTGCTGTTCCAGAAGGTATCATCCCATTCATCTTGTTGTACGGACCTTATCCTGGTCATAACTACATCCTTACGTTTACTACTCCTAATATTAAATCTAGAAAAGGATAGGGCACTTTTTCATAAAAAATAGATATATGCCGTTAGTCTGTTAATTCTGAAATATTGATTAGACTGATCGGTTTAGACGAAATGATGGTTTGGAAGATGTGTATTGAATTGTTTTTTAAGGAAAAATATAGACTCATAGCTGTATCGGGCTACAGATCTCTGGTCTTGCTAAAAAATAGCCAATGATCAGTAACCTTTTGACTCCAAATCGATACTCATGGGCTTATCACTGGTTCTGATAACCTGGCTTTTTATCCGTCCGTCAGGAAAAAGGTCCAGAACTCGAAAACCGGGCTGTCTGGTATCAGCAAGAAACTTGTCGGATTCAGGCGCAAACTGTACGCAGGTGGAGGGGGTTGCCATCACAGGAATATTGCAGAACTCATAATCTCTGGCTTGATGTACATGGCCATGAATAATGGCTCTTACATTGTTGTGCCGAGACAGTACTCTGGCCAGGTCATCCGGGTTCTTCAGCATAATACTGTCCATCCACAGGCTGTTGATGGGGGACGGGTGGTGATGTAGAGCGAGTAGACAATGTTTAGTGGGCTCCTGAACCAGATATTTTTCCAAAAGTTCCAGCTCAGTGGAACTGAGGTGGCCAAACACTTCGCCATCCACCTGAGTATTCAGCAGGAGGATTTGCCACTCACCCAGAAGAACCTGCTTTTCCATGGCAGATGGATGAACTGCATTCATAAGGTCTGGCTGATCATGGTTACCGCGCAGCCAGTAACTGGGAATGTTCAGCGCTGATAGCTTGTCTTTGAGGTGGTAGTAGGATGCTTCGCTGTCGTCCTGGGTCAAGTCACCAGTCACCAATAGACATTCGATATCCTGATAATCATCCTGTACTTTTGCAAGTACACCATCCAGTGTGGCAGACGTATTAATACCCATAAGCGTTGAGTTGGAATCTGCAAAGAGGTGCGGATCCGTGATCTGTATGACTCGAATTCTGGCGGTATTCATGTCAGCCTTAACCGATGTTATCGTTATCCAACCTGACTTCTGGTTTATCAGGTTGTGTTCTGACGGGTATAGCCTCCATTGTAGAGCGTCACCGTCAATCAGCTGCTCGCAGTGGCTCAGTCATTTGAGAGTCTGCGCTCAACTGGAGCACGCCTATGATAGCCCGCAAATACACGATTGAGAATGTAATAGTACTCATTTTGGGAAGTAGTGAAGGTTCAAAAGAGTTGATGGCTATTAATTAAACTGAAGTCTGCTACTATGCCAGTCTTTTGTTCTGTACTGCCATGGCTTTTATTGAAGTTGTCTGTATTCACTGTCGTAAACCTGATGATATTGTCAGAAATGGAAAGGCCAGATCAGGGCTCCAAAGGTTCCTATGCCGAAGTTGCAACAAGACCTTTCAGCTGGATTATCTCTACAACGCTAACCAACCAGGTATACATGAAAGGATTGTCCGGCTAACCCATAATGGCTCTGGTGTCAGAGACATTGAGCGATACCTCAATATCAGCCGAACTACTGTTATCGCCCACTTAAAAGACTATCGCCGCCAGCAGTAACAGAGTTTCCATTCGAGAA
>OODV01000511.1 GCA_900299555.1 uncultured Endozoicomonas sp.
ATATCGCGCAAAAGGCGACATTGTAAAGCTAAGTCCTTATGTCAACAGAACCTAGCATTCCATCAGGTAATGACCAATATCTTTTCTGGCCTCAGCCAGCGACATGTAGCCAGTCGACGGTACCCATTCAATTTTCAAGATTCTAAACAAACGTTCCATTGGGGAGTTGTCCCTGCAACTGACTAACTTCACTGCTCTGTTTCAAACGCTCAGAGTTGGCGCTGTTCAATTAAATAGTGGTTTAAACCAATGACTTGCAATTCGCTCTAAAAAAGCTTCCGCTGTAAAGGTTTCTGTTTTAAGAAATCGCTTCCACCCCAGATATTTCGACAAGTTTTGGTAGCTACGCCTTTAAAGAAAATGTTTATCCATTCCCTAAAGTCACTGTGATAGGCATTAACGTGCTGGATATGGTACTTCCCGTCTATCACATATTGACCCTTTGATGTCACCAACTCCTTCAGATCAAGCTTCAACCGTCGAGCGATGCTTTACATGGCTCAAATGGGCATCAGCACACAGGATTGTTCCAGGTTGCAGACGTCCTGCCAAATGTGATTCCAGCTCATCCGCACTGACATGGTCAAGAACCGCATCAGTAACATGGTCCTGTCTGTCACAAGCCACCATGACAGGAATGAGTTTCGGTTGATTCTCTTTCGGTACGGCTTGATGCTTCTTGCCCCTGGCCTTGCGCTTTCCGCGCTTGCGTGGAAGCTTGATCCCACGTTCACCTTTATGGTTTTCCAGAAAAAAAGTCTCATCCAGTTCTGATATACTACTGAGCAACTCGGGCTTATCAGACTGAATAATGGCCATCAGCCTATGTCGTAGCAGAAAAGATGTAGGCAGAGATACACCGCACTGCTGAGCGGCCAGCCTGAGAGTGCTATTTCCTCGCATACAATCAAGGTATTGATCGAGTTTGTCTTTAACTCGTAACCAGGCGAGAGGCGTCCTGGTCAAGGCATTGAATGTCTCTTTGCAATCCTTGCATTTATATCGTGGTCGCTTGCTCTGTGTCCCCCAGCCGGGTGATGTATCAAAACTGTTGATAATGGTTTCGGGAGATAAACTCCCCGATAACCTTATCATGAATGTCTATTGATCTTG
>OODV01000106.1 GCA_900299555.1 uncultured Endozoicomonas sp.
GGATTTCGTTTCCTGAAAAGCCCGGACTTTCTGGTCTCTTCACTCTATCTGAAGAAACCGGAGCGCATTGAAGCGCTGTTGATGGTGATGACACTCTGCCTGATGGTCTATGCTGCTATCCAGCACAGAATAAGGTACGAACTGAAAAAGCGGAGTCGTGTGTTTCCAAACCAGAAAAAGAAGCCCTGCCAGAATCCAACAGCAAGATGGGTCTTCTTCTGCTTTCAGGGGATTAATGTATTAACGGTCAATAATCAGGAACAGCATGTGGTCGGTTTGAAGGAAAAGCAGTGGACGATCATCCAAATTTTAGGCATTTCTTACGAATCGGTTTATTCCTGATAGGGGTGGTGAAAGACAGGTTTAACGAAAAAGGTCGGATTTATCCGGCCTTTTTCTTATGATCAGATAGCCTCCAATGCTTCCGATAATTTTTTCACGGCAATGACCGTCAGGCCGGGAATCGGTTTTCTGGGCTGATTGGCTGCGGGAACAATGGCCCGGCTGAAACCGTGCTTAGCCGCTTCGATCAGACGTTCCTGGCCATTGGCTACAGGGCGGATTTCGCCGGCCAGCCCAACCTCTCCAAACGCTACCAGATCCTGTGGCAGCGGCGTATCCCGAAGGCTGGATACCACGGCCAGCAGGCTGGCCAGGTCGGCACTGGTTTCTGTGATTTTGACACCGCCAACCACGTTCAGAAACACGTCCTGGTCACTGGTGAAAATACCACCGTGTCGGGTCAGAATCGCCAATAGCATGGCCAGGCGGTTCTGTTCCACGCCGACGGTTACACGACGCGGGTTACCCAGTTGAGATTCCACCACCAGACCCTGTATCTCGACCAGCAGCGGGCGCGTGCCTTCCCAGAGCACAGAGATAATGCTGCCCGAAGTCGCTTCCTGGGTTCGTGAGAGGAAGATGGCTGAAGGGTTTTTTACTTCTTTCATGCCCGTTTCGGTCATGGCGAAAATACCCAGCTCGTTCACCTGGCCAAAACGGTTTTTGGTGGCGCGCATCATCCGGAAGCGGGAGTCATCGGTATTACCCAGCATAATCTGGGTATCGATAATATGGGACAAGGTCATGGGACCGGCCAGGGAGTTGTCTTTGGTGACGTGGCCAACGATCAACAATACCGTGCCGCTCTGTTTGGCAAAACGGGTCAGGAAAGCGGCAGACTCTTTTACCTGGCCAACACCGCCAGGCACGGAGTCCACCCCGTTCATGTACATCACCTGAATAGAGTCGATCACGATAACGCCAGGCTTTTCCTGCTCGGCGACTGCCACGATATTTTCTGCAGAGGTTTCTGCCAGCATTTTCAGGTTATCGGTGGGCAGGTTTAATCGCTGGGCACGGGCTGCAATCTGTTGAAGTGATTCTTCGCCAGAAACATAAAGGGCATTCATGGACTGGGCAACGTGACAGAGCACCTGCAGCAGGATGGTACTTTTCCCGGCACCGGGGTGACCACCAATCAGCACGGCACTGCCTTTGACAAAACCGCCACCGAGCACCCGGTCAAACTCGGTCATGCCACTGGAAAAGCGGGGTGCTTCTTCAACATCTACTTCACTGAGGGTTTTCAGTTCGGAGAGGGTGCCGGCAAAGCCAGCTTTATTACTGGCGGCAATGGATGGAGAGGCCGCTGGACCGAGGTTCACCTCTTTGTAAGTGTTCCACGCCTTGCAGTCCGGGCACTGCCCCTGCCATTTGGCGGCTTCGCTGCCGCATTCGGTACAAACGTATGCTTTTCGGGATTTTGCTTTTGCCATGAAGAGTCTTTGCGCAAATAGAGTCAGTCTAACTGCTTAGCCAGTTGGCTGACAAACCTTCTGTTTTGAACCACGGAAATCACAAAGTTCACGAAGAAAAGACTTTCTTTTTTTCATGAGGCCCTGAGCTTTAATGATTCAAAGATATTACCTGCAAGGTAAATCAAAAGGTTTTTCTTTCCTTCGTAATCTCCGTGGTTCCAGCTCTTGAACAGGCTAAATTTCAGATTTCTGCGATACTTTACGGTCAGGTAGTAAAAGGGTTTGCGAACATGAGTCATTTTTTCACGCCTGATGATTACTCCATTGTGGTGGCTGAGTCACCCGTTGCCAAATATATTTATATTCCTTATGTAAAAAGTGTGTTCATGACGCACCCGATGAATTCCGTATTGGATCTGCGCTGCAGTGAAGGTTTCTTTTCACGCCTTGCCCTGGCGGCAGGGGCAGAGTATGTGGTGGGCGTCGATCAGTGTCCGGCGATTCTGGATCGGGCGATACAGTTGAATGAGTCTGGCGGCCTTGGTATTGAGTTCAAGCAGGCGGATCCAACATCATTGCGACTGGATCGATCATTCACTGGCGTTTTTGCCTTCTGGCTGACTTGTCGACTGGCCAGCCTTAGTCATTTAAGGGAACTGGCAGAAACGCTCTCTTATCACACGTCACCGGGTGGTTATAGCTATCTGCTGACCATGGATTCTGAGCGTCATGCCCGGGTACAGGGTAATCCACAATCACCGGATGACTGCTATGGAAAAAAAGTGGACTCTGTGGATAACTTTCAGGATGGAGCTCCCTTCGAATTGACCATTCAGGTGGGTGAGACTGAAGTGCACTTCACTGATTACTGCTGGTCTACTGATACAGTTGTTCAGTGTCTTGAAGAGGCTGGCTTTGCCAAAGTGAATCTGCTTTATCCTCTAGTGTCTGAAGAGGGGCTTAAGGCAAAGGGTGAGGATTACTGGGCAGCGTATCAGGCAGATCCGTTTGTTGTGGCGATAGAGGCTTACAAGCAGTGAACAACAACCATTTTCAGAGGGTTATTTTGGAACGGTAGACTTAAGCTACGGCGTGAAACAGTGCCTGAAATCCATTGTTCTGATATCTCCGCCACTATCATTGTTATAGTGGCTTTCTATATGAAATTGGCTGAAGTTATAAGTTTGTGGTGTATGGAGGTGAACTTTTTAAGACAAATATGATCAAGCAAGTAAGTTTTCAAAAAAAAATCCTATGTTGCGATCCAGTTATATTGACACCCTATCATCGCTTTCTTCGCAGTTCTGCCAAAGCAACGATCCAATGCCTGGATCTGATAGCAGGAAAGAGTCTGTTAAAAGGAAGATATCAGAAGAGCTATCTGGAGTTATCAAGCAGGAACCCGATGTACTTCCACGACCACTGAAGGCTAGAAAGATAGAGGACTCTGGAGTCAAACGACCAGTTTCTGCAGCGAAAGTGACTCGTGAAGTGGATAAAAAGTCTGTTGATCTTCCAGATCCTTATCCTGTTAGCAGTGTTCAGTATCTAAAAAGAAAACCCCAGTCTGATTTAACCATTGTTTTGTCGAAGGGAAATAACCCTCCCCCATTGGTTCTTGCCAGAAAAATAGGGAGTGATGAAGGCATTTTACGCAGCCCAAAACTGGGAAGGGCTGAAGCTGCAAGGCAGTGTAAGTTTCACTGTCAGGTGTTGGGCAGGGGGTTTATACCGCACAGAGTACCAGACCCGGAGCCGGAGCCGGCTTATATGCAGGGATGAATTTTGCTTCTCATGTTTTAGTTACCGAGTGTGTAGGAGAGATTGTGAAAGTTCATGCTGGTAGCAAAGGCTCCAGTTTGACATGGGAAAAAATTGGTTCCAGTTATGAGTCATGGAGCCATCTGGTGGAAATATCAGATCACAAAATTCTGCAGTGTACCAAAAAGGCGGTGTCTGGCCTGGGTGGTGGTAGCTTTGCGAATGACAGTTTACCCGATAACCCCAATGCTGAGTTCGTTCGAATCAAGGATGAAGAGCGAGGTGAGTATCGGGTTTTTATTAAATCACTGTGCTTTATCCCGGCAGGGGCGGAAATAACGGTCAGTTATGGTAAAGGGTTCTGGCTTTCTTTTAAGGAGATGTTTCCTGATCGGTATGAACATATTTTTGGTGAAAAACTCTTTGATATCGATGGTTGGAATGAATGCTGGCGGAACGCTTTTCAACCAGGAAAGAAGCCGGGAACGGTTGTTTTCCGCAAGCAGGGACTTGTCGATTTATTGAACCGGAATAAAGAGGTTCCTCAGTGGGAAGAACTCAACGATTGCCATAAGACATGGAATACAGACCTGGTTATCTATGCACTTTATAAATATTGGAAAGTTAAACCGGATAAGCTTACGCCGAGCGTGCTCAGTTTGCTGAAACCGGACTCTGATCATTATTTTACGGCTATGGGCAAATACACTGCCTGCCAGACAAGAAAAGCGAAAGACATTATTTCCGACTGGGGAAGGCCAAAGGGTAATCATCATCATGCTCCATTGATGATACCGACTAATGGCGTTTTTCGAACCGAAATTACCTCGTGGGGGTCTGAGCATATCAATGTCTTTTATCGTTTTTTTAAGCAGCAACGATATGTTGACCAGGTTGATGCTAAAAAAAGTTCAGATGCTTTGATGCATGTACTCAAGATACTAAACCCCCAACATCCGCTCTATGAGCAGTTAATAACTGAGTATATCTTCAGGTACCTGGAAACGGGTATTGATCAGACGGTTAATTTTAATTCTGACCTAACAAAGAAGAATTTGGGACGCTTAATGAATTCATTGGTGTTGCCAACAGCACCACCAGTGCCTGAGACAGTGTGTGGAGAACCTCTTGGATCTGGTAATAAATGGTCTGCACCGAGTGTAAGAGAGTTATTAAGACGAAAGGGGGTTCAAATTATTGAGGCAAAGGGTGTTCAGTATATGAGTCCGTTCAAACAACTGGACATGCTGTTTGACCTGGATGAAGAACAATATAAGGAGGGCTTATTAAGCCTATGTCGAAAACGGAGTTGTCAGTTTGGCATAATCGCGAGGGATGCTAAGGGGTCTAGAAGTGGCTATGGGATTCGGTTCAGAGCAATCCATGGCGTAAAGTATGATCCGAAGTATGCGGATAAACATGCCCTGTTTTTCCAGTATATTCACTATGCGGGTATAGATTGTCAGAAGGTATATCAGCAGGCAACCAGTGAAACATTGTATAAATGTATCCGGATGATTGGGCGCAGGTATAAGGGAGCTGTTTCTCAAAGAGAGCTGTTGGCAATAGCACTAAGTCGCTTTAATTCTAAAACTGAAAAGAATATAAAGGCCCTTGAAAGAGCCATAAGGAACGTTCGTGATAGCTTGCATGACGACTTACGCTCAATGAAAAACAGTGACCTATGTTCAACGCTTCAGCCGTTGGGACGTAAGTTGTGTTTGAAATATGAGCAATTGCCAGAGGTGGCGGCTTTGCATAATTCTAAGAATCCTGAAGGAGGTATTGATCTCTCTGTGTGAGTCCGCAGAAATGGTATTACTCCATATACTCAAGAAAACCGCTCACCACTATAGTGGTCTCCATACGTTTGATTTCAGGAAGTGCCGAGTTGTCTGCTGTTGCCGTTCTTCCCAGAATGCTGGGAACCCTGTTTTATTACTCTCCAACCTCCGAAGAAGCCGGTGGCGTTATTTCCGAGCTTGCTGAGCTGCCCGCTCTGCTGGATTGGCAGAACCCATCGCTGATTGAGGAAGCGATAGCGCGTCTGTGCTCTGTGGACATAGCAGAACTGCCATATCAGTTTTCTCTGCTGTTTGAAGGGCAGGGCGCCATGCCAGCGCCACCCTGGGGATCAGTTTATCTGGACAGGGAAAATCTGTTGCTGGGTGAAACGGCGCAGGCTTATCGCCAGTTTCTTCGGGCAAACGACGTTGAGCTGGATACCGATTTGAATGAGCCGGAAGACCAGTTTGGCCTGATGATTCTGGCCATGGCTTATTTTATGGAAACAGAGAATGACGATGCGGTGGTGGAACTGCTCGGTTCTCATCTGCTGCCATGGTCTGGCCGCTACCTGGAACTGCTGGCAGAAGCGGATGAAAGCGGTTTTTACCGTGCGCTGGCGGTAGTGACTGATGAGTTCCTGAAGGAAGCCTCTGAAGCATACGAAGTGACGGCAGAGTCTCGTCAGTTATACCGGTAAGCTTTTTGTTTGAAACACAGAGGCACTAAGACACAAAGAAAAGCGCTTTCTGTCTCTATGATTCAACACCTCGCTCCCATGCTCTGCGTGGGAGCGTAGCTTGGTGATTCTCCACATCTCTACGGTATGGATTCCTACGCGAAGCATGGGGTCTGGAAACGCTTTTCTTCTCTCCGTAATGGGATGGTTCGCCCCACCTAAACGGCTTCGATGAGCCAGACTGGCATTTT
>OODV01000133.1 GCA_900299555.1 uncultured Endozoicomonas sp.
CACCTTCATCCACAGCATCCCGGTAACGATAAAATGTATCTCTGGAGACACCCATGGTTTTACAGGCTTTAGAGATGTTTCCGAGCTCATCTGCAAGGTTCAGTAGCCCGACCTTGTGCTTGATGATTTTCTGGTTGGTGTGAATCATAAGGGTCACCTTTAATGATTTAGATTTCAGTGAACTCACCTTCTTTCTAAATCGGTAACCCTTTTCTTTTTTTGAAAAAAAATGTCAGATTAAGTCTGAACTACTCCATATTACGCTCTTTGCCAGAGGCTGAATCAGTGACTTTATGTCAACAGAGCCTAAGGCTAAGAATCTGACTGGTTTTGCCACAGTAATAGCGGTTATAGTCTATCCTCCTGTTTTATAAGACTGTTTTGTGATCTATGAAGTTATATGGTGCACCGCTGATGGCTTTTCTGTTGGCGGGTTTGGTTCTTGCCGCCAGAGAATTTTGCCCGTTCTGGCCCACCATGGCATTCATGGAAGAGATTCTTTTTTTTCTTTCTGGATTGATTGCAGGCATTCGACTGCCTGATCTGGATTTGTTGACTCCGGGGCTGTCCCATCGTTCTGCAATTACGCACTCCTGCATACCTGCACTTCTGTTTTGGGCTTTTGGTTTCTCACCCATTGCTGCAGGTCTGGCCTTAGGAATAGCCTTTCACCTTTCTTCTGACCTTCAGCCTAAAGCATGGACTGGCGGGGCTCTGATTAAGTTTCCACTGTTGGGCAGTATTGGGATGCTTTCGCCATTATGGCTGATCGCGAATGTGATTGGCTGTCTGGCTATTTTTATGGAGGTGGTTTCCGGTGAGCCGATCGATGCCCGACAGATGATCCTGGCTCTGTGTGTTCTGGGAGCTGGCTGGTATTTTCTGCAGGAGGAAAAGCGGCCACTGTTGCCATTGATGACCCTAGGGTTTGCTATTTTACTGGTTCATGCAGTTAGAGGCGGGACGTTATCTGTGAAGCTGGTGTGGCAGTATTTTGCATAAAGCCGGCTACTGATTTGTATCTGGGCCGGGGTGTCATTTATAAAATATAATTTTCTCCCGGATATCAATGAGGTTGTAAGCGGCTGTTGCCCTGTGAACGAGTGGAGCTATTTGAATACTCTCTGTCACAGCTGGCCATAGTAGGGATGCTGGCGATTTCACTGATTTTCATTAGCTTTTTGAGCGTCTCTTTGCTTCTGGAGCCGAACGCATGGGCAATGATCTTCTTGAAACGTGGCTCCCATGCATAAAACAGCCAGCGTTGCTGCTTCTTGCTACCAACAAATGACCACTGCTCATCCATTTCGAAAATAATCTTGACCTGGGCATTTTCGAAGGGGAGTTGTGTTACTGTTGGCGGGTCGAGTTTTTTAAGCGAGCCAATACAGTCGTTGGACTGATCTCAAGGACACGTCCGATATCTCTGACCCCGGAGCCATTCATGGTCATCTTTATGACCTGCTCATGAGTACCAGGCAGATTGCCGTTATAGCGATGCTCAGGTTAGAACTCTTATTACAGTCCTTGCATCTATACCGCTGGTGACCCGTCTCAGCTTTCCCGTTCTTAACAACATTGAACGTTTGTTGACAATGGATACAGGCAACTTGAACTACAGCCATAGATGACTCAAAAAGACAGGAATGTATCAGATCAACAGCTCTGACACATCACCGGTGAAAGGCAGTTCTATATCATCCAAAAACATTACATATCTTCTTTTTTGTAATATTTTTGGGAAGGTTGAATGGGGGAGTCGCAATATTGGGAAAGAGGAAAGAGCTTATTGGCAAACAACAAGCTCTAAAGAGCATCTGTCAGTCATGAACAAATTGATTATTGACCGGCTGATAATGAAAACGGATTTTATGAAGCTGGCTCTCGATTTCCTGTTTGCTCATGTCCATCTCATCGGCCAGCTGATCCAGCGAGTTGCACGTTAGCCTTAGCTTTTCGTTGACGATACCCAGAAGGATAAAAGGGTTGAGATGCTCGGGGTGTTCGAGTTCCATGGTGACTCTCCGTTCAAGTCAGCTGTTGATAAAAAACACCACCCTCTTCATTGCCTAATGTGGGGTGGTATTTTTAGTTCGTGGCTGTCCTTAAAACATAGCTTAGCTAGTCAGTTTTGCCTGCCTGGGTTCTCAGCTGCTGTTGCCGGCGCTCGTCTTCCTTTACCTGACGGCGGTGAACAACGGTTTCGGCAACCTCTGCACCCATATGGGCTTCACCTCGAGATCTGGCCAACTGCATCTGCTTTTCACGCTCCATAAACCGTGTTTTCTGCTTTTCGGTCAGCCTGTCAAAACAGTGTGGGCAGCTGACACCCTGCTGAAACTTTTCACTTTGTTTGTCTGCTTCAGTAATGGGTAAGCGACAGGCGTTACACTGGTCGTAGGAGCCCGGCTCAAGGTCATGGTTAACCGTCACCCGGTCATCAAAGACAAAGCATTCGCCTTCCCAGAGTGACTCCGCTTTTGGTACTTCTTCCAGGTATTTCAGGATGCCGCCTTTCAGATGGTATACCTCTTCGAATCCTTGCTGTTTCAGCAGCGCAGTGGACTTTTCACAGCGAATACCACCGGTACAGAACATGGCTACCTTCTTATGGGTCTTGGTATTCAGGTTCTTCTCGACGTACTCAGGAAACTGGCGGAATGAGTCTGTTTTCGGGTTGATGGCATGTTTGAATGTCCCTACCTGAACTTCATAGTCATTACGGGTGTCCATTACCAGAACGTCCGGATCACTGATCAGGGCATTCCAGTCAGAAGGCTCCACGTAGGTTCCATCCACTCTTTTGGGATCGATGCCTTCGACCCCCAGGGTAACAATCTCTTTCTTGAGCTTTACTTTGGTTCTTTTGAAAGGCATTGAATCACTCAAAGACTCTTTGTATTCGATGGGTCTTAAGCGGGTGTCCTGATTCAGCCAGTTCAAAAGCGTATCAATACCCTCTCGGGTACTGGCCACGGTGCCATTGATTCCTTCCTCTGCGAGCAACAGAGTACCGCGGACATGGTTAGCCTCCATGGTTCTCTGTAATGGTTCGCGAAGGTCTCTGAAGTTTTTTAGATTCACGAATTTATAGAGGGCGCAGACCACGATGGGCGTGTATTGAGTAGTATTCATTATCTTTATTTTCCTTCGTCAGCAGGCCGGAGCGTAAATCCGGAGCCAGATCTAGGAAGGGAAGTTTAGCAGAGCCGGGAATCCTTTAAAAACCGGATATCTGCTATGATGCTGGCGGATAAAGAAGAATGCTTGGATAAAGAAGAAAGCCATGACTCTAACCGTAATTGAACAGCTCAAGTCACACCGGTCTATTCGCAAGTTTACCGATCAGCCTATTGAAGAAAGTCTGCTCAGGGAGTTGATTGCAGCTGGGCAGAGCGCTGCGACATCCAGTAATTTACAGGGTGTCAGTGTGATTCGGGTTCGCAAACCTGAAACCCGCAGGGCGATGGCGGAGCTGGCGGGGAGGCAGGCTTATGTGGAAGAGGCTGCAGAGTTTCTGGTATTTTGTGCTGACCTGAACCGATCTGGTTGGTGCTGTGAGCAGTCAGGTAAAGCAATGGCGGATGGAATGACGGAACATTTTATCATTGCCACTGTTGATGTGGCTCTGTTTGCCCAGAATGTTGTGGTTGCTGCAGAATCTGAAGGGCTGGGCATCTGTTATATAGGAGCGCTTCGAAATGACCCTCAGCAGGTCAGTGAGTTGTTGGCCTTGCCGGAGAATGTCTATCCGGTCTTTGGCCTCTGCCTGGGTTACCCGGATCAGGATCCGGAGTGTAAGCCAAGGCTGCCGTTGGATGCTGTGCTGATGGAAGAGCGTTACCAACCTGTAAATGCTGAGCTTATGGCTCAATACGATGAGACCATGAGAACTTATTATCAGCAGCGAACCGGAGGCAAGCTGGACCGGGTCTGGTCCCAGGATATGTCAGCTCTGCTGGGTAAAGAGTCCCGGCCACACATGAAAGCGTTTCTGGAAAGTAAAGGGTTTAAAATGCGTTGAATTTACAGGTAGGTATTTCTGACCTCCTCAGGTGAGCCTATTCGCAATGGTTTGCCAGCGCCGGAGACGATAGACTTCGGCTCTTTTTATCGCTGCCGGCCATTCATCATGTTCTCCCAATCCATCCGTGCTCAGCTTTGTCGCATGACCATGCTGCTGGTCATAACGTTGCTGGTGGTACACCACACCCCCGGGCTTGTTGGGCTATTGGCCGGACAGGCCGTTTCTGCTGGCTGTCATCAACACTCCGACACGTCTTCAACCCCTTAACGATAGGTTAAGGGCTTTTCTGTGCTTAAGCGCCATTTTAACGCTGAATATTGAGAGCTTTATGAGTATTTTCCGGTTTCCCTTACTGGTATGGCTGGGTATTGGGATTTTGATTATTTGCTTGGGAATAAGGCAATCCTTTGGCATTTTTGTGCTGCCGATCTCGGAACATTTTGGTACCGGTCGGGAGTTTTTCAGCTTTGCCATTGCGTTACAGAATCTGATGTTTGGCCTGTTTCAGCCTTTTGTGGGTATGGCGGCTGATCGTTTTGGCGCAAAAAGGATTGTTTTTCTGGGGGCGATTGCTTACGGACTCGGGCTTTATCTGACATCCATTGCTACCGATCCCGGCATTTTGTATCTGTCTCTGGGAGCTCTGGTCGGACTGGGACTGAGTGCGACCAGCTATGTGGTTGTGCTGGGTGCGGTGGCGAAAGTGGTGCCGGCAGAACACACTGCCAAAGCATTTGGCCTGACTACGGCTGCAGGTTCCTTTGGTATGTTTGCAATAATTCCGGGAGCGCAGTACCTCTTGAGTGAATTCGGTTGGCAGCAGGCACTGGGTGTTTTTGCTGCACTGTGTTCAATCATGATGGCATTCTCACTTTTTATGAATACATCCAGGGGAGGTGAAGCAAAGTTTCAATCAACCATTCAATCAGAACAAACGTTGAAACAGGCGCTCAAGGAAGCATTTGCCCACAGGGGATATTGGCTGATACATGCTGGATTTTTTGTATGTGGCTTCCAGGTGATGTTTATTGCGACGCACCTGCCAAGTTATCTGGCGGATAAAGATCTACCGGCATCAAGTTCTGCGTTGGCACTGGCTTATGTCGGAATTTTTAATATTTTTGGTTCTTATACCAATCGCTTTTTCTAAATCCTTTAGCTGATGCCAGCTATGCTCAGACATCATTATCAAGCGTTTTATCTGGAACAGATGTCTCGTCGACCACAGCTACCCG
>OODV01000001.1 GCA_900299555.1 uncultured Endozoicomonas sp.
ACCAGCGTTGATTCGCTTTATTTCCCACATATGACCACTGCTCATCCAGTTCAGCAATCTCGCAGGCAGGCTCAAGTCGTTTTACTGACACCAGGAACCCTGCTGGTATCTCTGATGCCACTGCTATTAATGGCCATTTTAACAATGTCTTTCTCGGTGCCCCTGTTGCACGCCCTGTAATGATATTCGAGCATGAACGACTTGGTTTTACAGCCTACATTCTGGCAGAGGTAGCGCTGATCACCTTTGCGCCCTTTGCCATGTCGACCAATGAAAGGCAGGTTGCAGTCTGGGCACTTTACTTCAATAAGACACGTCATGAGACGTATATGGGGAGTGCAGAAAATTTTTCAGTATGGAAATGTGCTTATCCACACATTTGACCCACTACCATTTTTTGAACTGACAACCACCGGAGTAAATGACTGCAAAGCCGTGCAGAACCTACCGATCATACCTAGTGTCACCTGCGTTTTTGAGCCTATGACAAATGCAGCTGATACTGCAAAATGACGAATCAGGGCAACTGGTTCGTGGGGAGAATGAAAATTTCTGCAGTCCATGAAGTCATTGAAACCTGGGAAACCACGGAGGATTTCATTCTGGAAGACCAGATTATCCGCCTCTCGTCAGATCAAGGCTGGAAAGCCTGCCCAACAGACCTTCGCCGAGTTCGCATCCATCATGAAGAAGACGGCAAGGTGCTGGCTTGATGTGTATACATGAAGCTGACCATCTTCCTGGGGAATAACACTGGCAGATCGAGCTGTTTTTCAAAGGGAATAAACAGAATCTAAAGATCGAACTCTTTATTGGGCGAAGTGAAAATGCAGCCAAAATCCAGGTATTGACCGCTATGATTGCCTGCCTGCTACTGCGTTTGGTTCAGCTCAACTATCCCGACAGGTTATCTCTTCAACAGAATAGCCCGGAGGATTAACCTGAACCTGATGACAAAATGACCGGCGGTTGATTTATTGAGCAATACGCAAGAGAAAAGCATAGCACCTGCATTAATTGCTCAGGGCTTTCTGGAGCTTCAGAATATTTAACCGGACAGTAGTGATGTTGAGAGTGTTTCTGAAGGTGTGGATGCAGACCGGGTCATCCGTAAACTGGCACAGCAGGGAAACGACCTGATTTTTATCACTTCATTACGTTAAATTCCAGCACGCGACTGGTTACAAGCGAGAGAAAAATGTTGGTACCTACTCTGCCCGTTTCTATGAAGGCCGCTGCCTGACTGGCGTTATTTCCAGACACATGACCAAGAACAATGTGATGGGCTATGTTGGCTCATTCCCAATTCCTGAAGTGGTTCAGGGGATCAATGCCTTTCGCTTGGCCTTCGCAGTGTAAACCCTGATACAACGGTAAAAGTGGTTTGGATCAACAGCTGGTACGACCCTGCCAAAGAGCGTGAAGCGTCTGAGTCACTGATTGCCCAGGGTGCTGACATCATCAACCAGCACACCGATTCACTTACTCCGGTGCAGGCTGCTCAGTACAAGGGGGTGTATGCCTTTGGCTATGACACGAACATGACCCGCTTTGGCCCCGATGCTCATCTGACCGGAAGCATGGTTCACTGGGGTGGCTTCTATGCCAACACGGCCAAGGCTCTACTGGATAAGCAGTAGAAGCCAGAAGATGTATGTGGTGGTTTCTCTACAGGCATGGTTTAAATGGCGCCTTATAACAAAGCCATTCCCGAAAAAATCATTACCCAGGTCGAAGCCTTCAAGAAACAGATTGCAGGTGGAACATTTACTATTTTTGAAGGTCCCATTAAAGCGCAGGATGATTCCATCAAAGTTTCAGAGGGTACAAAGCTGAACGATGGTGATATTCTTTTCATGAACTGGTATGTGGAGGGTGTTTAAGGCTCATTGCCTAATTAATCCCCACTTGATTGACAGATCCTGGAGTCGTCGGTTCGACTTCAGGCAGGATGTACTGCTGATGCCCCTTGCTGATTTTGCTGATATGAACTGGCAACCCGCTCAAGAAGCCAAAACGATTCCGGATGCTCTTCGTGAAATGATTCTGGATCAGCACTCGCTTACCCGGCGGCTGAAGCAAGTACACAACAATAAATTTTTTGTTCGAGTCATCTCCCATGACTGGCAGGAACCTGATGGATCAGAGAAGGCCTTTCTTAATTGTAATGATCAACGTGCCAGCATAAGAGAAGTCCTGCTTTTTGGCTCAGGTCAACCGGTTGTTTTTGCCCGAAGTGTTTTACCTGAATCCAGTTTGTCCGGTGAGAATAAAGTACTTCTGGAACTGGGAGACAAGCCGTTAGGTGAATACATTTTCAGTCAACCCGGTCTTCGCCGCGGACCAATTGAGGTCACCGACTTAAAAGCCAGTCAATTTAATTCACATCTCGATTTCGAATTTGAAACAGAAATCGCCTGGGCAAGACGATCCCTGTTTTATCTGAGAGAAAAACCTATCTCGGTATGCGAGGTTTTTCTACCTGAGCGTGAGCAACGCTAAACGTTACTCTCATTGATAGTCTCGGCTTCATGAGCAGCTCCCTGCTGCTCTTCAGCTGTAACTCTGTCTATTTGCTCCTCAAGACCATCCCAAAATAGTACCCGAGATGAGATGGCCGCTTTAGCTTTATCAACTGCAGCCTTCTCTGCAGTTTTATCTCCATTGATACACTGTTTCAGCAGGCTTTCTGCCGCAGGTCCATGTTCTTTGCCATCAAGGTCGATATGCCTCTCCAGATAGTAAGTCATTGAAGGAACTGACTTCGAAGGGATTTCCCAATGACTCAAAAGGGAAGAAAACATCTCCGGAATAGCATCTTCGCGTCCAAATAGAAAATAGCTGGCCACTTCCGGTAATGAACCATATTGGGCTAACTTCAGCGTATCCGAAACAAATGCCTGAATATATTCCGGGACATCAGCAACAACCAGGGCCTGCTGCCAGGGAACACCAGTCTTAATGCTATAAATGACCTGCTCAATTTTGCTGGTGTCTGCTGATACTTCACGCATGGCAGCGAGATACATTTCCAGATGACTCATTGGCTTGCCATGCCGGTCCTTATCAGTCTCTTCATAGAGAATAATTTCATTAATTAAGCGGGCGGACCGAGCGTCTGGCACAGGTACCCAAGGCAACTGCATGGAAGTAAACTCAAGCTGCAATCTTTTCGCCAGCGACATAAAATCCCATACAGCAAATACATGAGCTTCCATAAAGACAGACAACTTCTCCACACTGTCAATTTTCCGGTAGATGGAGTGGTTAAAAAGTTGCTCTCTAAGGGGGCGTAAGTCTTTTGTAAACATGATAATCTCCTGCTGAAAGCAATTTGCTCTGGCAGGCCGACAAAACAAAGACTACATAGACTTGGACTAATGGCAGCCAGGCTGCACATCTATTGATATCGGCAAAAAAATAATCGACTGGAAGGTCGTGCCTATTCCTCATAGACAGTTTTTACGAGAGCAGATGAAATTTCTACAATCTATAACAGGCTCTAATAAGTGCGCAGAGCTACTGCATCAGCATCTGCCACGCTGGAAAGACTTTATTCAACTGGCCCGTCTGGATCGCCCCATTGGCATCTACCTTTTACTGTGGCCAACGCTCTGGGCTCTCTGGCTGGCAGCAGATGGCATACCAACAACCCATAACCTTGTGGTATTCATTGCTGGCGTTATCCTCACCCGAAGTGCGGGTTGTGTTGTTAATGACTATGCGGATCGACATTTTGATGGTCATGTTAAACGAACCCACCAGCGCCCCTTGGTTACCGGGAAAATTACACCCAGAGAAGCACTGATTTACGCAAGCAGCCTTTTTCTGATTGCCTTCTTGCTGGTACTGACAACCAATGAACTGACCATCACTCTCTCCTTTGCTGCGTTATTTCTGGCATCAGCCTATCCTTTCGCCAAGCGTCATACCTATCTCCCCCAGGTGGTGCTGGGTGCTGCCTTTGGCTGGTCCATACCCATGGCATTTGCTGCAGAGGCAGGAGTGCTGACAACTCAGGCATGGCTATTGTTCACTGCTAACCTTTTGTGGACTGTCGCGTATGATACGCAGTACGCCATGGTCGACAGAGACGACGACCTGAAAGTAGGTATCAAATCCACAGCTATTCTATTCGGTGAAATGGACAACCTGATTATTGGCTGCTTCCAGGCAATAACTCTGATTGCTATGGTGATGCTTGGGTTGCAACTGGAATTAAACTGGCCATTCTATTTAAGCCTTGTTATTGCAACTGCAAGTTTTTCCTACCAGCAATGGTTGACCCACCACCGTGAAAGAGATCCTTGCTTTAAAGCCTTTCTTTCTAACCATTGGGTTGGTGCTGTTATTTTCCTTGGTATTGCCTGTTCTTTATGATTATTGATGAACCTTAGGTGGCAATTAGACATGTGCCCAGCCATCAAAGCTTTTAGGGTTCTAAGGTTTGCCGTAGCGCAGTATTGAAAACACACCCCCAACAAATGCAAATAATTATTATTTGGATTTGTTGGGGGCAGTTATATACTTTGAATAATACTTCAGGAAAAGTCAAAGTTATAAAAAACAAAAGGTTAAGTATAGTTTCAACTATCAGCTGTCGTTATCCACAACAGTACAAACTGCTTTTATCAAGTTGCACTCGGTTTATGATCCTGAGGCCGATACACCGATATTTTTTGAACTGACAACCGCCAGAGTAGATGACTGCAAGGCCGCACAGAACCTACCGATCATGCTTAGTGTTACCTAAGTTTTTGATCGGGCCTGTGACGATACAGCTGGTACTGCGAAATGACGAATCAGGGCATCTGGTTCGTGGGGAGAATGAAAAGCTCTGCAGTCTATGAGGTCATTGAAGCGCGGGAAACCACGGAGAATTTCATTCTGGAAGACCAGATTATCCGCCTCTCGTCAGATAAAGGCCGGAAAGCCTGCCCAACAGACCTTCGGCGAGTTCGCATCCGTCGGGAAGAAGATGGCCAGGTGCTAATATTCATCGGTAATGACCTGAGCAGGACAGCGGCAAAGATAGCAGCCCTGTATAAGTCCCGCTGTCAGATCGAATTATTTTTCAAATGGATTAAACAGAATCTGAAGATCAAACGCTTTATTGGGCGAAGCGAAAATGCAGTCAAAATCCAGGTATTAACCGCTATGATTGTCTACCTGCTACTGCGTTTGGTTCAGCTCATCTATCCCGGCAGGTTATCTCTTCAACAGATAGCCCGGAGGATTAACCTGAACCTGATGACAAAACGATCGGTGGTTGATTTATTGAGCAATACGCCAAAGACCCTGCATTGATTGCTCAGGGCTTTCTGGAGCTTCAGAATGTTTAACCGGACAGTAGTGATTTTCGTTCCCTTCCCACCAAACTACTTGAAAAACACCGGCTCAGGTCATGCCCAAAGAACAAAAATTCTGTCAAATTTTCTTGAACGTCATTTTTCTGTAACATTCTCTCGCTGTAATACCTGACATATAGATCAATGGTTACCTAATAAGTCTGCTCTCATTTAATCTCGGGGTATTCTGATGTCTGGCAAAACAATTCTAATTGTTGATGATGAAGCACCTATCAGGGAAATGATTGCTATGGCCCTTGAAATGGCTGGTTACCAGTGCTTGGAAGCAGCTGATGCAAAGCAGGCGCATTCACTGGTGGTTGATAGCAGGCCAGACTTGATCTTGCTGGATTGGATGTTGCCAGATATCTCAGGTATTGAACTGGCCAGGCGGCTCAAGCGTGATCAACTGACAGCAGAAATCCCTATCATAATGTTGACGGCCAAAGGAGAAGAAGACCATAAAATTCAGGGTCTTGAGACAGGTGCAGATGACTACATCACTAAACCATTCTCCCCCCGTGAGCTGGTAGCCAGACTGAAGGCCGTATTACGTAGAACTCAGGGTATGGATGAACAGTCGCCTATTGTCGTCAAAGGTCTGGAGCTTGACCCTGTCAGCCACCGGGTCAGTATTGATGGCAACCAGGCAGAAATGGGTCCAACAGAATACCGCCTTCTGCAGTTCTTCCTGACTCACCAAGAGCGCGCGTATTCCCGTGGACAGCTGCTTGACCAAGTTTGGGGTGGCAATGTGTACGTTGAGGAAAGAACCGTTGACGTCCATATCCGTCGCCTGCGAAAAGCCTTGGGCAGTGGTTATGAAAACTACATTCAGACAGTCAGAGGCACTGGCTATCGCTTTTCTACCAAAGCGTAGAGTCTATTCACGATGTTATTTAAAAAAGTGAAAACAGCAAAAGTCAGAGACGCTTTATCGACATTTTCAGCTCGTAATAGGATCATGAACAGGCTCTTAGGTTCTGTTGACATAAAATACGGCTTTACGAACAAGTGAACTTGGAACTTTATGTCAACAGAACCTAGGAGCCACCAGCTGAACAAATTTCGGAATTACATGTGACAACCTCTATACGACCCTGGTTTACCGGTCGAATGATGTCAGTTCTTGCAATAGGGTTGTTTGCAGGATGGTTGGCCGACCAGGTTTTTCTGGGTCTTTTTATTGCCACTCTACTTTATCTGGTTTGGAGCCATCGCCAGCTCTATCGATTACTTGACTGGATTGACCAGACAGCTCATAAAGAACAGGATCCCCCAGAGAGTTCAGGTATATGGGGTGAGATTTTTGACGGGATCTACCGGATACAACGCAGACATAACCGTTCAAAGCAGCGATTAGCTAACGTAATAGAACGAATTCAGGAATCTACTGCAGCATTAAACGACGGAATAATCATGGCAGACCAACATGGTTGTCTTGAGTGGTGGAACCGTGCCGCTGGAGAACTGCTTGGCTTACAGATGCCTGATGACCAGGGCCAGCCTCTTACCAATCTTGTTAGAAATCCGAAGTTTGCCAGCTATATGGAACATAGCCGAGGAAAAGACCCTATTAAGATTGACTCTCCGGCTCATGAGAACCGGCAACTGCAAATAGCAATTACTGTTTATGGTCAGGGCAATCGACTGCTTTTAGTAAGAGATGTCAGTCGTTTACATCAGCTTGAGATAATGAGAACAGACTTTGTTGCCAATGTTTCTCATGAACTGAGGACACCACTGACGGTCATTTCTGGCTATCTTGAGACAATGAGCGACGGAATGGGAATGAATCCTGATACGCCGCCTATGTTCAAGCGAGCTCTTAGCCAGATGCAGGAACAGGCATCAAGAATGCAGCGCCTGATCGAAGATCTTTTACTACTGTCTCGTCTCGAAGCGACAGAGCCTGAAAGATTGAGCCACGCAGTTGCACTCAACCCACTGCTTTTTGAAATAGTAAACGATGCCAAAGCTCTAAGTGGAGAGAATCAGCACCAGTTCCAGTTGGAGTGTGAAGATGGCAGCTCAGTTACTGGTGATACAATGGAACTGCGTAGCGCCTTTTCCAATCTGGTATATAACGCAGTGCGTTACACCCCAGCAGGAGGTAAAGTTCTTGTGAAGTGGTGGCAAGATCAGGAAGGTGGACATTTGATGATTCAGGATAATGGCGTCGGCATAGACCCTGTTCATATCCCAAGACTAACAGAACGGTTCTATCGTGTGGACAAAAGCCGGAGTCATGTAACCGGAGGCACTGGTCTTGGTCTGGCGATAGTTAAGCACGTACTATTGCGGCACGAAGCCCGTATAAGCATCAGCAGTCATCCTGGTAAAGGTAGTCGGTTTATTTGTCACTTCCCATTATCAAGAATCAATCAGACCAAAACTATAAATGTTTAATAGCCAAGCATAGTTGAAGCTTGGCTTTTTATTCAAATAACTCAATATATTAGTCAGTAAACAACTGACATTGTCAGAACAAGTGAAAAGAGCATTAAAAAAGGGCCAGACAGGCCCTTTTTTATGAAAGACATTTACAGACATCTTTCTTCGTAAGATTAAACTTACTCTGCGATCTGCTCCAAAGCGCAATCCAGACGCTTCTTGCCGGTACGCTCCAGGTAAGCTTGGAAATCACGTGGCAGACGACCAGTAGTAGCACCTTCCCACTTAATACGCTCACCAGTTTCGTTCTCATATTCAAAAGTGTACTTTTGAATATTTCTACGACGCTTAGGAGCTACGTCATCCAGGTCCAGATTACCCAGGCCCAGGTCATTCATGGAAACACCACGATCAGCCATAATCTGCTTGATGGCTTCAATGCTTTCCTGCTTCTTCTGACGCTTTTCGTCGTCTTTAGCACGCGCTTCCTGCTTCTCAACCAAAACGTCATTCAGTCGAGAAATAATGCGTTCCAGGTCTTCTGCGTGTACATCTTTAAACAGGGAACGGATACGGGTCTTGCTGCTGAGACGATGCAGAACTTCTTCAAAAATATTCATTTACTTTACGACTCCTTGGTCTTGATAGAATTTCCCACTCAGGAATAAAGGCGTTCAGTTCGATGATCTTTATACAGCAAGATTTTTTTAGATGGAAGTACCATTACTCAGCTTTAGAGCTTCACTGGTACATTCGATTTAATTTTTATATGAGTTAAACCAACCGTCACACATAATAAATCCAGGCGGTTGTGATGTACTCTTTAGAACAAACAAAAATATTAAAAGAACTTTCGTTCTATATTACTTTCCTTACCAGAGCTGTTTCTGCGAAAGCTGCACCAGTGTTTTGCGAATTGCTCATTGGTAGCATGCTCTCCGGTGAGGGGTTCCTGACTCAGGCTCTGCTTGCCATCCAGTACGATAAAGTCTGGAGCAGCTATCATCATTGGGTTGCCTTCGGGTGCTGGCGTTGGCGAAATCTTGCTCATCAACTGACACTGTTAGTCAGTTCCAAAGCACCTGAAGAGGAACCGGTTCCCGTTATTCTCGATGACCTGATCCTTGAGCGTTGTTCAGAGAACGCGCCTGCCTGTCGCATCCACCGACAGCACAGCCAGAAAAAGAACCGTGC
>OODV01000087.1 GCA_900299555.1 uncultured Endozoicomonas sp.
CGAACATTAAGCTCGAAACCCAGAGCAGCATAGACTGCTTGTAGAGTCGGTAATATAAGAGAATTGGCCAGTTCAGAAGTTACACTGGAAATGCTTTATTAATTTCAGAAATAAACTTCTCAAACGTCCGTAATACCTAAGCTCTAAAGCTGAGTACGGAAAAAACAGTCCTTTCTGTAAGACTAGCAAAGGCATGATGCCTTCATCCTTTGGTGCGTGTGCTGTGGGGCAAAATGGGGACATAAAAAAAGCATAATTACCGGGAATCATGCTTTTCTTTTAGCCTTCTGGCCTGCCAGTAGCGGGCTCAATACCTGTTCCGGACCTTTATCATCATAACCCGCGTTATTAAGGGGTTGACACAGTACGGTTTGTGGGTCTTCCCAGGGGCTGGTTTTTTTCTTTCCGGGGTGAATGGATCGGGTGATGTAGAATTCATTGGTGCCAAGCTGGCGGGCATGTTCTTCGTTGTCTGCTCTGACAATTGCCTCTCCGCGGTAGCGGCTGCTCTGCCACTTCATGGGGGCGTGATCCACAGGATACAACTTATAAATAGCCATAACGACCTCCCTGTCAGATATATGCGTTATATATTAATCTAGCAATGGTTTGGAGAAAGTGTTTGTCCTTAAAATGAAAAAATTAGGTCTTACTGGTCGTACTATGACTGAGGCTTTGTTTTTTTATGAGCTTATACAGAGGTTTAGCTCTCTTTATCTGCAGTGGGAGAATCTAAAAATAATAATGTGAATCTGAGGATACCTGATGCGGCCTCTCAGGGTGCACGTCCCCTATGGGGTTGGTATTCTTGAGACAATCAAATATTTCGGAACTGAATATGAAGAGGAAAACTGCGATATATGGGGTTGTGGGTCTCTTTGGGATTATGGTGGCAGCAGTCATGTTGGTTGCCTGTTCTTCCGGCGGCTACAACGGACCGGTATCCGATCACTTTGATGGCAGACAATTTCATAATCAGGTCAAAACCCATGAAAAAACGGTGATAGATCTGCTGAAGTGGCGCTTTAACAGAGACCAGGCAGAGGATGCCTGGCAGCGAGTGGAGGAAAAGGCTTCAGTTGCTATTCCCCAAAGTAACGCTGATGGTATTCTGGCCCCTTTTATCAACCATGCCACTGTACTGGTTCAGATTGGTGGGAAGAATATTCTGACGGATCCTGTGTGGTCTGAGCGGGTCAGCCCTGTGTCGTTTATAGGGCCGAAGCGTTTTCATCCACCGGCACTGGCCATTGAGGAGCTTCCGCCTATAGATGCGGTGGTGATTTCCCATAACCATTACGATCACCTTGATCTGGCAACATTAAAGCAGTTAGAGAAACACTCCCAGCCAGTATTTATCGTAGGCCTTGGTAATCGAGCATTGCTTGAAGGAGAGGGGCTAACCCACGTTGTTGAGCTGGACTGGTGGCAGGAGCATGCTCTGGGTAATCAGGTGGTTATTACCGGCACCCCTGCCCAGCATTGGTCCACCCGAACGCGAATTGATCATAACCGGACGCTCTGGCTGGGGTATCGGATCGGTGATGGTGGTTCACAGGTTTTCTTTGCAGGTGATACCGGGATGGGGCCGCACTTTGCCCAGATTCAGAAACGCTTTGGTTCCATGGATCTTTCTCTGCTCCCCATTGGAGCGTATCTACCTCGCTGGTTTATGAAGGATAACCATTTGTCTCCAGATGATGCTCTTGAGGCACATTATGACCTCCAGTCACGTCAGAGTATGGCGATTCACTTTGGCACATTTAATTTGGGCGATGATGGTCAAGATACGGCGAGTCAACGTCTGAGGACGTTGTTGGAGGCTGAGCAGCATCAACAGGTCCACTTTATGATTCCTGAGCCTGGTGGGCAGGTTCATCAGAAAAGTGGGTAATAGACGACGTTGAGCTGGAAGGTTGCACCGAGCTTTGTTGAATGGACCGACTACTGTCAATGTAAGAGCAGTAGTCAGTGAATTTAACGCTGTTGGTAACGTCCCCTAGATTAGATACTCGCTTGCCGGTAATACTCTGGATACTTCTGGCGGAACAACAAAGGTTCTGCATCCTTCCTTTTCCTGCTTTTTTCTCTGTTCATGGTTGGCGATTCTTTTTTGGAAACGTACCATTACTCGTTTGGACTCCTCTGGTGTCATAGATGAATACTCTTTCTTACCATCAAGAAAATTTTTCAGGTCCCTTTTGGTAACGTCATCCAGATCAGAAGACCGGAGTAGCTGTTTTGCCTTTTGGGTATAACTGGTAAAAAAAGCCTCGTTTAACTCCCTGCGTATATCACCCAGGTTTTTTTCGAGCTCAGTTTTCTTGTTCTGTAATTTTTGCCAGTTAGGCATCCGCTTTAGTCCGTTAATTACTTGCGAGCGCTCATTGAGTTTCTCTTCGTTCTCTCTGTGGTACTGAGCTTTGGATAATGCAAAAGGGAGATCTTTTGTCTCACTGACAAAGCTCTTCACTTGCTGCATGGTTTTGTCATCCGGTATGCGGTCACCATCATTATTTATTTTATGGAAGGATTGCAGCAGGATTGTTTCTGTAACGGTGGGTTTGCGGGGTTGCCTGTGACGGATTTTTATCCGGAAAATAGAACCGATTTTTTTAAGGATTTTTTTTGCATGAGTCCCTACGACTATCCTCAGTTTGAATTTTCCGTATTTTACTCGTTTATTGTCTTTTGACTTGTATTGATATTCTCCGCCAATTCCTGTGGTTGGGGATATCGTATAGTGATTCATAATTCCACCCTCCCTGGTTGTGTAACAATTGCATTATGCCTCTGCGTTGTTGGTATTGCTAAACAGGGTTGTTAGGCATACTAACATTTCCAGTACTTGATTTGTCGGTATGGCTTATGGAATGGACAGTGGTATTAGCAGGTGGTTCTTTGATGTCTGCCAGCTGATTGGTACGGTTTGTTGATAAATTACGCTTTTATGGCGGAGCTGAATCCGTCATTATAGTGCTCCCGTTGGCACAGGCTAATGGTGTGTTGGTTTTCAAGAGCATTTCAGAAAAGTTATTGCATGGCATATTCATTTTTCTGAGATGCCCAGGGTTAATTGGGCAAGGCAGTCGATGACAGCAGAAAAAAGTAATATTTCTGACCAGGGCATCCAGGAACAGGAAAAGCAGCTGGCACCTGAACAGGATGGTTCCCTTATGAGTAATGAGCTTCCGGAAGAGGCCAGGAAAATTCTTGAGAGGCTGCATAACAGGCCTGAAAGTGATGTCATGAACTCTGAAGCTCTCCGGCTGGTCCGGATTCTCTGGCCCAGTGTGTTTAATGTTTCTGACCCCCGGCCACTCAAAATTGGCATTCACAAAGAAATGGCAGAGGCAAATCTGTTACCTGCTCATATCATTCCTGTTGCTTTGCGCTTTTTCACTTCCATGGCACGCTACCTTGAGAAGGTTAAGCCTGGAGCAAACCGGATTAATCTTCAGGGGCAGGCGGCAGGCAAGGTGAAACTCCGGGAAGCGGTGGATGCCGAGATTAAGCTGTACACCCAGAGTAGTGATTTTATTACCACAAGAGACCGGGTCATCATCAAAAAGATTCGTTTGCTCTCTGTGAACAAGCAGTCTTGAGATGAGTTAGTGTTTTTATAGTAAAAATACTTGCTCATACAGACTTAAAAACTGCTTTCCTCCCTCACCGTAATCGCTATAATCAGTGCATTCTTGAGGGAGTAGCCTGCTTTAGCCAGTTTTTACTGGCGGGTGTATACATCAACATGCATTAGCCGTTCGGCTATGGTGTATACGATGCTTTCTAAACAGCAGCATTTGGCCAGACTCAGATGGTGGATGTCAGCAAGAGGGCCTGGCACCTGTCGTCTGATTGTCATGCCCTCCGTAATTTCCCATTCATGATTTCCATTCTTCAATTTATTCTGGCTATTGCCGCGGGCTTTATTGCGCTTTGCTGGAGTGCAAACCGTCTGGTTGAAGTCGCATCTACCCTGGCCTTTCGTCTGGGTATGCCTCTGCTGACTATCGGCGTTACGGTTGTTGCTTTTGGTACTTCTGCACCTGAATTAATGGTCTCTTCTGTTGCTGCATATAATGGTTCAGGAGGTATCGCCATTGGTAATGTGGTTGGTTCTAATATCGTCAATATCGGTCTGATTCTGGCGATTGGTGGGCTGATTGCTCCTTTGGTTGTCAAGGCTCGGATTGTCTACCGCGAACTTTCTATCCTACTTATTACGACGGTAGCTGCCGCTCTGATGTTAATGGACGGTACGTTGAGTCTGTGGGATGGGGTTATTTTTTCGGTTGCCTTTTTTGCCTATAGCTTCTATCTGCTGAAGTCCTCAACTGGGCAGGAAACCGAGCAGGATATACCCGTGCTCCCAATCAGTACTCCCAGGGCTTTTGCAGAGTCCCTGGTTATGCTGGTGATTCTTGTGCTGGGTTCCCAGCTTTTGGTCTGGGGCGCTAAAGGTATTGCTCTGGCGATGGGAGTTAATGAGCTGATTGTTGGCCTGACTCTGGTGGCTTTTGGTACCAGCCTTCCTGAATTGGCGGCAGTGGTCGTCAGTGCTCGTAAGGGACTTCACGATATGACAGCGGCTACCGTCATCGGCTCTAACATCTTTAATATCCTTGCTGTGCTTGGGCTGTCGGGGATTATTGGGCAGGATATCGTTGTGGATGCTTCAGCTCTGCGGATTGATGTTCTGACCATGGTGGTGATAACGGTGCTGTTGGCTGTTGTTGTCTACTCGAGCAAAGCCGCTTTTGATACTGGAAAAGAGCGTGAAAACTCGTCTGCCAGCACCTGGAAAGTTTCTGGATATAAGTGCCTGCTACTTTTGTTTACTTTTGTTGCTTATACGAGCTGGCTGATCATAAAATCTATATAACTCATGTTACGCACTTTGCATTGCTCGAAGTTCCTGAAACGATGACCTTTTTGCGGAAAGGTAAAGCTTGGCTTTCAGTGCAAAGTGGTTCAAATTGAGCTTGCTGATTAAGACTTCAAGTTGAAATACTGAGTATATTTACATAAATAGATGATCGCTCTGGATTAAAGCTGATATATTGTATATTTTCCTTGTCCTAATATTTTTAATAAAATGAACTATAAAAGTAAGGACAATCCATGAAGGCTTTTTTAGCATTGGCACTTATTTTAACTTCTTTTCATACTATGGCCGAAAGCTCTCATTGCTCGAGTTCATTTAATAGTATGCAAACAAGTTATAAAACTGCCGTGTCATATCGTAAAGATGCTGAAGATGACATCTCTAAGATTAAAAGACATATAAACTTATTTATTAGCGATGAAATTGATTTCAATCCTGAAGTTTTTTGTAGACATTATTCTAATGCTATTCGCAACCTAAGAGCTTCTGACAAACGTGCAAAAAGTGCCATGGATAAAGCTGATATCGCATATGACTATTGTGAAGTAGACCGTAGTATTGACTATGCAATCGATCTTGGGGAGTATGCTGAAAATTTAATTGCAGTTAACTACAAAACTAAAAATGAATATCTGAAAAGAATTAAACAGAAAGTTTATTCATGTGATTCTTAAACAATATAATTGAAGTACCTCAGCCTATCACATGCTCTTAAGACATTAAGGGATTTTGTCCTTTTACACCGCTTATACCATTATTTGCTAACGGGTTCATATAGGAGCTTGAGAGATATGTTTTTTGAGTAGCAGGTGTTGGCAGTCACACCTGCTACTTTTTTTGATTGTTTTTTGATCAGTTTGTGCGGGTGGCCTGAATTGAAAGGCCTTTGTGAACTATCCCGAGTGTTGTCACAAGTTTATCCACAGAAGATGTGGATAAACTATTTTCGGTCTTGCTATCGGGCAATAATCATCAGGTAACGGAATTGTTCCCGGTGAAGCATCCAGCGAATAAACCAGACTTGTAGCCGAAGCCTTATCCACATTTTTGAACGTGTAAATACCGAAAGATTCAGGTAATGCTGGCCAAACCAGAAACAGAAACCGGACAGGACATCATCGGTAATATCCATGACTTCTACCTGCTCGAACTGGTGTTGCTTAAGGAGGTTTTCGTAAGTCTCCTTGATGGGCATGTCTTCTACCAGAAGGCCTGATATACGACCAAGCTTGTTTAGTAAGCGTTGTTCCCGGCGATCCTGAAAGGGGCGGGCCAGCACCATATCGGTAAAAGCCAGTGTACCGCCTGATTTGAGTGCTTTTCTGGCATGACTGAAGAAGTGGGAGCGGGACTCAAGGCGGTAAACACAGTCCAGGGAAACTAATTTGTCGCAGCTGTCTTCCGGTCGTTCTGCCAGCGCCTTTTCACCACCTCTGATCAGTTTGAGCGTGTTGAAATGTCCACAATGTTCCAGTGCCCTGGCCATCTGCTGCTCGTCACTGGCAATGGCAGTCAGGTGTTGAACCTGATAGTAATCCAGCCAGACCAGTAATTGATCGTGGCTGGTAAAACCAACATCAAGAATTTCATCCTGGCTCGAGAGACAGGCTTTATCTGCCAGCAGTCCTGCCATTTCTGAACATGCCTGATGATATTGGGAGGTATCTCTCCAGTAACCCAGCAAGCGCCACCCAGAGGAGGGTTGTACAGGGTTGTTTAACAGCCACTGATCAACCTTCAGCTCACGTTCACGGCTTGAAGAGGGCCACCAGATACGTATAAACATTGCCAGGCCTTGAGCCATTAGACCTGACATGAACAGCCACGTCAGGAGCACTCCGAGGAGAAATGAAAGAATTGGCATAAGCTAACTTTTAGTTATATCCATGCTTTTTTAATTGAGTACGGATAATAGATAGATCATTCAGTATTTGCCAGAACTGCAGTTTTGTTTATCTCTTGGTTTCAGGGGGATCTCAGTATTTTTGTACTTCGATTTCAATTATTCTTGTGGCTTTTTTCAAGGTGGATATTTCTGAATTCTGGCTACTAGCCATTGATTAACAAAGGCATTTTTTACTTTTTGGTTTTTTGTCCAGTCTTTACTCTGGAAAAGTCCCCTTTCTATTAAAAATCCTCTGCTATTCTTGTGAGGTGTAAAAAATCATAGGGGCTCAAATGAGTACATTCGTTTCAGGAATTACTACAGTTATTTGGGAGTACTTACTGATCTATTTGCTGCTTGGAGCAGGTGTTTACTTTACTATCAGAAGTCGTTTTGTTCAGTTACGTTACTTTTTTCATGCATGGAAGTTAATGCTGGGGTCTCGTAAGACCTCTAAAAATGAAATCTCGTCTTTTCAGGCTCTGTGCACCAGTCTTGCTGCGCATGTTGGCACGGGTAATCTGGCGGGTGTTGCCATTGCTATTTTTCTTGGTGGGCCGGGTGCCGTATTCTGGATGTGGGTCGTAGCCTTACTCGGAATGGCCTCCAGTTTTGTTGAGAACACACTGGCTCAGTTATACAAAACCAATAATCAAGACGGTACTTTTCGTGGTGGTCCAGCTTATTACATAGAAAAAGCGCTGGGTCTTCGCTGGCTCGGTATTCTCTTTTCTGTACTTTTACTGGTGACGTTTGGCTTTGTATTTAATGCGGTACATGCCAACTCTGTCTCTCAGGCAGTCTCCGGGCATATGGAGCTGGACCCCTTCATTATTGGTTTAGCCATTGCGGCCATTACTTCTCTGATTATTTTCAGAGGAATTCACTCTATTGTGCGTTTTGCTGAGCTGGTTGTTCCTGTTATGGCGCTGGCGTATCTGGCTATTGCTATCGGTGTCGTGGTTGTCCGGTTGGATGAAATGCCTGCAGTTATTGCCTTGGTTTTTGATAGTGCTTTTGGACTTCATTCTGCGGCTGGTGGCGCTATTGGTTACTCCGTTGCACAGGCTATGATGCAAGGCATCAAGCGTGGGCTCTTTTCCAATGAAGCCGGTATGGGGAGCGGGCCTAATGCTGCTGCAACCGCAACGCCAAAACCGAATCATCCTGCGACTCAGGGTATTGTATCCATGATCAGTATATTCATTGATACAATAGTCATCTGTACTGCTACCGCTGCCATTGTCTTGCTGTCAGGCCAGCTGGAAGCCGGAACGACGCTTAACGGTATCCAGTTAACCCAGGCTGCATTGGGTGGTATTGTCGGTGGCTGGGGACAGTGGTTCATTTCAATCGCAGTGGTGTTCTTTGGGTTTACTTCTGTTATTGCCAACTACTATTACGGTGAATCCAATCTATTGTTTATTCGTAACAGTCCGCGACTGCTATATGTTTATCGTTGCTCTGTCGTATTTTTAGTGTTCCTGGGCTCAATTGCTTCACTGGAAGTCGTATGGATGGTTGCTGATTTGGCCATGGGGCTAATGGCGCTGATTAATCTGGTTATTATTGTGCTCTTGAGTGGCCCGGTAATGCAGATCCTGAAGGATTATGACCTGCAGTCAAGGGCAGGTTTGGCACCAGAGTTCAACCGAACTCGTTTTCCGTTTCTGGATCGAACTATTGATAAAGACGTCTGGGTGAGTCTGGGCAATGATTCTGAGAGCTCTCTTGACGATATTAATAGTGGTGATTTGCAGGAGTCTAAGTCCTGTTGACGTTTCGTTACGAGGCTCAGTGGCTCAGAAAAGGGTCATATGCGCGAAAGACTTGTGTAGCGAGTAGTTATTCTACGTCAAGCAAGTCTGACAAAGCAGATGGTGCTTTTCTGAGTCAGGCTATAAGTCCCGCCCGAAGGGTGTATCTGGGTGTCCCTATGCCTCCTTCGTTGCGGAGCCTCTATACCCTTCAGGGTATTCCTGCAATGCCGCGTCTCTTCATAGGAGCACTCTGGTACGCTGAGCACGCAACGAAACGCCAACAGGACCTAAATATTGATCAATTAATTACCAAGATTCCCCTATTGAAGGAAGATAAGAACAAGATAACCTGGTAAACCGTTTCAATGAGTTTGAGGTGTTCAGCCATAGTGAGCGCTTTCGTGGCAAGGCGCGATAGCGAAGGAATACCATCCGTCTTTCGAGCTGTCGTAACGGGGGCACGAAAGCGCTCACTATGTCCCGAAGGGGGGCCTGTAAAACGGCCACCTGTCTGCGTTGGACTTGCTTGAAAGACGTCCGGTATTTCTGCACAAATTCGCTTGGTGTATGACCGTTTTACAAGCCACTGAACACGTCATATCCATTGAAACGTTGTACTGGTTTTTCCCTCATTTTAATACAGGTTGTAATCAGTCAGTGGTTTATTATTCAAGGTCTGTGGGTGTTAACCTCTATCTTAGTTTTGATTATTTGTTTATCGTTGAAAAAACGTATTGATAGTTTGTTATTCTGAAATAGTAGATAAAAACAGAATTATTTAAGGAATGTTCTATTTTCTCGTAAAGATATTCTAAATATTTGTTAAGGCTTTCAGTGTTGCGAGTTGTTGGATGTACATATGACTGTCTCGGATTTTACTGTTTTTTACTTTGGGTAATCAGTGCCTTTGTAAGCACTTTAAGCCTTATAAACTCAGGGGTTCCATTGATTATTCAGTATGAATGCCTTGCTTTTATCGTAAGTGATAGTGCTTAGTATGTAAGGTTTATTCCCTAATGTTATAAATATTGATTTGAAATAAAAATCGGGAATACAAAATGCGCCGGAAAATTTATGAATAATTTAATAGACTCCATCAACGGTCTGCTATGGGGCAGCATTCTCATGTACCTGCTGTTGGGTGCAGGCCTTCTTTTCACCGTAAAAACCCGCTTTGTGCAAATTCGCCGCTTTACCATGGCGTTGAAAATTATGCTGGGAAGCCGGGCTACTGATTGTTCTACCCATGTCTCTCCATTTCAGGCGTTCTGCACAAGTCTTGCTGCACGAATTGGTACCGGAAATATGGCCGGTGTTGCGGTAGCAATTACCATGGGAGGCCCAGGTGCTGTCTTCTGGATGTGGTTGATTGCTGTCCTTGGTATGTCGACCAGTCTGGCAGAAAATATTCTGGCTCAGCTGTACAAGACCAATAATGGTGACGGAACCTACCGTGGTGGTCCTGCCTACTACATCGAGAAAGCTCTTGGTCAGCGTTGGCTGGGTATCATCTTCTCGATAGCGCTGATTATTGCATTTGGCTTTGCCTTTAACAGTGTCCAATCCAATTCGATTGCTGCTGCTTTCACTGGTTATGGTATTCCTTCTGAAGCCATTGGTATCGGGCTGGCGATGTTGAGTGCTCTGATTATCTTTGGTGGTATTCGCTCTATTGCCAAAGCTGCTGAGATGATTGTTCCTGTCATGGCTTTCGGTTATCTGGGCGTGGCCCTGGTAGTCGTGTTCATGAATATTGGTGACCTGCCAGCGGTATTTACATTGATTATCAAGAGTGCTTTCGGACTGGAAAGTGCTGCCGGTGGTGGTGTTGGCTATATGGTATCTCAGGCCATGCAGCAGGGTATTAAACGCGGATTGTTCTCTAACGAAGCCGGTATGGGTAGTGCTCCTAACGCAGCAGCAACAGCACATTCTAATCACCCGGCCAACCAGGGTTTGATGGGAATGCTGGGCGTATTTATGGACACCATTATTGTCTGTACTGCAACGGCTTCCATAATTCTGATGTCTGGTGTTATGGATGGCTCAGGTGTTACCGGTATTGAGCTGACTCAGCTGGCTCTGGTGAGTCAGGTTGGTCCGGTTGGCCAGCATCTGGTGGCAGGCGCTATCCTGCTGTTTGCATTCAGTTCGATTATTGCCAACTACTACTACGGTGAGTCTAACCTGCGTTTCATTATGGATAACAACTGGCTGGTTAATGCTTATCGAGTGGCTGTTCTGGGGATGGTTATCTGGGGTGCTACCAGTAATCTGCCAACCGTATGGGCGTTTGCAGATGCATCCATGGGTATTATGGCGTTGATCAACCTGACCGCTATTCTGGTTCTCTCCGGTATTGTTGTTAAGGTGCTTAAGGACTTTGATGATCAGGTCAAGGCAGGTGTCACGCCGGTATTTAACCGGCGTAAATTCCCATTCCTTGATAAAACGATGGATGCGGATGTCTGGACTGAGCACAGCTCAGGTCCGATAGAGGCCGATAAGGCGAAGATGAAGCGTAATCCGGTAGCGGATGCCTGATCGAGTCTTTGATCGTTTAAGAAAAAAGGCCGCTTTGTTATAAAGTGGCCTTTTTTGCTTTAAGGCTCAGGTAAGGCTGTATTGTGTTGATCGTGTATGGCCCGGATAAATAACCGAGCATTTGAAAGGTCAAGATCGTCCAGAGTTAAATCCTGATAACTTCCTGATTCGGATATTTTTAAACGAAGTCCTTCGAAGTTCAGCTCTCCGAGGGAGCTGTAGATGCGAAGTTTAAGTAAATTGTTGTCTTTAACCTCTATGGATATCTTGTCTGTTGCATACTCGAATGGGGTTTTGTTACTTGTTGATGGTTTTATGAGTAGCGGTGTGATCAGGTTTTCCAGAGTACTGTCTAACGGTTGTTTACTTTGTTTTCCAGATAGGAAATTGCCAACAGGCTTAAGCAGAATCATTGCCAGTGAGGCCGATAAACGCAGTTGAATTTGGCTGGAAAGAGCCCTGCGTAACTGCCACCGTGAAATAACGCGATGCTCGATTAAATACTCCCCCAGCAGTTTGCTGTTCGCTTCCTGGGAGAGAACTGCTTCATCCAGTTGTTGAGGGGAAATATACCCTTTTTTTATCAGGATCTGACCCAGCCTGGATTTATGATATGCTTCTGTCCGTTTCTGTTCTTCCATCACCAAAAATCCATCATGAGCCCGAGCATTGCTTTCACTATCGGCCAACTGGATAATGGTTTTATTGAACGATTTCTTCAGCAGGCTCATTCATGTCAAAAAATACAGAAAGTTTTGCTTTTGAGCAGTCATTGGCTGAACTGGAGACTCTGGTCCAGAAAATGGAGTCTGGTGATATGAGTCTGGAGGCATCCCTTAAAGCATTTGAGCAGGGGATTCGGTTAACCCGGGATTGCCAGAAAGCGTTAACCGATGCCGAGCAAAAAGTTCAGAAGCTGTTAGAGCAAAATGGTGAACTGACCACTGAGCCCTTCAATGCAGTAGATGGAGAGCCCTCAGCGGATAAGGAGTACTAAAGATGGCAAGCTCAGAGCTTCTTTCAGAATTTATTGAACAATGTCGTATACAAGTTGATCATTCGCTGTCTGCGGTTCTGCCTGAGGAAAGTAATGTCAGCCCCCGATTGCTGGAAGCGATGCGATACAGTGTATTCAACGGGGGGAAACGGATTCGGCCAATCCTGGCCTATGCAGCCTGCCATGCATTGGGTGGCTCCATGGCACAGGCGAGTCCTGCTGCCTGTGCTGTTGAGCTGATTCACGCATACTCTCTGGTTCATGATGATCTTCCTGCCATGGATGATGATGACCTGCGCAGGGGGAAGCCAACCTGTCACCGGGCATATGACGAAGCGACAGCAATATTGGTTGGGGATACCCTTCAGAGCCTGGCTTTTGAAGTACTGGGTAATGCCCGGTTATGTCCGGAGTCAGAGCTTGCTGATGGTGTCCGGCTGCAGCTTGTAACAGTGCTGAGTCAGGCTTCTGGGCTGATCGGTATGGCTGGTGGTCAGGCGATGGACCAGTGCGCTACAGGCAGTGTGTTAAATCAGCAGCAACTTGAGTTGATGCACTCTCATAAAACCGGTGCTTTGATACGTGCAAGTGTTCGTATGGGCGCCTTATGTGCTAGCGTTGTGATTGAAGATGAACTGAAATCCCTTGATCACTATGCCAGAGCGATAGGTCTTGCCTTTCAGGTTCGTGACGATATTCTGGACGTTATAGCTGATACTCAGGTGCTGGGTAAAAATCAGGGCGCCGATATAGCTCTGGATAAACCAACCTATGTTTCTTTAATGGGGCTTGACCAGGCCAGAGCTTACGCAGAAGAGCTTCATCATACGGCTATCAGTGCCCTTTCAGGGTTTGATCATTCCGCTGATTTTCTTCGCCAGATTGCCGATTATATTGTGAAAAGAGGCTACTAGGTCAGCATAACCTAAAACCGCCGTTGGTTTCTTCAGGGGCCAACCTGTTCCTTAGTCAATTTAACGAGAAGTAATGGGTTAGGCTGCATAATGAGATTGTGCGATGCTATTCACATCAGGTTGGGTGTACAATGCCAGCCGGCAGATTAGCCCAGACGTTATTACGAGCACATGTTTCACGAAATACCCAAGACACTGCCTGAGACCCCTCTTCTGGATCAGGTAAATAACCCAGAACAACTTCGCGCACTTGAGGAGTCCCAGCTACCACAGCTGGCTCGGGAGCTGCGGGAGTTTCTGTTGTATTCCGTTGGTCAGACAGGGGGGCATTTTGGTGCCGGGCTCGGCGTGGTTGAACTGACCATTGCACTGCACTATATGTTCAATACGCCCGAAGACCGGTTGGTCTGGGATGTTGGCCATCAAGCTTATCCTCATAAAATCCTGACAGACCGGCGGGAGCGAATGTCATCCCTGCGTCAGAAAGACGGTTTAGCTGCTTTTCCAAAAAGAGATGAGAGTGAATACGATACGTTTGGTGTCGGACACTCAAGTACCTCAATCAGTGCTGCCCTGGGGATGGCGATTGCCGCACGGGCAAAAGGTGAAAAGCGACGAGCTGTTGCTGTTATTGGTGATGGCTCCATGACTGCAGGTATGGCTTATGAAGCGATGAACCATGCTGCAGATGTGAAAGCCAACATGCTGGTTATTTTGAATGATAATGATATGTCCATTTCCAGAAGTGTGGGTGGATTATCGAATTACCTTGCCAAAGTGTTGTCCAGCCGAACCTATCACCATATTCGTGAGGGCAGCAAAAAGGTCCTGAATGTCATTCCTCATGCCTGGGAGCTGGCAAGGCGGACAGAAGAACACGTCAAGGGTATGGTAATTCCCGGAACACTATTTGAAGAAATGGGTTTTAACTACATTGGCCCCATTGATGGCCATGACCTTCCCATGCTGGTTCATACATTGAAAAACATGAGAGACTTGGAAGGTCCTCAGTTTCTACATGTGGTTACCCAGAAAGGGAAGGGGTTTAACCCGGCTGAGCAAGATCCTATTGGTTATCACGCGATTACCAAACTGGAGCCAAAGGCAAAGCAGTCGCCGAAAATTGTGACGCCTAAAAAGCCTAAATACGCCAATGTTTTTGGTCAGTGGCTGTACGACATGGCTGCAGCAGATGAGCGCTTGCTGGGTATAACGCCCGCAATGAAAGAAGGCTCTGATCTGATTCGTTTTGCTGATCATTTTCCTGAGCGCTATTTTGACGCAGCCATTGCTGAACAGCACTCGGTAACGTTGGCCGCAGGAATGGCTTGTGAAGGCCTTAAACCTGTCGTTGCTATTTACTCTACCTTTTTGCAGCGTGCATACGATCAATTAATTCATGATGTGGCTGTACAGAAGCTGGATGTGCTGTTTGCCATCGACCGTGCAGGAATGGTGGGGGAAGATGGTCCTACTCATGGCGGTTGTTACGATATAGCCTATCTACGCTGTGTACCGGGTATGGTCGTGATGACACCGGGCGATGAGAATGAAACCCGACAGTTGTTATCTACCGGTTATCTTCATAATGGGCCTGCATCGGTTCGTTATCCCCGGGGCACTGGGCCAGGTGTTAAGATTTCTACAGACCTTGAACCTCTACCCATTGGCAAGGGTGAAATTCGCCGAAGGGGCAGCAGGGTAGCGCTTCTGGTCTTTGGTACATTGCTGGGTAATGCCCTGGAGGCTGCTGAGTCTCTGGACGCTACCGTTGCCAGTATGCGATTTGTTAAGCCTCTGGATGAAACGTTGGTAAGGGAGCTGGCAGCCAGTCATGAACTACTGGTGACGATTGAAGAAGGTTGTATTGCTGGTGGAGCGGGCTCTGGTGTTATGGAATACCTGCAGAGGCAGGAAATCAATGTGCCAGTCTTGAATCTTGGTATTCCCGATCAGTACATTGAAGCCGCTAGCCACAAGGAACAGCTGTCTCAGTGTGGTCTGGATAAGGTGGGTATTATTAGCTCGGTGCGCGACCGTATGGAACGGATTGAGCTGAAGTCATTCAGCTTTGGTAAAAAAGCGACTGCCACGTCTGCATTGGGATAACTTCTTTTGCTACAGAGAAGAGAGCGCTGTTTGAACAGCAAGCGCTTTTTATCAGTGTTCTCTGTATGAAAAAACGGCATAAAAAAACGGGAGCCTGATGGCTCCCGTTTTTGTTATCTTTTTTCTTACGCCATGTTGTACATGTGCCCAAGTTTCCAGACCTTGGTTGCCAGATAACGTTCGTTATGTGGATTCTGGCCTGTCTGATGTGGAATTCGTTCCGCGACCTGAATGCCTAGACTTGTCAGGGCCTCAACCTTACGCGGGTTATTTGTCATCAGTTTGAGGCTGGAAACACCAAGATGGTCCAGCATGGTTTTGCACATATCATACTTGCGCATATCTGGTTCAAAGCCCAGCTCTTCATTCGCCTGAACCGTGTCCATACCACTATCCTGAAGATGGTAAGCACGAACCTTGTTCAGCAGGCCAATACCCCGGCCTTCCTGTCGTAGATAAAGCAGGACGCCATGGCCTTCCTCGGCAATACGTTCAAGAGCGGCCTGAAGCTGAGGCCCGCAGTCACAACGCATGCTGAAAAGTGCATCACCGGTCAGACACTCGGAATGAACTCTGGCAAGCACCGGTTCCCCCTGACTGACATCCCCCATGGTTAATGCCAGATGCTCCTTGCCCGTACCACTGTCTTCGAAGCCATACATGATGAATTCGCCATAGGGCGTGGGTAAGCGAGACTCTGCAACAAAGCTAACAGACACTCACTGCTCCTTAAGTAATTCGTGACCGGATTGTACCAGTCTGCGAAGCTTCTAGCGAGTATGGTAATAAGGCAGAAAGATAGAGATAACTACAGGCTGATCTGGGTCAATAGACTAAAATCCAGACTCAATCTGCATGACTCCACGATGTTCAGACAATTTGACGTGTTTCAGGAAGCTCATCCCCAGCAGCACGATATCGGGGTAGGAACCTTCGATAACCGTTGCTTCTACATGGTTTACCCGAATACCGCCAATAGAAACGCTTTTCAGCGTAACATGGTATCCGTTAACAAGATCACTGGCTGTTTCAACTTTGATGGGTTTACCCGCTTGGTAATTGATCCCGAGGCGCCTGGCATCTATTGAATTGATAGCCAGCACATTGGCTCCGGTATCCACAAGAACGTCAATGGACTGGTTGTTAATCATGCCTCGGGTAATGTACTGACCCTGGTTATTGCGGGTGATGTTGATTGTGGCTTTTTCTGGTTCTTGAATACCGCCGCTCATGTCTCGACTGAGCTGAAAAATACGGGTTTTGCCATTGATTTCAAGGGTTGCACTGTTGCTGGAAGCTTTTAGAAGTTTTACTCCTGCTACTGGTTTTCCATTTGCAGACAGTAAATGCCGTTGTTCATTAATCATTACCAGTGCTTTACCAGAAAAAAGCCCAACAACCTGGACATTGCTGGCATAGCCATGAGTAGCAAATATCAGTGCAAAAAGGAGTGTTGGCAGTCTCATTCTGTTTTCATTTTTTTATGATTACTGCACTGAATGATAACAGAGGCTTGAGCCTGGCTGTGACCCCTGTTTTACGGTTTTGCAATATTAAGCGAATATCCCCGTCGCCTTGGAGGGGGGGGTATCACGCTATTACATGATAAATGGCTTGTAGCGAAACAAAAGCGAAGATACCGGCTACCAGGTCATCAACCATAATACCAATGCCCCCATGAACCTTTTTATCAAGCCAGCTAATAGGCCATGGTTTCCATATATCAAAAAGCCTGAAAAGCCCAAAGCCCAGTAAAATCCATTGCCAGCCTGCCGGAGCAGCAATCATAGTAAGCCAGAACCCACAGAACTCATCCCATACAATGGCGGGATGATCATGAACTCCCAGATCTTTTGCCGTACGGTCACATAGCCAGAAGCCGATCAGTGTTGCGACGACCAGCACTCCAAGATAGACCCATAAAGTCAGCCCCTGCAGTAACAGGTAAAAAAGAACGGCGGCTATTGTGCCAAATGTGCCTGGTGCTTTGGGGGCCAGGCCGCTCCCGCAGCCAAAAGCGAGGAAGTGGACCGGGTTTTTCCAGCAGGTATCTTTTGGTGTCATGAATACGGTGATCTTTTGGAAGTCAGAAGTGAGTGTAGGCTTTTTCGTTTAGCAGATTGCCTTGAGAGTCTCTGATTATGCCTGGCTCATCATTGATCTGGCCAATACAGGTAATACGGCAGCCATCTGCCAGTGTTGAGGGAAGCTTTTGAGCAAGTGTTCGGGGAATGGTAAAGCAGAGCTCATAGTCATCGCCACCGGTTAAGGCCAACTTCAAAGCGGTTTCCTGAGCATATTGCTGCATCAGAGATGAAGACCTTGGTATCAGTTCTGGAGCGATTTCTGCCCCTACGTGGCTGGCTTTGAGAATATGTCTGAGGTCCCCAAGTAACCCATCGGAGATATCCAAAGCTGCAGTGGCTCCCATCTGGCGTAACCATTGTCCAGCGAAAAGACGGGGGGATGGGTACCAGTATCGGTTAAGCAGGTATTTAAGCTGGTCATCTCCACAGGTTTTCGGGGTATCGCCCTGAAGTACTGAGGACAGTGCGCCAGCAGCATCTCCCAGCGTGCCGGTAACACAGATCAAGTCCCCTGGGCTGGCTCCACTGCGTAACAGAGCCTTACCTTTAGGGACAAGCCCTTGTACCTGAAGAGAAAGAGTGAGAGGGCCTCTGGTGGTATCTCCACCAATTAACGGTGCTTTAACTTGCTGGGCAAGCTGGGCAAGCCCTTCAGAAAACTCTTTGAGCCAAAGTTCAGAAACCCTAGGCAGAGTCAGGCCAAGGGTAAAGCTGTGAGGCTCTGCGCCCATCGCGGCCAGATCACTGAGGTTAACGGCCAGGGCCCGATAACCCAAGGCAAAGGGGTCGCACTCTTTGGGAAAGTGAACGCCTTCAACCAGCGTATCTAATGATTGAGCCAGTTGCATATCCGCAGGGATATCGATCAGCGCACAGTCATCCCCAATGCCGATAATTCCGTCGGTGTATTGTCCTTGAATCTGTGAGATTTCAGGTCGAGCAAAATAGTGTTTTATCAGCTCGAACTCACCTATTTCACCAACAGCTTCACCGACGGCCATAAATCCCCATTTAATGATCAAGTCGTTTTAAGTGCTAACCATCCCTGGATTCTAACAGGGATGAAGAGCTTGCCTACTTTTTGCGATAGGCTTTAACTTCCTCTGCGCGCAGGCGCGGAGCCAGCTTGTCGAGGATGCCATTGATGTAGCGGTGTGAATCCTGGGCACCAAAGCGTTTGACCAGTTCAATGGCTTCATTGATGACGACGCGGTAAGGGACATCCTTCCGGTTGATCAGCTCAAAGCAACCAATGCGCAATGCGGCCAGCTCGACAGGATCCAGCTGGGTCAATGGGCGATCAAGCACTGCTGACATCGCTTCGTCCAGCTGAGTTGCCTGATTTGGAACACCATGAACAATAGCGCTGAAATAGCCCTCATCCACTTTGCTGAAATCATTGTCAGTACGAAACTGTGCTTCTATCTGAATCAGCGGTGATTTGGCAATCTGCCACTGATAGAGAGCCTGAAGAGCCAACTGCCTGGCTCTTCTACGAGCCGACGGACTGAGCCGATCGGCACTCTTTTTTTGAGAGGTTTTAACTTGTGGGTTGTTCATTGGCGAGGTGCTCACCTCAAGCCTCCAGTTTTTTAACAGGGATACCACAGCAGAGACTGCTAGCAGCCTCTTCGCTCTTGTTGCCCGTTTTTTTGGATACCCGCAGACTCAATTGCCTGTTCAAAGGCATCCTCAGTCAGAACACCAAGAGCGACTGGAATTTCATATTCCAGATTAACCTGAGACAGCCTTTTAACACATTTGTTAGCAACGAAGTAAAAGTGCGGTGTACCACACGGAACAAGGTTGAAAATGTAATTATCGCATTAATATAGAGATGGGCGATATTTGATCAGTTTATATGATCACTTATCGCCCATCATGATTTATATCCATTAGGGTCTTGGATGTATCTGTCTGCCAGAGAATTTACTCTCCGAATGGCAAGTATTCTACGACTTCAAGATCAAATCCGGAAAGGGCTGCAAATCGAATAGGGGAGCTCAGCAGGCGCATTTTGCCGACGCCCAGATCCCGTAAAATCTGTGATCCGGTACCAATCGCCTGATAGGCTCGGGACATGCCATCAGATGAAGAGCGATCATTGCTATCGATAAAGCGCTCCAGTGCCATGCCCAGATCCTGATGACTGCCGGAATCCAGCAGAACCACAACCCCTGTTCCTTCTTCTGCTACTTTGGCCATTGCTTTGTGAAGAGACCAGCTTGGGCGTCCTCCTTCACTATGAGCGGCCAGAAGATCACGGAATGGCTCCATGGCATGGACGCGAACCAGCGTTTGAGAATCTGGTGTGATATAGCCTTTACTCAGTGCGAGATGTTTGCAGTCGCTGATACTGTCCTGATAAACCGACAGATCAAACTGGCCAAAGTCGGTATTGATAACCCGCTGCTCAATTTTTTCCACCGTTTTTTCATGAAGAATACGGTAATGGATCAGGTCTGCAATGGTTCCAATCTTCAGGTCGTGCTTTTCAGCAAAAGCTTCCAGATCGGGGCGGCGAGCCATTGAACCGTCTTCATTCATGATTTCAATGATGGCAGCCGCAGGTGTAAGCCCGGCCAGGCGGGAAAGATCACAGCCTGCCTCTGTGTGACCGGCACGGCTGAGAACGCCACCAGGTCTGGCACGCAGAGGGAAGATATGTCCTGGCTGTACAATGTCTTCCGGGCGGGAAAGCGGATCAACAGCGGCTAAAATGGTTTTGGCTCGATCCTGAGCAGAAATACCGGTGGTAACCCCTTCTGCAGCTTCAATGGATACGGTGAATGGTGTGCCATATCCGGACTGGTTATCAGTGGCTCCGACCATTTGAGGCAGACCAAGGAAGTCGCAACGATCTCCGGTCAGTGTCAGACACAGAAGCCCCCTTGCTTCACGGGTCATGAAATTAACAATTTCCGGGGTGATTTTTTCCGCAGCGATGATTAAATCACCTTCGTTCTCACGGTCTTCATCATCCATCAGTATGACAGGCTTACCGAGGCGAATGTCCTCTAGAAGTTCTTCGATGGAGTTCAGCTGCATAATGTCCCTCTGATACCCGATGGTTTCCGGCGCAATTTTTTATCAGCCCTGTCTTTTACCTGCTCGTGGCGGTTTACTGATGCAAGGCTGTTGACAGTCATATGGCTGTGAGAGCGCTATTCTACCTTTTTCATCATGTGTTAACAGCTGTTTCCAGAGTGGTTTCCATTTTTTTACGGTTATTAACGTTCAAGTGTAAACACAGCTCCTTTTAGAGGCTTTTTATCACTATTTTAAATCTGGTCGGGCTGTGATTTTCCAGTCATCACCCACAGCCCGGATATCTTTGATAACCAGTCTCTTTTTTTCAGACATGCTTTGCAGCGGCAAACTAAACAATGGTCTGGCTTCTGATCCCATCAGAACCGGTGCCATGAAAACAATGAGCTCATCTATCAGGTTTTCAGAAATCATACTGCCAGCCAGTTTGGCCCCGGTTTCCAGAAGTACTTCATTACATTCCCTTCTTCCCAGCTCTTTCAGTACCGCCTTCAGGTCCACTTTGCAATCGGTATTGTTATCAGTATTCTCTAATATCAATACTTCTGCACCCGCTTGCTCAAGCTGTGCTTTTTTCTCGGAGCTATGGTGTGAGGTTGTAACAATCAGGCATTGTCCTAAACCAGAAATCACTTTTGCATCAATGGGGGTTTTGAGGGTTGAGTCCAGTACAACTCTTAATGGCTGGCGCTTACAGATGTCTTCTGCATTGGCCAGGCCCAGTTCGCCGGGGCGAACCGTCAGTGAAGCGTTATCTTTGAGGATAGAGCCTACGCCGGTGATAATTGCGCAGCTCTGTGCCCTGAGTTTTTGTACTTCACTGCGAGCCATGGGGCCGGTAATCCATTGGGATTCACCGCTGGCCATGGCTGTCCGGCCATCCAGACTCATGGCAAGTTTTGCCCTGACCAGCGGAAGACCTGAAGACATACGCTTGAAAAAACCTTCATTCAGAGCTCTGGCTTCCTCTTCAAGAACACCTGACCGGGTTTCAATCCCCGCCTCCTGAAGAATGGCCATACCTTTACCGGCTACCGCTGGGTTCACATCCTTTACTGCAGCAACAACCCTTGCAATACCTGCGGCTTTGAGGGCCTCTGCACAAGGCGGTGTCCTGCCAAAGTGGCTGCAGGGTTCCAGGGTTACATACGCGGTAGCCCCTTTTGCTCTGGTTCCAGCCATACGCAGTGCATGTACTTCAGCATGAGGTTCTCCAGCTCGTTCATGCCAGCCTTCACCAACAATATGACTATTGACGTCTACTATTACGCAACCTACTCTCGGATTAGGCATGGTCGTATACCAGCCTGAGCGCGCCAGCTTTATTGCTCGGGCCATATGGTAGTTGTCTATCGCTTCTGGAGTCATTTGAACCTCAGTGAAAGTGCACATGTCTTCTGGAAAAAGATACTGTAGTGTCTGGAACTGACAAAAATAAGCGTCTTATATACTAAGTATCTGAGTAAATTATATTTACTGACTTATTGATCAGGCGCTGTTCTGCGTTACATAGCTACGGCTATACTCCTACCGTTGTGCCTTGCATAGCACCTGCCCAATAAGCCAGAACCATTCGATTTTTCTAGCAAAGCCACTTATGACGATCGAATTTCATCGTACCATTGTCTTTTAGATAGCAAATATGTCAGTTGTTTAATAATACCTTCTGCCATTTTTTTTGAACATTTTGATTGGTGTATCAATAGAGTAATTGAGACCTCATTAATTAATTTGTCGACTAAGATTAGCCGTGCACCAACCGGACATAGGCCAGCATCATGATCAGTCGCAGATTGTTGTTGTGGTTGTTACCCACCTTTTTACTCACAACATTTCCGATAAGTACAAAAGCCAGTGTGCCTGACTCTGTAGACAGCACAATTGCACAAATGTGCCCCTACATTGAAAAAACACCGATGGGGGTATATATGCAGAATCAGGAGAGCCCCAGGCAGTTCAATCGTCTAATGCTGGATGTCCTGTCCAGGGTGGCCTCACATGCTCCTGGACTGCTGTTGGCATATTATCAGCATGGTATTGCATACAACTTGCTTGTACCTCTTGCAGGGTTTGCTCTATGGGATGTGGGGATTTCTGTTGGTAACTATTTAAGGCCTTACCGTGTCACTCCCGACTCGGTAACGCCGGGTATTCTGGTGGACTTTCTCAGTTCAGCTTATCAGAGTGTTTATGGCGTTGCTGTTGCTGCATCAACGGCGGCACAGTATCAGGCGGGCTTAATATTCCCCGCACTGTTTGCCTGGAAGTATTTGACCAGAACCCAGACGGTGAATACTGCTGATATCGCCTACTATCGTAAGAGAATCGTATTCAGAAATACGCTTGCAAGCTCTCTTATTCATAAAACAGCAGAATATAATGGGCGTTTGCGGATGTGCTCAAATGTGAAGGGAATCAGCAATAGCTCTGTTGACTCCTTAGTTAAATTAGTGGTTGATCATAAGCAAAATAATGTTGCACTTATGACACAGGTTTACCCTCTGATGGAGCGTTGCCAGAATACTGAAGATTTGGATGAGCTGGAAAGAAAAAATTGCCAGCATATTCTAAAAGTGCATGGATTATATGAAAAAATTAGAAAACCAAATATAAGATCTCGTTATATGTCGAATCATCGATCAAGGGGGGGCATTGTTGCTTCTTTTTATCGTCCTGATCTGAAGTTGAATATTATATTGTTGCGGCCACAGACTAATTTGACTCAAGAAATTTATGAGGATGCAATATTTCCTGCTAAAGGATGGAGAATGCTGGAATTCAGTGAGTATGATGACTATATGTCAGCTGCAGATATTAAAAATAACCAGTATCAGTACTTTGTTACCGTTGCAGGAGAGAAAAAGCATTACGTGTTCCTTGGTCTTGAGGTTCAGCAGGTGATGGATGATGATGGTGCAATAGTAAATACTCTTGTTTATCTCTCTCCTTTTGGCTCTGTCGCTCAGTATCCTTCAATGGTAGCTTTGCCTATAGAGTTTAATAGCCGGGAAGACGTCTTGCGCTTTTCTGAGTCTCTGATCGAAATATTTGATGATGATATGCAAAGAGTACTTTTATTTAAAATAGAGCCATCAGCTAAAGACAGTAGTTCATATTTCGATGCAGGTAGTGATGGAGGTATTCGTAGAGAATAAAAAAAGTGTAATGCTTTCAGGGCTTGAAATGATGGAGCTTAATTAAAATAAACATCACCCGGAGCATGTAGTGTCAGGCTCCGGGTGCTTTGGATTATTTTTTCTTATCGATAACAATATGGCTAAATGAACCATCCGAATTGATTTTAAACGCTTTGCCAAAACCAACGGTGTACTGTCCATTTTGTGGTTTAAGGGCAAAGAGGTGAAAGTCAGGCAAATTGCGCAATACTTCAACGGTATTTCCAAATTTTTCCTGAATCAGGTCAAGCCAGTGATCACAACGTTCTGTTCCCCTTGGTAACTCTTCAGCTTGGCAGTTGAAGAACGCTCGCTCGCGGGCAAACAGGTTTTTGGTTTCTGACTCTGGGGCTGCAAACAGAATTGAGCAGACAGGATTGGCCTGAAGATTGGGGGTGTGATGCGCCAGCTCACTGATGAATATATAAAAAGTGCCATCTTCCCCACGAAGGTACGGGGTGTAGCTGATTTCCGGCTTTCCATCCGGTGACAAGGTTGAGAGTGTTAACGTTTTATGGCTATTGACCAGCTTCTGACAGCTCTCAGCAATGGCCACAAGCTCTTCACCTTCGATTACTGCTACTTTCTTACTCATGATTACCTTAAATGAGAATCAACATCATTAACGGCGTACTATAACCTATTGCTATCTCTATTGCTTCTTCATTAATGAATATTGGGGAATGGCGGAGAGGGTCGATTAAGTTATTAATATTTTACTCCATTACAGCACTTCATAGCTATCGGAGCAAAGTGCTTGACGCTTGCTGTACTCATTCAGGTTATCACTTGATGTAATAAAACAGCTCATTAATCAGATGGATGACTTTGACTCGTCTGAGCATTCTACTATTGTCTAACATTAACCAGATAAGACCAAAATGGTAGAGCCTTTAGGAATAAACTTTGGTAATGAATGCTGGATGTAAAGGAGTACACTGAGCCATGAATTCTGAGAATAATATAAACCTACATACCCTTGACGACTCTGGAGTCATACCAACACTGTAATTTCGCTCTGATGATTCCCAGTGGGATGTGTTGGATATCTGTTAGCTTCTTCCAGAGAGCGGGGTCAATTCCTCTAATCTCAAACAGTTTGTCAAAATCAGCTCATCAGGGGTTTTCTTAGACTCATCCGGTGGGTGATGTGTCAGAGCTGTTGATCTGATACATTCCTGTCTTTTTGAGTCATCTATGGCTGTAGTTCAAGTTGCCTGTATCCATTGTCAACAAACGATCAATGTTGTTAAGAACGGGAAAGCTGAGACGGGTCACCAGCGGTATAGATGCAAGGACTGTAATAAGAGCTTCCAACTTGAGTATCGCTATAACGGCAATCTGCCAGGTACTCATGAGCAGATCATAAAGATGACCATGAATGGCTCCGGGGTCAGAGATA
>OODV01000426.1 GCA_900299555.1 uncultured Endozoicomonas sp.
CATGTTTCATTCCTCTATTTGACCTTTTGAAATTGGGATTGCAGGATTTAGGTTCAACACTAAGGAGCTGCCGAGCCGTGGACTTGATATCGCCATAAGAGAGTACGCCCCTGGTTCTCAGATAGTCATTGATGGGCGAGTGTATCGATCTGCAGGCGTCAGTCTCCAGTGGCATGCCCAAGGGCAGAAAAAAGAGGTGCAGGCATTCAATATTGCCTGGCGTTGCGGACAATGTGGCGCTACTGGCTTTACAGAAAAAGCATACAGCCAGCGGGAAAATATGAAGTGTACCCACTGTCAGGCAGAAATCACTTCGTCTGAAACCAAGATGGTTTTGCTACCCGGAGGATTCACTACAGACTTTTATGAGTCCACAAGCAATGACATTAGCACTCAAAAATTTATCCGCGTTGCACGTCCTCGAGTTCAACTGGTCGGAGAGTTGGTGAACCTGCCTGATAAACGTCTGGGACATATCCGGTATGGCCACAATGGCACTGTTTTTTATCATTCCTCTGGAGAAAATGAGCAGGGCTATGCTATCTGCATGAGTTGTGGAAGAGCTGAATCCATGCTGGCTTCAGGAGAGTACCCCAGGGATTTAAATCTTGAGAAAACTCATCGGCCCATCGGTGGTATCCAGGGCGCGCACAAAGAGAAAGATTGTGAAGGCAATATCATGCCGAACATTCACCTGGGGTATCAGATTCACACTGATGTATTGGAGCTATTCCTGAAAAATCCATATACAGGCCAATGGCTATCTGATAGCGCTGAGGACCAGATTACCGCTACTACCCTGGCGGTGGCTCTACGTGATGTCATTGCTGACCGACTGGGCATAGCAAGCTCAGAGATGGGTTTTGGCTATCGTCTGGATAAAGACCTTAAAACCAATCAGGGGCGCTCCGTAGTACAAGTCTTTGACTTGGTCAGTGGCGGAGCAGGCTTCGTCATCGAGGGCGTCAGTGAAATCTCAGAGTTGATTAAAAACCTGGTTGAGAAGCTTCATTGCCCGGCTCATTGTGACAATGTTTGTTCCCGATGCCTGGCATCCAATGATAGTCGTGTAGAAAAGGAAGAGTTAGACAGAACCTCGGCACTGCAGTGGATAACAGACGCTGATTTTGTTTCTTATCTCGCATTACCAGACGAGTTTTCTCACCTGCATGGTGCAACCTACGCATCGCTGGGCCCTTTGGATTTTATCCGCTCTACCATTAATAAGTGCAGTTCAGGTGATTCAAACCGATCTCTTCAGCTGGCTCTCAGGGGCACCCCTTCTGACTGGGATCTTGCATACCCTGACTTTAGAGAACGTATTTTAACTTGGGCCGTTGTTGACAAGTTTAAGGTCAAGCTTGTCCTGGAAGGTGTAGATGGTCTTGATGAGCACTGCAAGCACAGCCTCATGACCCTGCAAAGTTTTGGGGTTGAGATTGCTGCAATGACTGATGGTTGGCGAAATGAGAATGCGTACTTAGTGGCACAAATAGGGTCAGCCAACAGCTGCACCAGTTTATTTAGCAACGATATTAGCATCTGTGCTCCTGGAGAATCATGGCTGACGGGAACTACTGACTCAATTCTAGTCTCATCTAAATTAATCGCTCATGCTCCAACTAAAGCGCTTGATGTCTCCAGCTGGTTAGCATCCCCGGCAGGCTCTCAAATTCTAGAAGTAAAAGACGAATTAAATGGTACCGTTGAAAATCTAGCATCGCGCCTGAGAGAGCTATTTGCTCAGCAGTCACCAGAGTTCACAGCCCTTTTGGAGACTGATACAGCCATAAAAATCAGTTACTCAGACAGGTATCTAAAATCACCATGGTCACTGATGTTACTAAGCAGCTTCCTGGCTCTATTCAGAAATGATGAGCTTATGGAGCTTTCTATACAGACATTAAAGTCAGCGCCATCCCAAAGAGGCATATACATTCATCATGATTGGTACCATTCTGATGATCAGCAGAAAGTGGTGAGTCAATGGATTGAACACACTTTAGGCTTGAAACCTCATTTGCAAATTGAAATGAGCCCCAGAGATATTTTGCATGGCCGGGTCATGACTATTGAGTGGAAATCCGGCAAGCAGAGTAAATTGCTGCTTGATCAGGGTATGGGGTACTGGAAAGCGATGATGCCTTACCGGGATGAGACAGAATTTGATTTTGATGCCCACGAGGAGCAACAGATCAGCAGTATGATCGAAAAGTACTCGAGAGCCAGGATGGAAAACATTGGCCGATGGCCAACGTTTATCAGTATTGTACCAGTGGGGGTATAATCAATTCAGTAGAATTCGGACTGCAGGCTCCCTCAAGGAGCCTGAATTTCAGATCACCCATTACCGGATAAATGTACGCAGAGGCCGTCCAGACAAAATTTCATAATACTGAAGTGACAGTTCACGTTGCTGTCTGCCTGGAGGAATCGACCAGACCGAGCTTAAGCTGACTAGGAAACTTGGGTAGTGTCTTGATTCTTGCTCCCTTTAAAAATATTAACGGCCCTTATGATCGACCGATTTGCTTCCTAAAGATGGGGTATTTAAGCCTGTCTTTTTTAATACGACATAAACCGTCTTTGCAAAAAAAAACGGACCCTAAAGCCCGTGAGATAAGATTTTCTCTGCAAAATTCACAGTAGGTAAACTGTGCCCCAAGAAACATGTTCATTAGGAACAGCGCCTCTTCCGTGAGGACGGGTGCATCCTATTGAAAACGGCAGTCCTTCGGAATTGGTAGTAGCACCTAAAATGGTGCGACTAAGACCTTGTGTTTGGACGGTTAACTATCGGAACGGCTGCTGATAGCGCTTTACAGCATTAGTGGCCACCTGGTTAATCTGCTGGTTCAGCCGGTCGAGCCGTTCCCGCTTGGTATCACGATCCATGATCCGGTCTTCCATCACTTTACGGACTTCCCTGCGCAGCTTGCTGATCTCCCGGCTGCCCTTATTGAGCCCGGCCTTGTTTTTCAGTCTGGCACTGGCCGACTGTTCCAGTTCTTTAGCTCGCTGGTTTTCCCCGGTTTCCTGATAGTGCTTGATGGACGATGCAATGGCATTCACCTCCTTGTTCATCTCATACAGCTCGTTGGTGTAACGGGTGCTGCCTTTGATGCGATCACCAAAGAAGGAACCGACCACTGGGTAGTCCTGTTTGTTCCATGCCGGCTTTTCCCCAGCACCGGTCAGGTGTCGGGTAACCGCATCGGTCACCGCCAGGGTTCCTGTGGCAAAGGCATTGAAATACCCTTTCAGCAGGTGTTCCAGCTTTTTCGGGGATCGCATCCACTCCGGTGCGCCTTCGGGAAGGTACTGCACCAGTTCCTTCAAAGTCTCGCTGGTGTACGGATCGTACTGGGCTTCCGGCTTCAGGTGCTGCAAGCTCATGGGCACAATATCCCGGTCACGAAAGCGGTCACGATTCTCACCTACCTCCCAGATCGGTTTGACGAACTGCGGTATGGGCGTGGATTCCAGATTGAACATCGCCATTCCCAGAGTCAGCATGGCATCCTTTGTCCACTTGGCGTCTTCATGGCCCATCATGCCCTGCCACAGGAACTCCGGTATGGTGGCAAAGATATGCCCCACCTCGAACGGCTTGGGGATTCGGAAATGGCCGTCTTCTCCATCACCGATCCAGAAGTGGTGGTAGGCCACCTTTTCGTCGGTGCTGAGTTCCTTGTAACGGTCATCGTCTTCAAACAGTCGCACCAGCAACCAGGAGGCAAAGCCGTACATCAGCCCCCGTGTCAGCACCTCACCGGAAAAGGCGCTCCAGTGCAGTTCATCACCGGGCTTCACGCCCCGCCACATCCGGTTCACACCCTGAAGCAAACTGTTGGTGAACTGGATGGATTGGGTCAGGAACCGGACAATGCCCCATTGCCCCTTGCGGGTAAAGTTCATCACATCCAGCGATTGATAGGCGGCTTCCGCCGTAGACCCGCCTTCCTCCTTTACCCGTTCAAAAACGTGGAGCCGGTTGGAGTCCTCGAACCGGGCGCCGATGCTGTCCCAGAAGTCGATCAGTTTGCCGGGCGTGCTCAGAATGCGCTTCTGTGCCGCTGGGGATAGCTTCTTGCGGATGTTGTTGTAGTTGCTGCGGTAGTGACCGCTGCTACTGCTGCCTCCCGCCATTTTCATCGCCCACAGGGAGTCATCCTCAT
>OODV01000112.1 GCA_900299555.1 uncultured Endozoicomonas sp.
GGCTTTCGTTTCCTGAAAAGCCCGGACTTTCTGGTCTCTTCACTCTATCTGAAGAAACCGGAGCGCATTGAAGCGCTGTTGATGGTGATGACACTCTGCCTGATGGTCTATGCTGCTATCCAGCACAGAATAAGGTACGAACTGAAAAAGCGGAGTCGTGTGTTTCCAAACCAGAAAAAGAAGCCCTGCCAGAATCCAACAGCAAGATGGGTCTTCTTCTGCTTTCAGGGGATTAATGTATTAACGGTCAATAATCAGGAACAGCATGTGGTCGGTTTGAAGGAAAAGCAGTGGACGATCATCCAAATTTTAGGCATTTCTTACGAATCGGTTTATTCCTGATAGGGGTGGTGAAAGACAGGTATACAGTTGTCTATCTCCCCATGTGGGGATAAAACGGATATCAAACTGAGGAATTAAACGAATCTTGTCATGTGTACCCAGTATCAGATTGGGGCCCTGGGCCATGATGCTCAATGGTAACTGCCTGTAGTTCTGGTTTGCTTTGGTACGAACGTAGATATTGTTACCATCACCTGTGATTTCATTACCTGGCTGGTGGGTATGCCAGAACTCAAGATGGGCTGCTGGTGTTATCAACCAGTTCCCATAATAATGAGGCCATGCTATTCCGGCTTGAGTACCCGCTATATCAATTTCTGAATCAGACTTTAGATGATGATTAAGGCCACCAAGGTAGTCCACATCACTACGAATCGGGATATTAAGTTCAGTTGAGTTAATATCACCTTTACCACTGAATAATCCTCCTCCCCAGTTACCCCAATGAGTTTCCCGAGCTAGCTGCAGGCCAAGTCCTCTGATATTGGCTTTAAATCCGATATTATCACTGGCTACATCAAGATCTTTAGCGGCTATATGGTCATACAATGGTAGTGCCCATAACGAGAATGGTTCATCGGTTTTATCGAGGCACTGTCCAATCCAAACAGGGTTGCCTGTTTTTTTGCAGAATGACGTTGTGAGTGTGCTGTGTAAGAGTTTAGAGGCCAGCATCTGATCCACCATATTGACCGGAAGCTGTTGGCTGAATGCGCTGTTCTGAGCAATCGTTGCTGATGAGGGAGTTGAAGAAGAAGGTTCCAGAGGGTGCCAGGGTATTACTTTATGACTTGGATCTGGAGGTGCAGGGTCTTCAGGTTTGGTCAATGTGGCGTAGAGATAACTCTCATTCGCTGTATTCTGCTGCTCAAGTGTAAGCGTGTAGCCAAGTCTGTCCGTTTGAGTTGATAGGGTGGACAGATCCAGGTTCAAACCACCATTGTCTGCAAAGCTCTTTTTAACCAGAACAAATTTCTGTTCTTCGCCCGCCTGTAATTCGGTTTGTACCTTACCCAGAATAGTTCCCTGGCCTCTGACCATCAACTCCCCTCCCTGCTCAATAATGAGGGGGGCGACTGCAGCAGAGTTGGTCATCTGGTTAGTTGGGGATAAAGGAACCTGCCAGGTTCCTCCATTAACAAAACTGATCAGCAGATTTCCCTGGCTACCAATGGTTGAACCGGGAACCTTAACCCACTTGGCACTTGGACTATGAAATTGCCAACTGATATTCCCCCGGGCAATATCAAGTTGACTGTTGATCAGAGAGTCTGCTGCCAGGTCAAGCATCATCTGATTGAAACCATTCGACAGGTGTATTTTACCCTGGAGAAGAATTTTTTGAGGGTTCGGAACCTGTGGATTCGAAGGGTGGTATGTCGTCAGGAGACTGCCAAAAGTTGGGTTAGTTGTCACCATGTTAATGGCACTGGCACCATTGCTGGTGGATGCATTGAGGGTGTTATTGACATAAACACTTCCTCCTAAAATAATCAGTGAGGTAGTATCCTGATCACTGGCATGGATGTTAGTGGCTCCATTAAGGTAAATAGCTGCTGGTGTATCCGTCGTGGGAAACAGGTATATTCCAGAACTATAAGCTCCCGAAATAGCTATTGTTAGAGGGCCATCAAATGTGACTTCTCCCTGCATTGAAGAAACCCCAAAGGAACTTATGCCTTGAAGGTTGATGTCTACCGGTCCAGTAAAATGCATTCCCTGATCCAACCCCGTCCATATCCCATGATTTTGCTCTAAACCACGGGTGTTGGTTATGGATATAGGACCATTGAGGTCAACTTTTGCCCCCTGCTGGCTTTCAATTCCGTTTAGAGCAGAGCTTAATAAGTTGATTTTCAGGTTATCGACAGTACCTGATATTTGCCCGTTTTGAGCAGCAAATACAGCCCCTGTTCCTGCGGGACTTGAGCTGAGGTTAATCGTTATATTTCCAGAAAGCGTTGAGTTTTCTCCATTAGCACTCAAAATTTGGGTATAGGTTCCTGAGTCATACGAGGCTGAGTAGGTGTGGATAGAAGGGAAAAAAAGTAAAAGAGGAAAAATTAAACGGCGAATATTCAGGTTGAGATGAAGGGAATCTGATGCGCCGTAGAACAGGGGGAACATTGATACGCATCTGACTACGAAAGTATTAAGCAGTATAGTTGTCGTTTATTAATGTTGTTTATATAAGGTGGTACTAATTTATAATATTAATGTCGTATGTAACTTATTTGCTTTTTTTAAAATTGTCTTCTAATTATTCATGCTGTGTTTTCGTTTTATATTAATTCCTTCGAGCTAATCATTCCCCGATTTTTCTTCTGATTTATTGAGATGTTTAGAAAAACTGTCGCTTATTTATTAATTGCGCTTCAAGTGCTTATTAGTCCATTGACTTATGCATATCCGGTTCTGACCTACCTTGGGTCTGATATTGGTGTGTATTTTTCATCGAAAGCTAATGAGGGGCTTAGTGTTCTAGAGTCACGAGAGAACGTCTATTTTCATATTTATAAAGGTTTTAAGCCTTCTGATTCTTATATTGATTGGCTGGAAACCACTGTAAAGAAGATTAACCCTGGTTTTAACATCCGGATGATCACATCCAATGTCGGGAAGCAGTTCGGTCAGTATCGGATTTTGGTTGGTCCGGCTGAAATAGCGGCAGTAGCCGAAGAAGGAAGGGCGTTAAATGCTCAGGGTATTGAAAATTTTCCTATCTATTTCGTCGATAAAACTATTGCGCCGCTCCCCCCTTCTGTATTACCTGCGAATCTTCAGGAAGACGGCGCAATGGAAGGTCAGGTCTTTGAGTATTCTGATGTTCTGACACCAATAGCCCGAGGGCTGGATGGCATTGAAACAACTACTGAGCTGAAGGACGGGGTTCGACAACACATTCGTGGCGAGGCCCAGCATTATATACAGTCTTCTGCTCATAAGTGGCTCTCTCAATAAGGCACGGCGAAAGTGGAAGTACCGTTGGATAAAAACTTTAACCTGGACTCCACTGAAGTGGATTTCCTGTTTCCATTTGCTGTTAAGAAGCAGGGACCTAATGAGTCTACATGGTTTGTTCAGCCTGGCTTTGTCGCCAATAGTGACAGCTATTATGAAGGCCGTAACTTTACCCATATCGGCGTGGGTTACCGCGCTAAAAATGAGGACGTATTCTACGGGCTTAATGCTTTCTATGACTATGACACAGATCGTCACCACAAACGTGCCAGTGTAGGCGTTGAATATGGCCTGAGTAATATCAAACTGGCAGGAAACTTCTATTTCCCCCTTTCTCAATGGAAGGACAGCCATGACCAGTTTTCCTCACTGGATAGCTGGTTTTTTATGGAACGTCCAGCGAGAGGTGTGGATGTTGATGTTTCCGGTTACCTGCCTGATTTTCCATGGCTTTCACTCTCAGCCAATTATCAGCAGTTCTTTGGCGATACGATTGAAGTCAGCACCGGAGGTGATCCCATTAAAGATCCCTACCATTTAGCAGTCGCTTTGAACTATCAACCGGTTCCGCTCTTAACGTTCAACGCGGGTTACTCCAGGGAAAAAGGCGGTGAAAAGGGTCTGAGTGTGGGGGCTAGTGTTACGTATGTTTTTGGTGTTCCCTTTGAACAGCAGATCAATCCCGGCGAGGTAGGCATATCGAAATCTCTGGATGCCCAGCTCTTCAAGCTGGTTGAGCGAGACCATAATATTCGTCTTGAATATCGTAAGAAAGAGCCGACCTTTACTGCCCGATTTACACAAAGTCAGTATGAAGTGATGGAAGGCAGTGAGAACAATCTGAGCAATTGGTTAATATTCAGTAACCCGTCAGAGGTGGCAAGTACCCACTTTTCCGGTACAGCGGTTACAACGGTCCCTGTTGGCAGAGGTATAGTGCAAATAGATCAGGTTGATTATTTCCATGCACCGGCATACCAGCGGCAAACCCGTGCAGACAGTAACCAGTATCAATTGACTGGAAACGTTACTCTGAAGAATGGCCAGATGATATCCATACCACCTGTGGTGATTATGGTTAAACCCAGTGAGATTATTGCAAGTCTGGTTGAACGCGGTAGCCCGGTAGAGGCGGATGGAGAGGCATTCGTACTGGTAACGGCCACGATAGAAGATGCCGAACATCATCCTCTGTCAGGGCAAACCGTGGCTTTTCCGGAAATACCGAACATGACCATAGTAGACGAGGGTAGCAGTACCACCGATAGTAATGGTCAGGTCACTAAAAAAGTTACCTGCTCGAAAGCCGGTACGTATTCTGTAGTGGCCGAGTTCCATGAACAGAGCAGGTCAGTGGATGTGGTATTCAGTGACCGGCCATCACTGCTATCAGGTGATCTGTCTGATACATACTCTTCAATGGCTGAGAGGGGCAGTCCGGCCCTCGCGGATGGCACTGCTCCAGTCACCATCACCGTCACGCTGAAAAATGATTATGACAATCCGGTGGCAGGGCAAGCCATCACCTTCCCTGAGGTGTCAGGGCTGACCATTACTGCAAAGAATACGACAACCGACGATCATGGACAGGTCTCTGCCACTGTTACCAGCACAAAAGCGGGCACATACTCAGTGTCTGCTGAGTCCAATGGTCAGACCCGGTCTGTAGACGTTACCTTCAGAGCCAATCCGGCAACTGCGGATATCACGAATGCTGATTCATCGGTAACCGTTAACAAAAACACCGCTGTTGCGGATGGCACCGATGTGATCGTGGCAACCGTCACATTGAAAGACGCATACGGAAATGCAGTGTCCGGTGAGACGGTGACCTTCCCGGCAGTGAATGATTTAACCATTACCGAGCAGGTCACAACAACTGATGAACAGGGGCAGGTGATGGCTGACATCACCAGCACAGTTTCCGGCACTTACACATTGTCTGCGGAGTATGGTGGCAAAACCAGATCCGTTGCAGTGACCTTTGCTGCCAATGCAGCAACGGCAGATATCACCAATGACCATTCATCTCTGGAGCAAACCGGCAGCCCGGCAGTGGCTGATGGAATCGCCAGTATTACCGTTATCGCTACTCTGAAAGATGCTGATGGAAATCCGGTTGCTGGTCAGACGATTACTTTTCCTGAGGTAGCTGGACTGATCCTTACTGAACATGATGCAACTACTGATGTTAATGGTCAGGTTGTGGCCAGTGTGACCAGTATACTGGCTGGCAATTATACCGTTCAGGCTGAATATAATGGGAAAGTACGATCAGTGGATGTTGTCTTTATCGCCAATACTGCAACTGCAGATATTACTAATGATCATTCCAGCGTAACGGAAATCGGAAGCCCGGCACTGGCGGATGCCACCGATGCAGTAACCGTAACGGCGACACTGTCCGATGCTGATGGCAATCCAGTTTCAGGAGAAACCGTCACCTTCCCGGCAGTGGCTGGTTTGACGTTCACCAAACAGAGCACCACAACCGATGCGCAGGGACAGGTTGTGGCAAAAGTGACCAGTACGGTTGCAGGCACCTATTCCGTTATCGCAGAGCATCAGGGTAAAAGTCGAGAGGTGTCGTTAACATTTATTACTAATCCGGCTACGGCAGATATTACCAACGATCACTCATCTGTCACTGAGACCGGTAGTCCCGTTCTGGCGAATGGCACTTCAGTTGTCAGGGTTACAGCGACATTAAAAGATGATAATGGTAACCCTGTGCCAAATAAGGCAGTGACCTTCCCTGCTGTGGATGGTCTGACCATCACCGAACAGAGCAGCACAACCAATACTGAAGGTCAGGTTGTCGCCAGCGTCACCAGTACCCGGGCAGGTGAATATACAGTGGCTGTTGAGTACAACGGTAAAACCCGGCCGGTGAATATCACCTTTAATGCCGATCCAGCCACAGCGGATATCACCAATACCTTCTCAAGCGTGGTAGAGAGAGGCAGTCCAGCGCTGGCGGACGGAACGGCTTTCATTACTGTGATAGCGACCCTGAAAGATGCTTATGATAATCCAGTGCCAGACCAGACAATTGTTTTCCCGACGGTTGCCGGGCTGACGATCAAAGAGCAGACGACGATAACCAACGCTGCTGGCCAGGTTGCAGCCTGCTTCTCCAGTACAGTTGAGGGCAATTATGCAGTTCCAGTTGATTTCAAAGGTAAAAACCGTTCTGTGAATATCAGCTTTACGGATAATCCGGACACGGCGGATATCACCAATGCCCACTCCAGCGTGACAGTAACGGGTAGTCCGGCCATAGCGGATGGCAGAGCGGTTATTACCGTGACTGCCACACTGATGGACGCCCATGGTAATCCTGTGCCGAATGAAAACGTGGTCTTCCCCGCAGTGCCCGGTTTAACCATTACTGAGAAAACCACAACGACAGATCACCGTGGGCAGGTAGTAGCAGCTATCACCAGCATCAAGAGCGGTAATTATAAGGTTGCCGCGAGCTACAAAGATAAAACCCGGCCAGTGGATATTGTCTTTACTGCCAATCCAGATACGGCATCGCTGACGAACACCCTCTCATCCGTATCGGAAACTGGCAGCCCGGCCATTGCCAATGGGGTGATGGCTGTTGTGGTGACGGCTACTCTGACCGATGCCAATGGTAACCCGGTGCCGGATCAGGCTGTGACCTTCCCGGCAGTTGCTGGGTTGGATATTACTGCAAAGGCTGCCAGAACCGATGTCAATGGTGAGATAATGGCGGAGGTCACCAGCACTCATGCGGCTTCCTACACTATGGCAGCGGAGTATAAGGGAGAGAGCCTGTCAGTGGATGTGACGTTTAATGCCAGCGTGGCAACGGCCCGTATTACCTCGTTGGATAGCGATGGTAGCCCGGCACTGGCCGATGGTTCTGCAGCGATTAGACTGGTCGCAACTCTCAAAGATGCGAAAGGGAATCCAGTGGCAGGTCAGTCCATCAGCTTTCCTGTTATTGATGGCCTGACCATCACAGAGCGAACCAGCACCACAGACGCTAATGGGCAGGTCTTTGCCAACGTCACCAGTACCAGGGCTAACACCTATGGTGTCATGGCGGATTACAAGGGTGACACCATGTTGGTTAATATCAGTTTTACCGCTAATGCGGGTACAGCAGCTATCACCAATAGCTACTCCACCGTTACAGAGAGTGGCAGCCCGGCAGTAGCTGATGGGGCTGATTCCATTACCGTAACAGCTACGCTGAAAGATGATAATGGCAATCCGGTTTCCGGTCAGGTGGTCACCTTTTCCAAAGTTGCGGGTCTTAATATCAGTGAACAGGCCGAGAGTACCAACGCCTATGGTCAGGTAACCGCCAAAGTTACCAGTACCAGGGCAGGTTCTTATACCGTAGCCGCTGAGTATCAGGGAAAAACACGGGCTGTTGATGTCACCTTTGATGCTGATCCGGCCACAGCATCTATCAGCAGGGTGGCTGAGAGTGGTAGCCCGGCATTGGCTGATGGTACAGCTGCCATTACCATTACGGCAACGGTTCAGGATGCTGATGGCAACCCGCTCCCTGGCCAGAGAGTAACTTTTTCGAAGTTTGACGGTATAAGTATCACCGAAACATCACAGACCACTGATGCTCATGGTCAGATAATTGCCCAGGTAACCAGTACACAAGCTGGCAATTATGAGATTAAGGCTGAGCTGAATGGCGTAATGAAATCCGTTAATGTTACGTTTAACGCCAACCCTGAAACCGCCAGTATTACCAGTATTGTTGAAAGTGGCAGCCCATCATCAGCCGATGGGACTGATGGTATAGTGGTAACAGCAACCTTGACCGATGCAAAGGGAAATCCAGTTCCTGGTCAGACCGTGACTTTCCCGCCAGTTGAGGGGTTAACGATAATTGAACATGTTCCGGTAACAAATTCCGATGGTTGGGTAACAGCAAGTATAACCAGTAAGATTGCTGGCACATACAGGGTCAGCGCAGATTATAAGGGGAATACTCAGTCTATTGATCTGGTTTTCAAAGCAAATCAGGCAACGGCCAACATTGTGAGCCTATTGGAAAGTGGCAGCCCGGCATCAGCGGATGGGCGTTCTGTAATAAAGGTAATAGCAACCATAAAAGACAGTGAGGGTAATCCTGTACCCAGTCAAATGGTGAGTTTCCTTCCTGTGGAAGGAATCTATATTAAAGGGATAAGGAGTGCTTCAAATTCTGAAGGCCAGGTTGTGGTTGATATAACTGGCATTAAAGCAGGCACTTATAAGGTTACTGCGGAATACAAGGGAAAAGCCTTGTCAAAAGATATCCGTTTTGAGGCTGGTCCTCCTCAATCACTTCATTTGTCAACTACGAGGGGGGATGTGTTTGCCGATGATCTGGCAACGAAGCTTTTGACGGCTCATGTTGCAGATGCTGATGGTAACCCAGTGAGTGATGTAGAAGTGCATTTCGGTGTACCTGATGATTCTGGAGCAACACTCAGTAAAGTCAGTGTGATTACCAACGGGGATGGACAGGCTATCGTTTCTATTAAAGGCAGCTCAGTTGGCACAGTGCCTGTTACTGCACAAATGTCCACTACTGGCACCCGCTCAATTGAGCTGGCAACGGCCAATGTTATCTTTGTTCCCGGTCCGCCTGTTCAGGTTATGATGTCTGCTACCAGCAATAATATTTATGCAAATGATGTAGAAACTGGCCAGGTAATCGCACAAGTCGTTGACTCCTTTATGAGGCCTGTGTCTGGAATTCCCGTTAACTTTATTGTTACCGGAAACTCTGGTGCGAAACTTGAAAAGAGTCTTGTAAATACTGGTTCTGATGGAAAGGCTCTGACCACTATCAGGAGTCCTTCTGTGGGGGCTGTTATTATTCAAGGAGTGATTAATACGAATAGTTCAGGTTCTCCGGTCGAGCCTGGAGCTATCTCTGTAAATTTTGTGGCTGGCCCTGCGACCAAAGTGACGCTTGACAGTATGTCGGATGGAATATACGCCAATGGTCATTCGGCTCATAACGTAACAGCGTCTGTTGTCGATGCCAGTGATCGTCCAGTGGCCGATGTTTCGGTAACTTTCAGTATCCCTGCTGGTATGAACGCAAAGCTTGCTGCATCCAATGAAAAGACCAATACACACGGTAAGGCCGGTACCTCAATTTCAGCAACGGCGGGAGGGGAAATTCCGGTTACTGCAACCATTTCTACAGGAGGCCATACTACTTCAGCTACCAGATCAGCCAGCTTTAATAACTTTCCCGTTGTTACTGTGAGGTTCCCCCAGGGACCATTACTGGTTGGAAATCCATACCCACTGATAGCCGACGTAACAAATGTCGCTGGTATTCATTATCCCGGGGTGCAGGTTAACTTTTCTGCTCCCCCAGATTCCGGTGTTTTTTTCCAGGAGAGTGGCTTTGAAAATAATGCATGGCCCATTGCAAACTCAGAGGGCATAGCTAAGACCACGATTCTGGTAACCGAGGAAGGGACAATACCGATTGATATGTATACCTGGTTGCCAGGTACGTCTTTCACTATGAATTTTGAACCAAATCCTGAGTTTACAGGTAAAAAACATCACTCTCCTGATCTGACTGTCCGGGAGAAAGCTTTTGCTCCAGAGATTCTCCCGGCTAACGCTTATTGAACTCTTAAAGTAGGAGTTCTGGTTATTGCAATAGGTCTGTGTTTTACCTGCTAAGCCCCAGTTAAAGAGATTGCTCTCAGGGGGATGGAAGAACGACTAATCAAAATATGAGACCGCGCTACCCATTTGAGACCATTTGAGTTCGTTTTTTTGTTGCTTGGCAGCTTCTGCTCTTTCCAGCAACTGGGATAGGCTGTTGTTCTGTTGAGTCTGTTCTTCAATCGTATTGAATAGTTGAGGAGCTACTCCCATGGAGGTCAGGCAAGCATCCAGTATGGTCAGGGTTTCCGGATTATCACTGAGCTGACGGTAATGGCTGAGTTGTTCTTCGAGATTTTCATCAGAAAGATGAATAATCTCATTAAACTCTGCACGTATCTGGCGCCTTGCAGTGAGCAGCTGCTCAAGGACGGATTTTGACAGGTTGAGCGTGGGCACGGTCGTGAGCCCTCATTCCATTCTTATCATTAAAGGTTTTATAACGCGTGTAAAAATTTCAGGCTTCATCAATGATGACAACGGATGACGATACGATAGAGAGGAACTTCAACTCACACTCATAGTCTAAAACAGCCGTATTGCCTATCATTGGACGCTGAAAATAAATTTATATCCTGACATTATAATTAACTGGCAGAGGATCTCAGGAAAGTGATTGCTGAGCAATGCAGATGCAATCCAAAAAGGGCAAGCCACTGACTCAGGTCATTTATATTTCGATTTGAGGGGGCCATTAACCCTTTGGGAGAGTGGGATAACGCTTAATATAACAGGAAGCATTCATCGTTGTGTCAACCATGACTAATCGGATAGAAACCAGGGACGTTACTTCCACGAGCAAATGCGACCACTGCTCTTCGTTGTGTTGTTCTTACATTACGCAGGAACTGGATACTCCGCGAAGCATTTATGCTTTTGATGTATTGCTGTGGCAAATTGCCCACAAAGGCATTCATGTTTTTAAGGATGGGAATGGCTGGTATTTACTCTGTAAGACACAATGCGAGTTCCTGCTATCGGATAATCGTTGTGGTATCTATGAGCGTCGTCCAATAATCTGTCGAGAGCACAGTAATGAGGCCTGCGAATTTGATGCTCCGATTAATGAAGGCTGCGAGTATTATTTTCAGACCTTTGATGAGTTGGATGCCTACTGCCGTAAACGATTTAAAACTTGGGATAAGCGGTTGGAAAAGTTTGAGGCTGAGCAGGCCAAAAAGCACCAGTAGGTCAGCTCCCCATTCAGGGAAGCCGACATGCTTGAGATAGAGATATCATTGTCGGCTTCCTTCTGAAACCGACCATGCCTGTGACGAAGATGACTGCAAGTTCCGGTGTGCATTCCCACGCAGAGCGTGGGAACGAGGTATCTAGGGAAGCCGACATGCTTAAGATAGAGATGTCATTGTCGGCTTCCTTCTGAAACCGACCTTCACTGGATTAAAACCAGATTTCCATTTGGGCACCGTATGTCCAGCCATCAGATTTGCTGCCAAAGGCATCTACTATTTGGGATGCAGTAGTATATGTATCGAAGTACTCTAACCCTAGAGCGTTACAAGCTGCTGTACCGTCTGCTCCTAAGCTGCTGCAGGGAGCTCCAGTATTTGTACTGGCAGGAGGTGTGCCGGTGTTCACTTTATCTGGTGCATTCCAGTTTGCATAAGTGGCAAAGATGCGAATCTGAGGTCTTACCCAGTTACCAAACTGAGGATGAAACTGTTGAGCAAGTGTAAACTTCCAAAGTTTACTTTTGAACAGATCGCTACTCACAATAGTAGCTCCATCAGAAATGGAAGAATGAGCATTCTTGACTTGGTCATAACCAACCTCAATGGTAGTACTGGTTAAATCATTCCAGTTCCAGGAAGGGCGAATTCCAGCTGTGTACCATGTTGTTTTGTTGCCATATTGTGGATAAAACTGCTTATCGTATTTAACTTCAGTAACGCCCAGAACATACATCATATCCAGTTGTGGCATCAGGGATATGGCACCGTGATCAAGAAAACGCCAGAGTTTATTGCCTTTGTACCAGTCGGTGGTTTGCAGATAGCTGCCTGCGGTTCCGGTACCTGGTCCAGTCATAGCATCAGTAGCATATTGGACGACAAATTTATTAAAACCGCTCATGACATCCCAGGTCAGCTCACCTGTAAACATCCAGCCATTTTTATCAAAATAGCTTTTACCGAGAGAAGGACTCAGGGCTCCTCCTTGTGGGGTTTCGTCAATGAGAAGCCTATCTGGTGGGCTACCAGTGCCGTAATCAAGCCCGAGTTCAAGCTTCATGTTATGCATTAATTCAATATCATTCCATCGGAAGTCTATGATATTTGTAGTGATTTTTTCTGTGGCATAAGAGTTTGAGCTGGCATCCCAGGTTGGTGGATACATAACGCCGTTCTGATTCCTCACCCAGGCTACATCTAGATTACCCATACCCACATCAATATTTTCAATGCCTACGCCTGGGCCAGACACATTCCAGTAGTAGTAATCGATCATATGAACATCATGACGATTATAGAAACGCTTACCGACCCACAGGGTTGAACCTGGAAGTGCATCCCCAAAGACTCCTTTTGCTTTCAGATTCATCTCCCGAACCGCAGGCTCAGTCGTCTCATAGTCATCCTGTTGCGCTACTTTGTAGGCGATGTTGGTGTCCAGATAAAACTGCACGCCATCCTGATCAAACAGATTCGCGCCAAACTTCAATTCCGCGTAAGTCTCACACTCATTACCCAAGCGGTACTTTGAGGGAGCTCCGGCAGCTTTGAAGCATAGCTGTTGCCCCCCCTTATCAGTGCTGCCAATACCTGAACGGGCATAAGCGGTGAAATCAATATCATCACCTGTCACTCCCATTGCGCAGGTAGAAGCCGAAGCAATAGCCATTGCACCGCAGTATTGGCAGGAACGACGTGTGATTGCAGATACCGCTCCAGAAATGGCTTTTAACCGGGTTTCTGGGTTCGAAGAGAGTTGATGCCTGGAAAGCATGTTTAGCCTACCTTGTGTGTTTCTCTGGCTCCGGCTTTCTTTATCATCATGCCGTTCATTGAAAGCATGATGTTGTTGAAATAGCCGCGTCACTCTTAGTAAACGGGCGCACATAAAAGCAGATAGCCGTCGGTTAATATGTGTTGAAGAAGCAAGGCCTGCTCTCCGTGCAGGAAAAGGAGTAATAGGAGCGTCGTATAAATTCGACTGTATTGAATGAGTAGACACAGCGTCGACGAAAGGTTGTTGGGTATCCCGATTTTTATCTCTGGCACAGAACCACCTAGCCAGAGTCTTTTAAGAATTTAGTTCAGGGTTTAGAGATGGGCAAAAAAATGTTTACTTAATGGGCCATTTTTCTGAATTTAATACGATATGTAGGCATTGCGGAGCAGTTTTTTCAGGTGATCAATCAAGATGAGTTTATCCTGTCTGTTCAGGAATGAACCCAGCTCCAATTCCTTACCGTGAGAGCGAAGGTGAACGGTAGGCGACTTCCAAGGGTGGGGCGCCTCGCGAATGATCAACTGGCACCACAAACGGTGGTAATGATGAGTGCTCAGTGGTTTATAAAAGCCCTTTTGAATAGTGACCTGATGTTCTTGAAAGGTAATCAGCTCTTTCCGTTGACACTGCCAAGAGCAGTAATAGATGCCAGCAGATAAGGCGGTGACTTCCAACATGGAAAAGGGCAGGATGGCTTTGGCACCTGCCAGGTAGAAGCCGATAGCAATGGTCAATGATACCGTCGCTATCAGCCCCAGTAACAGCAGGTTTTGCCGCCAGCTCATTGAGTTATTGGGCTGCAGAAGCATGCTGCCATCCGTCCTTCCAGGAGGAAAGTCTATCGTTATCATTACCTGTTCATATCTGATTAACAATGATTACAGGCATTGTAGTGAGTCAGGGTTTTCAAGCTTTTCGGGTTAAACCAAGGTTTTTGAAGAATACCTGATTGTCTTCACTTGCAAATATCTCGCTGATATTGCGGGTCAGCTTGCGGCTCCAGTTACGATACTCGCTGCTGGTACCGGGAACGTTCACCGGTGTATCCAGCTCAAGCACATCCTCCAGCTGGATCACAATGATTTTGGATGCGGTTTTGCCCAGGTAATAGTGGATCTTTTCCATCAGCTCACGGCTATAGCCCATGGAGCTTAAATCACCTGGGGTTACACCGTACGGTGCTTCACCAATATGCTGAAGCGTTTTTAGCAGAGCCAGTTTGTCTTCATGTCGTGCAGCCTTTTCCTGCTCTGTTCTGTCGGCATCGTAGATGCCAAGCTCCTGTCGTAAATCGAGGTCATTACAGTTCCACCAGGCTCTAAGCGTTGGAATATCGTGATTGGAAATGCAGGTCAGGGCTCTTGGTTTGTACTTTTCGGGCGGTAGGAAATGATCTTCGATCCTGGAAAAGAGCACGACTTCATTGGAGTAAAAATGGGCTGGTGGCAGTGCGGCTTCTATTTCTGGAGGTAAGGTTCCCAGGTCTTCACCAAAAATCAGGCACTGTTGTCGCTGGCTTTCCAGCTTAATGATACCTAACAGGTCACTCAGCGGGTAATTAACGTAGGCGCCATAGTCTGCGGTTTTATCCGGTGGGCACCACCAGAGCCGGAGTATTCCCATCACATGATCAATACGCAATGCAGCACAGTGCTGCATATTGGCATAAACCATATCGATAAATGGGGTATAGGCCTGTTCCTGCAGCAGATTAGGATCAAAGGGTGGTAGCCCCCAGTTCTGGCCCTGTGGTGCAACGGTATCGGGAGGTGCTCCAACGCTGGCGTTGAGAACATAGTTGTCCCGATGTGCCCAGACATCTGCACCACCCCGGTCTACGCCAACGGCAAGATCCCGATAGATACCGACGCGCATGCCGGACTCTATAGCAGTCCGCTGAGCATCAGCCAGTTGCAGCTCTGCAATCCACTGCAGGTACGAATAAAATCGAATTCGCTCTTTTGACTGGGCAACAAAATCCTTCACATGTGGGCTGTCAGGATCCTGGTAGTCTGCTGGCCAGCAGTTCCAGCCCCAGCTATTGATATCTCTGGACCTGAAATGCTCAAAGAGGGCTTCATAGGTGGCCTGAAGCTCAAGGTCTTTCCCTTTTTCTTCACAATAATGGCCAAAGTCGGCTGACCTGTAAGATTGATGGGCTTTGTCGTGTTTTTCAAAATGACGAAAAGCCATTTCGAGAACGGAAAATTTCAGTGAGGCAACCCGGTCATACTCCACATGTGAACAGTCCCTTGCTTTACGTAGCTTGCGTTGAAAGTCATCACTGCTTACATGTTGCTGTATTTCTGCTGAATCCTGATACTCTTTCAGGGCAGTAACATCGATGTACAGGGGGTTAATAAAGTTCCGGCTTGATGGACTGTAAGGGCTGCAATGCAGAGGGTTGGATGGGTAGAGTGAATGAATTGGGTTCAGGCCGACGATATCAGCGCCCTGTGGTCCGAGTTTGCTCACCAGCTGTTTAAGGTCACTGAAATCACCCATTCCCCAGTTGTTTTCTGAGCGAAGTGTGTAGAGCTGTACACTCACACCCCAGATTTTTTCGGTAGGCCCGGGTTGCTCAAAACTGAGGATGTTTGGCTCGTAGCAGGTCTGTGGAGCAACGATCAGGCTGCAACTTTCTTGATGAACACTTTCTTGATTAATAGAAAGGGTAAGAGATAGCTCATGGTAGCCCGCAGGCAGGTCTTCTGGTAGAGGGCAAAGCAGCCGTATCTGCTCCTGTTTGTCCACAGAGAGCCTGTCTTTTTCGGGAAGTTCTGACAGCTTGATGCTAAGTGGAATTGAGCGGCTGTCTTCCAGAATGATTTCACCCTGAAGCGAATCATTCCGATGAGTTTCATCAACTTGAATGGGAACAGTAAAAGGCTCTCCGTAATGAACGACGTGAACCACTGGAATCAGTGATGACCATTGTTTTCGAAGGATGCTGTCGATTGAGGCCTGGATTTCAAGCTCATTACCGGCAGCAATTCCCATCGATTTTAATGCATTGATTTTATAGTCGGTCTCAATCGTTACCGGTTTACCCGCAGCATCAATGTAGTGGGCTGGAATACCACAGAGCTCTGCCAGAGCATTAATCTGCTTGATCTCGTGCATGGTGGACTCTCATTGAAAAGTTAGTGATCAATCTCTGGGGCTCTTGTCCTTCGAAAGGCTATACCTTTGGCATCAAAGAGGTAGCAATGCTCTGGTGGTAGTTCTACACGGATTCTTGAACCTTCTTCGCGCCGGAGAGAGTCCTCTACCCGAACAATAAAGTGCTCTCGAATCGTATCGTGACTCATGTAAATAAATGACTCTGCACCAAGACGTTCAAGAGCTTCTATTCGACCATCAACAGAGTTCCCATTATCGGTTTCTGCCAGGGTATGTTCTGGTCGAATACCCAAAATAACCCGTACACCAATATCAGCTTTGCTGGTATTCACATAGGCTTTGAGCGACTCGCCGGTTGTCAGGCGGATCCGGCTTTCTTCTTCCCCGTTTTGTTCAATGACACCGTCAAAAAAATTCATCTTTGGGGAGCCTATAAATCCGGCGACAAAGAGGTTGGCTGGGTGGTGATAGAGCTCAAGAGGCTTGCCAACCTGTTCGAGATTAGTGGTGGCGTCCTGAGCAAGAGGGCTGAGAACGACGATGTGATCAGCCAGTGTCATGGCTTCAACCTGATCATGAGTGACATAAATAGAGGTGGTTTTCAGCCGCCGGTGGAGTCTTGCTATTTCCTGTCGCATCTGTACCCGAAGAGCAACATCAAGGTTGGAAAGAGGTTCATCAAATAGAAAGACTCTGGGCTGCTGGACAATAGAGCGGCCAATAGCTACCCGTTGTCGTTGGCCCCCTGACATAGCCTTGGGCTTTCGCTCCAGTAATGCCTGTAATTGTAGAATTCTGGCTGCCTCACCCACCCTTTCATCAATGACATCCTTCTTCGCCTTCGCCAGCTTCAGTCCAAACGCCATATTTTCAGCCACAGACATATGGGGATAAAGTGCATAGGACTGAAATACCATACCAGCTCTTCGTTCATTGGGAGGCCTGTCATTCACTCTTTCTCCATTAATGCTTAGCTCACCGCTGGTGATGTCTTCCAGGCCACAGATCATCCTTAGTAAGGTGGACTTGCCGCATCCGGATGGACCAATGAAAGCAATGAATTCTCCGTTATCAATATTCAGGTTGATGTCTTTCAGAGTCCAGGTTTTTCCCTGGTCATAACTTTTTGAAATGCTGACGAGTTTGACTTCTGCCATTGGTGTTACCGTCTGTGGACAGATAAATTGTTGGCCGCGAAGGGGAGGTTTTCGGATTTGAAAAACTCCGTGTCTCTGTGCCTTTGTGGTGAAACCGCGTTACCCTTTAACACCCCCTGATGTCAGGCCTCCGACAATCCAACGCTGGCAGGCGAGGAAAATAACAGTAATCGGAAGTCCTGAAAGGACGGCTGCAGCTGCAAAGTCACCCCAGAGATAGTTCTGTGGGTTAAGGTACTGTCTTGAACCGACTGCGAGCGTGAGGTTATCCATACTTTGCAGCAGGACGGATGCCACGGGGTATTCTGCGATACTGGCAATAAAGGCAAGGATGAAAACCACGGCCAGAATGGGTACTGACAGTGGCAGGAGAACGAAACGAAACGCCTGCCAGGGGGTCGCACCATCAATAGCTGCAGCTTCTTCCAGAGAGTTATCAATGGTTTCAAAATAACCCTTAATCAACCAGATATGCAGTGCCATCCCTCCAAGGTAAGCAAGCGTTACTGAGCCAAGGCTGTCGAGGCCAAGCCAGGGAATATAGTCACCGATCTGGTCGAACAGGGAATAGATGGCCACGAGTGCGAGAACCGCAGGAAACATCTGCAGAATCATCATGGCGGTGAGCATCTGCTGTTTAAATCGAAAGCGAAGCCTGGCAAAGGCATAGGCTCCAGTTGTCGCCAATATCAAAATCATCGCTGAGCTGGTGATAGCTACCTTGATGGAATTCCACAGCCAGGTCAGGACTGGGAAAGGAGGCTGGGTAATTGAACCATCCGCATTTTCCCAGGGTATTCCCAGAGCCAGATACCAGTGCTCAAGGCTCGGGTTTTCTGGAATCAGTGAACCAGTTGCAAAGTTGCCGGTGCGTAGTGAAACAGAGATGATCATAAAAAAAGGAAACAGGATAACCAGCAAAAAAAGCCACATCACTATACGTGCGGTCCAAACCCGGTACTTCAGATTCCTCGATTGCACCATAGCCATGACGAAGTCTCCTGTATGGCTCTGTAAAAGCTTTACCACAAAGACACAAAGGCACGAATAATAGCTTCGACCTCGTACCCACTTCAGGTCCAGCGGGTCCTGCGTGTGAATGCATACCCATTCTGGCAAGGCGTAATAAACCGGCTTTCGTATGCATTCACACGGATAAAAAACGTTGTGCCTTTTTGGTTCAAAAAAATCACTGTAGTTGTCGTGTAGCCTTGAGGTTTACCCAGGCAATAAAGCCCACCATAAGAAAGATCACCGTCGCGATTGCTGATGCCAGGCCATAATCCTGACCATAGGAGCCAAATGCTATACGGAAGGTATAGCTCACCAGAATGTCGGTTGCACCAGCCGGAGTGGTGGCATGAAGCATATCCGGGGCTCCATCAGTCAATAGAGCAATCAGAACCAGGTTGTTAAAGTTGAAGGCAAAACTGGCAATAAGCAGGGGGGTTAATGGTTTGATGATCATGGGAATGGTGATATGAAACAGGTTTTGTACCGGTGTCGCCCCATCAATGGCTGAGGCTTCATAAAGATCATCCGGAATACTTTTCAAAAGGCCAATACTGAGAATCATCATATAGGGATAGCCAAGCCAGGTATTCACAATGACCACCATGGATTTAGCCAGCAGCTCATTACTGAACCATTCAGGTTTAACACCAAACAACAAGTCCAGTAGCAGATTGATTTCACCAAAGTTCTGATTGAACAGCCCACGGAAAATTAAGATGGAAATGAAAGCAGGTACTGCGTAGGGAAGAATCAGCAGTAAACGATAGATGCCATTCCCTTTCAGGGGTTCCCACTGGACCAGGCAGGCCAGCAATAAACCGATGATCAATGTAAAGACCACGGAAAGGGCTGAAAAAATGACCGTCCAGGCAAAGATTTTCAGGAAAGGCCCCTGAATACCAGGGTCTGTGAAGACGCGAGTAAAGTTATCCCAGCCCGTGTAAATGGTAAAACCGGGCCCAATCTGCTCAGAACCATCCGAATTGGTGTAATAACCTGTTGCCATATCCGGATAGATGGTTTCCCCGGTACGGTTGTCGATTAAAGCATAATTTTGCTCAGGGTATTCGCGATCAATACGATCATCTGGTCGGTAAACCTTCGCGATAGCACCAAACTTCCTCAGGCTGGTCATGGCCAGCCCTGTACCATTGGGCAGAACGATATCCAGTCGCTTCAGGGTAGATCGTTTTTTTATAACCTCCCGTATCGGCAGCTCGGCTCCAGTGGGGACATGGGTTGAAACATAGGCTTTGAGCTTCAGTGGTTCACTGGTTTCTGGAAAGGGTTCGGTAAGGTAATGTTCACCAGTGGCTCTACTGGCGCTTGAAAGCATCAGTCGGAAATTAGGGCCTTCCCGGTACATTTTGAAGGAAAAAGATTCGCCACCGGTTCGCCAGGTTTTAGCCAGATGAATTGCCCGAACACGATCCAGAGAGAGAAGATGGTTGGAGCTGTAGTTGGTAAAAGCGACGTTAACCGTGTAAATCAATGGGAAGACAATGAAGGTGACAACGCCGAGCAAACTGGGATAGACATAGCGGTAGTTGTACCCTTTCTTACTGATAAAAACCCATGAACCCACTGCGGCAAGGATTAAGACCAGAATAGCAAAGGCCAGTTCTCCCTGGGCATACATCAAGGTAACGCCATACAAAAGCACCAGATCAATAAGAGCGACAATGGCTATCACCAGATAGGCGCTGGGACTTTTAATAGAGATTCTTGAAGAACTCATAGAGTACTGGCCTTCCTGCTAGCTGATAATGCGCTTGGCTGCGTCGTTCAAAGCTTCGCGGTAATTCTGTCGGCCGCTGGTAATGTTGCGAAGCGCTGTTTCCATAGCTGACCAGAATTTACCCATTTCAGGTACATTAGGCATGATCAGGCCTTGCTCAACATTCTGATAAGTTGCAGCAATTCGAGGGTCTTTCATCAGTTTTTTCATCATTGCATTGTTTGCCACAGCACCCAAAGGCACATTATTGTTCATGACCGTGAGCCCTTTTTCTGTGAGCAAGTAGTTTTCCAGAAATTCCTTGGCAATGGATTTATTCGGGCTGGCATTATTAAGTGCAGCCCCCCAAACACCAACAAAGGCCTTGGCAGGTTTGCCATGAAGTTTGGGAAGTGGGGCAACGGCGTAATTAATTTTATTTTTATCAAGGTTGGCCCAGGCCCATGGACCGGTAATCATCATGGCTACTTTCTGTTTATTGAAGTTGGCCTCCATAACCCCGTAATCAACCCCTCTGGGCATGACGCCTTTGTCGATCAAGTCAACCAGCATTTTGGCACCTTCCATTGCACCCTTATCGTTTACTCCCGTTTTTTTAACGTCATAGCCTTTCGCTGTTTTCTGGAAGACGTATCCGGCATCTGCAGCTAAGAGTGGCATGGTGAAATAAGGCTGATCCTGATCCCACATGATGGTGATGATACCCTTGTCTTTTTTGTTGCCCGGAACTGGCTGTTTCTTTAACTTTTTGGCCAGTGGAAACATCTCTTCAAATGAGGTGGGAGGTATGGGCAGAATATCTTTATTGTAGATAAGGCTGATGGCTTCCAGAGAAATCGGGTAGCCATAAATTTTTCCATTACTGGTCATGGCTTCCCAGCCAATCTTGTTTACCCCTTTTTTGAACTCCACAGAAGGATTAACGACTGCCAGTAAGCCACTTCTTGCCCACTCGCCATATCGATCATGGGCCCAGAAAATAATATCAGGGCCACTGCCTGAGGCCGCAGCCTGTTGAAAGCGATCGGTAATGTTTTCAGGGATTTCTACTTTAACTTTTATATCTGTGTCTTTTGCAAATTTAGCGCCTACCTGACGAATACCTTCATAGGCTTTGTCTCCACCAACCCATATCAGCAGTTCATCCGAGCTGAACGAAAATACACTGCTTGCAAAAAGTATTGATAGCGAGGTTAAAGAGACCAGGAATATGTTTTTAATCAGCGAGCGGATCATTTCTGATTTCTCCGGATAGACTGGGAACAGCTGGATAGCTGATGCAGTCAGTCGGGTAGAGGAGATGGTTGATAGAACAAACGAAATCATCGTTGTTCGGATTTCAAAAAAATCTGCATTGAATATTGATCAATAATAATCGCTGCTTATCAGTATGCCAGTAAGATTACCTAATCCGTCATTTATTCAGAAAATTGGTTATTAATATTTTTATTTTAATAAAATAAACATCGTTAATAGTTTATTTTATTAGAGTGAGGTTGTTGTTTTTATATATAAATAGTTATTGGATCAGATTTACTTTTTATATTCATGTTTTTTAAAAAGAACCAAAAAAACCGAGAAAAATACTCTGAATCAGGCTGGGGCAACTATAACTAGTATTACTTTTTTCGCAGTAGGTCAGTGGTAAGTCACAGGCTCCCGGGAGCCGCATTAATTCGTTCCTATTCCCCGGCTGTAAATTCTTTAGTCATTTCTGCTCAAGCCAATTCATATGCACTGTATTGTTGACCAATATACCGTTGAGATGAGAGTTGCTTGGGCTGTAAGCGAGAGTGTTTGACATGAGTAGAATGAATGTAGACCTGAACTCTGTTCGTACGATGGATACGGCTCAGGTTGAACAGGGAATTCGTCGCATCCTGGAGCAATCTCTCGGCGTTGAGCCTGATGAGGCAACACCGGGGGACTACTGGGAAGCGCTCAGCTTGCTGGTTCGGGAGATTAACCTGGATCGAATACGCAACACCCGTAGAGAAGAGAAAGATGGGAGTGTGCGAAGAGTTTACTACCTTTCACTGGAATTTCTTGTGGGGCGGCTGCTGGGAAATAATCTTCATAATCTGGGTATTTATCATCAGGCTGAAAAGGCCACGGCCAGTTTTGGCGTTAATCTTTCCGATGTTCTGGAGTATGAAACGGACCCAGCTCTTGGTAATGGAGGCCTTGGCCGGCTGGCTGCCTGTTTTCTTGATTCACTGACAACACTCAATGTTCCAGCCTTTGGTTATGGTATCAATTATCGCTTCGGGCTTTTTAAACAGGGTTTTGTTGGTGGCAAGCAGGTAGAAAGCCCTGATGCCTGGCGGGAAGACAGTTTTCCATGGGGAATTGAAAAGCCCAAAAGAAAGCAGGTGGTTCGCCTGTATGGACAGGTCCGGGAGGTGGATGGAAAAGCATATTGGGAAGATACTCAGGAAGTGCTTGGTGTACCCTGGGACCTTCCTGTAACCGGCTATAACACCGAAAGGGTCAATACTTTACGCTTGTGGGAGGGCAGGGCCACAGAAGGGTTCGATCTCAATAGTTTCGATGCCGGGCGGTATCAGGACTCAAGATTTCGCGAGATCCTTGCAGAAAATATCAGTCAGGTGTTGTATCCAAATGACAGCCATCCGGAAGGAAAGGAGCTTAGACTGATTCAGCAGTACTTCTTTGTGGCCTGTTCGCTGGCAGATCTGATTGCCCGATACAAAAGGGAGCACGAAGGCTGGGAGCAGTTTACTTCGAAAGTGGTGATTCAGTTAAATGATACGCACCCGGCAATTGCTGTGCCTGAGTTGTTGCGTATCCTTATGGATGAGGAAGATTTTGTTTTTACCAAGGCTCTGGAGATATGTCGAAGTGTATTCTGTTACACCAATCATACTCTGCTGCCTGAAGCTCTGGAAACATGGTCGCAGGGGTTGATTGCCTGAGTACTGCCCCGACACATGCAGCTGATTTACAAGATTAACTATCACTTCCTGCATAATGAAGTGGAAAAACACTGGCCCGGTGATCATCAGATGAAAAATCGCCTGTCCATCATCGAAGAACCCAATAACCCTGCAGAGCCACAAATGGTTCGTATGGCTTACCTTTCCGTTATTGGCAGTCATAAGGTCAATGGCGTTGCCGCTCTGCATTCCAGCCTTGTTAAGCAAAAACTGTTTCCGGAGTTTGATGAACTGTGGCCTGATAAAATAGTGAATGTCACCAATGGCGTTACACCAAGACGATGGCTGGCAAATTGTAATCCTGAGCTTGCAGAATTAATTGACTCAACGTTAAAAAGTGACTGGCAAAGTGATCTTGCCCGGTTGGGGGAGCTCAAGATTTGGGCTGATGATCCCGAGTTTCAGAAAAAATTTGCCCAAATTAAGCGAGATAACAAGATGGCTCTTGCCAGCGTTATTGATGAGCTATGTGGAGTAAAAGTAAATCCTGACGCCATCTTTGATGTTCAAATAAAGCGCCTGCATGAATATAAGCGACAACAGCTGAATCTGTTGCATATCATGGCTGTATACCGTCGTTTGCTGGAAGACCCGGATTTGGATGTTCCTCACCGGGTCTTTATCTTTGCAGCGAAAGCGGCACCAGGCTACCTGGTCGCAAAAAATATCATTTATGCCATTAACCGTCTGGCGGACAGGGTGAATAATGATCGTCGGATCATAGATAAGCTGAAAGTTATCTTTTTGCCCAATTACCGCGTCAGTCTGGCAGAAAAAATCATTCCAGCAGCGGATGTTTCTGAACAGATTTCTACCGCGGGCTTTGAAGCCTCAGGCACTGGGAATATGAAGCTGGCCCTTAATGGTGCTCTAACCATAGGAACCATGGATGGAGCCAATGTAGAAATTGCTGAAGAGGTGGGCGAGGAAAATATTTTTATTTTTGGGAAGACTGTGGATGAGGTCAGTGATTTACGACAGAGAGGCTATAACCCACGGGATATTTACCAGCACAATGAAGAACTGAAAGCCGTTATTGACTGGCTGGCTTCTGGTGATCTTAGCCCTGATGAACCTGATGCATTCAGACCTCTGGTTGAGTCACTGCTTGATTCCGATTATTTCCTGACATTGGCTGACTATCAGTCTTATAGTGATGCCCATGACCGGATTGTCAAGGCATGGAAAGCCCCCTCATACTGGTGGCGAATGGCCATTATAAATACTGCGTCTATGGGGAAATTTTCTTCAGATCGTTCCATTGCCGACTATTGTAAAACCATATGGAATATAGGGTTATAATGGGGGCGATGATGGTTGGTGCTCTTGAAGATATTCGAATAGATTCAGACAGCTGGGATACCCTGCTTGACGACCTGCTGAATACTCGCTGTGCGAGGCCATTTGATTTACTTGGCTGGCACCCTGATAGGCGGGGTAGAGGGCTGGTATTAAGAATCTGGCGGCCCGATGCATCAACAGTCGATGTTGTTGATGAGATAACTGGCAAACATTATGGTTTGGCTACTGGTGTTGCTCCAGGACTGTTTGAACTGACATTTCCGGATATATCAGAGCCTCCAGCTTATCACCTTCAGGTTACCAATGCCCAGCATCATCAATTTTCTATTAATGATCCCTATCAGTTTGCCAGCTTCTGTCGTACAGAACCTGTAATCAGGCAACACTGGTTGCATCATACATTGGGGGCGCACATTCTATCTGTGACAGTCTCTGGTCATACCTATTATGGAGTGATGTTTCGCCTTTATGCCCCTCATGCTCGAAGCATCAGTGTTATAGGTTCTTTTAATCACTGGGATGGTCGGTTGCATCAGATGGCCAGTAGCCAAAGTGGCATCTGGCAACTGTTTGTTCCGGATGTGAAAGAGGGAGACCTGTATAAGTTTGAGCTGAAAGATCAAAATGGGCAACTGCTGCCCCATAAGGCTGATCCGTTTTCAGCCTTTGCAGAGCAGCCTCCCGGGAATGCCTCTATTGTTTATAACCCTGAAAAGTATAAGTGGCAGTGTGAACAATGGCACCGAAGTCAGGGGGTGGATCGCCCTGTCAGTATCTATGAGGTTCACCTGGGGTCATGGAAAAAAAGAAAAGACAGTCAACTTCTGAGCTACTGTGACCTTGCTCAAGAATTAGTGTCCTATGTTAAGGAAATGGGTTTCACCCATGTAGAATTTCTTCCGCTTCATGAGCACCCGTTTAATGGCTCGTGGGGGTATCAGCCGGTAGGTTTGTTTGCTCCGACCAGCCGTTATGGTGATCCGGATGAGCTGAAAGCGCTGATTGATCAATTCCACGAAGCGGGCATTGGTGTCATTCTGGACTGGGTTCCTGCACATTTCCCTTCAGACAATCATGGACTTGCTTATTTTGATGGCTCTCACCTGTATGAATATGCAGATCCACGTAGAGGCTGGCATCCTGACTGGCAAACCCATATCTATAACTATGGTAGCCCGTCGGTTAGAAACTTTCTGATCAGCAATGCACTGTTCTGGTTTGAGCAGTTCCGTGTGGATGGTCTGCGGGTGGATGCCGTAGCCTCGATGCTTTATCTTGATTACTCAAGAGGTGAGGGGGAGTGGGGGCCAAATGTACTGGGAGGGAATGAGCACCTGGAAGCGGTTCAATTCATTAAGGAATTGAATGAAACGGTTTATCAGAACTACCCGGATGCCATGATGATAGCCGAAGAGTCTACCAGTTGGCCTGGTGTCTCAATGCCAACGTATGACAATGGGCTTGGGTTTGGTTATAAGTGGAACATGGGGTGGATGAATGACACCCTGAATTATATGACCCGTTACCCTGAGCACCGTCGCTATCACCATGATCAGATTTTATTCAGCATGGTATACAACTACAGCGAACACTTCATTTTACCGCTGTCGCATGATGAGGTAGTCCATGGTAAAGGCACACTGCTCAGCCGAATGCCTGGAGATGAATGGCAACAGTTTGCCAATCTCCGGGCTCTCTATGGATATATGTTCGGGCATCCGGGGAAAAAGCTTTTGTTTATGGGGGCAGAGCTGGGTTCCCGTCGTGAATGGAATCATGATGATCAATTAGACTGGTTTCTGCTGGAGGAGAGTGAGTACTCCAGAGGCCTTAACATTATGGTCAAACAATTAAATGTCTGTTATCAATCCTTACCCGCTTTATGGCACTCTGATTATGACCCTGCTGGTTTTCAGTGGCTGATTACTGATGATGATTCGCAGTCAGTGATAGCATTCAGTCGGCATACTTTTAGTGATACCCCTGTCGTCGTAATTTGTAATTTTACACCAGTTGTCAGGCAGAATTACCGGCTTGGTGTACCGGAGGCAGGTACATGGAAAGAAGTGTTTAATACTGATAGCAGTGAGTTTTCTGGCAGTGGTGTTATGAATCCATCACTGTTGGTGGCAGAGCCTTTGCCAATGCACCATCAGCGGCACTCTCTGGTGTTAACTTTACCTCCCTTGGCGACCATTTATCTGATGAAATTATGAATTTCTCTGGTCACAGCTGCTGGCTCTTCATTTGCACACTTCGGAGGCATCTTCGGGTAAACAGCTTCACATTCTGCAAATATTGGCTTTCAGAAATAAGTAGTGGGTAGTGGGCTAAATGTGTGGATCAAGTAAAATCCGAGCTGAAAATTCAGTTTGAAGATTTACGATCAGTGACTTGTTTTATCGAAGTAAAATGCCATCGCTGCATGCAGCCATTTGTTAAGTAAAACGGTTTCAATCGAAAAGGCATTCAATGTTATCTTTGCTTTAATGAACCATGTCCAACGAACTCTTTTATGCTTCAGTATTGTTATCAGGCATGCATTCCCGAGATCAAAGAAAAAATCGTTGATATGGCGGTCAATGGTTGCGGTGTATGGGATACAGCAAGACTTCTGAAAATCTGCAAGGCCTCGGTAATCAAGGCGCTCAAAAGCAAAGAAGACTGCTTGGTTCAGGTTAATCCCAACATCAAAACCATGGAGTTTAATGAAGGGAGTGAGGTCAGCTTTAAGCCCATATGTGATGAGGCGGAGATAGACGAGCAATGGTCATTTGTCGGCAATAAATCGAACCAGCGTTGGCTGTGGTATGCAATAGATCACGTTACAGGTACTATTTTGGCTTACGTATTTGGTAAGCGAAAGAATGAGGTTTTCAAGAAACTCAAAGCACTACTTGAGCCTTTCGGTATTCAGCATTTTTATACTGACGACTGGGGGGGCTTATGAACGCAATTTGGATCAGGAAAAGCATTCTGTCGGTAAAAGAAACACCCAGAAAATTGAGCGTAAGAATCTGAACTTAAGGACATGGATCAAAAGGCTGGCCAGAAAAACCATTTGTTTTTCTAAGCTTGAAAAAATGCACGATATTGTCATTGGCCTCCTGATCAACAAGATAGAGTTCGGGATTGATATTCATGCCCAAACGCACATTTAGCCCACTACCAAGTAGTGATTAAGTGTGACCTGACAGAAGCCTGCTTGAAATTAGGTAACTGCCAAGTCAAGTAAGATTCTACAGCATATATTTATTTACCAATGTAAAAATATCAAATAATACTCTGACTTTTTTAATTAGGCTTTCAAACATACACTCTGCCAGCAGTCTCTCTATTACTAGCAGTGGTCTCTATATTAGCTGACTCGCCACTAACCGGTTTAAATCTGGCCAATGGGTCGGGTATCGATCCAGCTTTAATACCTCCGATAATACCACAGGCTTTAATAATAGGTAATATGACCTCATTATTTACACTGTTTCCAGTTCCAGGAAGTCCTTTACAACCAAACTGGGTGTCTTTTTTTACAAATTTGTTAAGGCGGTTAAGAAATTTATTTGATCCAATAGAGAGATCAGAATCACCTGAATAGCCTTTCCCTCTAAATATATTTTCTATATGTTGTGTCAAACATTCCTTTTCTGGGTGGGAGGAAATAACTGTGAGTAAAAAATCACACTGATCAGCTTTATCCATTTTTATGCCTTTTTGCTGCACAATCTGGTAAAGATTGTTCAGACTATTATTATTGTTTAAAAAGGCTGATATGGAAAGCAGGCTTGGATGTATGTCAGCCAGCGATTCAACTGTATGCTTGTGACCTTTGAATCCTCCGGGAATATTAAACAAAGACATAAAAGAGAGGGCTCCTAGAATTATTTTTGCTGTTTTGCCCATGCCAATATTCATATCGTCATCATGAGCTTCTAGTAGATGCTGACAAAAGAAAGCCATTGAAGGGATAAATCTGGTCGCAAATTGCCATGCAACTTCCTTCATATTATCTTTATGGGCTTCCTTTTTGCACAATAAACTCATTGGGTCATCATTTACTCCAGGTATAGTCCCAACATTACAGTGTGAGTAGTCAGAAAGTGCTGCTCTAACCATGTTTATCATTGAATTACCAACTGATCCCAAGCTTGCACCTGCCGCAAGACCCGCTGCTACAGAGACTGATGAGCCTATTGCTGGAGATGCTGAAATAGTACCTAGAATAGCAGTTGTAAATAAACATGTGGCCTGCAGTTTATCCATATTAGAACCTTTTATCTGTCTTTCACCACACCAATTGATATTTTCCTGAAACCTGTTGTCAAAGGACTGA
>OODV01000134.1 GCA_900299555.1 uncultured Endozoicomonas sp.
GCTGCGAGGCCTGGAACAATCTATGCGGCGAAGCTGGACGTCTATTCAGTTTATGCTCTCGCCAGTGGGCAGTTATACAGTAGTTAGAAAAGGCAATTGGTATTACTTCTGGGGAGTCATGGGGGATCGCTTCAGCAAACGACATGTGATGTCTTCTCTGTACTTTATGCGAACGTTGGTTATTGGAGCCTTTGTTTTGTTGCCAGTGACTGTAAACACTGCGGCTATCTTCGGGGGCGCGATTGGTTTCTGCTGGCTGGGGACGGTGCCACTGACATCCGGGCTGGTGCGACAAATCTTTGGTTCTCGCTATATGTCGACGCTGTATGGCCTGGTGTTTTTCACCCATCAGGTTGGGAGTTTTCTGGGAGCCTGGGCAGGGGGGCGAATCTACGATTTCACCGGTTCTTATGAACCGATCTGGTGGTCTACTGTAGCACTGGCCCTTCTGGCCGCACTTATTCACCTGCCAATAGACGACAAACCGGTGGTTCGAATAGTGGCTGCCTGATTGGAAAGGGCTTCCAATGGGCGGCCCTGGGTATTCACTATCTAAATCTTGTTGCTTTGCCGGGAACAGTTCTGATGACCAATTTGTTTTAGCGATGGCTGGCTAAAAAAAATGTTCAGGCTGCGGTGACTCCAATCAAAAGTCATTTGCTTTATAGCCCTGAGCCTCACAAAAATTGTTGATCACTGATGAAACAATGCTTTCAGGTGGTTCAATAATTCCTGTGGGCCATGATTGTGTTGCAAGCAATACTGCGCATTCGTTAAACAAGGTGAAAATTGGATCCATAAATTTCATTGAAGTAGGTTCTTCGAGTATGAAATTAATGGGTGTTTTATTATTTTTAACTCTACTTTTAGAAAAGCTTGGGCCGTATTCATCTTCTGCACCCATATTGATAAGGACTGCTTTAGAGTCAATAAATGGTTGTGTAGGGTAGTTCTTTTCTATAACACCAGATACGCCTGTGGCAGTGACCACAATACTGGTGGTGGTAAGAGCACTTAAAATAGCCAGAGTATCTGTTGCATGAATAAAATTAACTTTTTCGGGAAGATTTGGACTTTGAAAAAGTTCGACGACAGTAATTTTGGTAACTTTATCTCGTAGGGCTCTGCAAATTCCTTGACCAACCTTACCAAAACCAAACAAAAGTACATGTTTGTCTCTGATAGAGGCAAAGCCCTCTTGTTCCAGCGCACGTAACAGCCCATCGCCGGTACCGAGTGTCGTTTCTGCTTTTTTTACTCTTGTTGAGTCAATGTCAAAGCAAGTTTTATTTGCAATGCCTTGATAGTACTGAAGCCCACTTCGGGTCAGTTCTATATATCCGTCAGAAGCTTCAAGGTCAGAGTGGACTCCACAGCAATCCAGAATGATATCGAAGTCAGGTGTGTTGATGGATCTATCCAGATAAGTCAGTCCCCCTAGCTTTAGAAGTTCAAGCACCTTTGGATCAGGGGTAATGATCGGAGGCCAGGATAGAGTCAATTTGGCCTCAGATGCCAGCATTGGCAGAAGAGCAACAAGTGTGTTTCTTGTTAGAGGTGCCGCGTAAAGCAGTTGTTTTTCTGATAAGGGCTTTTCGGTTGCAAAGTGTTTAAATTGGCTGTTCAGGCAGGGGTACTCTGATTCGGGGAACATAGTTTGTACGGCCTGAAATACACTTTCCAGAAGAGGCATGATACCACCTGCATACTGAGCTTATTATTAGGGGTTAAAAGAGAGTCAGGGAACTCACAGCCAGCGACTTCAATTATCATCACATGATAATAGCTATAATGACCATAATGGTAAGTTCCACCGTCTCAAATATTTTTCCATTCAGTATGGCTCGTTAGCTTTCCAGCCAGACATCCCGAACCCATAGCCAGATAGAAGGCCAGCTGTCTTCAGTTAATTCGCCTTCAGCCCAGCGAACAACTTCTCCTTCTTCTGAAATACCATAGTACTCGCCATTATGCTCACAGATAGGAATTAATTCTCTGGGCAGTCCCTCAGCCCAGGCATTGGCCGCAACTTCCGGGAGATAGGTATGAGAATGTGGATCGGTAACTGTCACCGGCTCAATAGAGCCATAAATGACATCACTTACCTGAAGTAGAAACTCTCTGAACTCATAGGGCAGTGAGATCAGGATTTGTTCTTCCACTTCAACCAGTTGGTCTTCATCGGGTAGCTCCAGAGGAACAGCAACATCCAGAGCCCGTTCTCGAAGTTCATCAATGACATCTTCCATCGTATGCGACCTTATCACCCATTTTTTAAAGAGCTAGGTTTAATACCAATTCCACCTTCTAAACATGAATTGCACAGCCATTTTGAACAGCTGAATCTTTGTTGGAATTCCTTGTAATAGCCCTGCTACTACTCGTCATTCCTCCTTGCTCAGTAGTCCAGAATAGCTTGCTCGACATCATATTTAGAAACCGGAATTGGTATAACTCAGAAGACTGTCCCCAGACAGTCTTCCATTCGTAACTCAAGATTTGCGTTTCTTTCCAGAGAAAGTTGAAGGCCTTTTTTTGCCTTTGGAAGCAGCACCAAAAGGCTTTTTGGCTCTTTCTTTCCCACTGTCTCTAGCGCTTTCTTTGTTGCTTTCTTTAGAAGAGCCAAAGCGTTTGCCTGTTTGACTCTTTCCAGATGTTTTTATAGCAGGTTTTCCAGCTCTGAGGTCAGGTTTTGATCGCTTTTTTCGGGTATTGCTGACTGGTTCAGTGATATCCGCCACCCGAACTTCACCATGTTCAAAGTAGGGAAGGGGTTCAATTTCCAGAGGCTTTTTAATCAATTGCTGGATATTAGCTAATAACTTCTTCTCTTCAGGGTTTACGAGAGAAATTGCCCGGCCAGCTTGTCCTGCACGACCGGTTCGACCAATGCGATGAACATAGTCTTGTGGCAACTTGGGCAGGTCGTAGTTGATGACCAGTGGTAGCTGCTCAATATCCAGCCCGCGTGCTGCAACATCGGTAGCGACCAGAACATTGAAGTAGTTGTCTTTAAAATCTTCCAGCGTCCGAATACGCAGGTACTGACTTTTATCGCTGTGGATTGCCTGAGCATTAATACCATCTTCTTCCAGCAGTTCGGCAATTCTGTTGGCCGCTTTCTTGGTGCGGACAAAAACCAGGGCTTTTTTCCATCCACCGCCATTAATCAGGTAGCTGAGAATCTCTGGTTTATCCTGCTGATCGACGGGATAGAAGGATTGCAAGACCGTTTTGGCTGCAGAGTTCGGGTTTTCCAGTTCAACTTTTACCGGGTGGCGCATGAAATCATGAGCCAGCTGTTTAATGTCTTTTGAGAAGGTGGCGGAGAACAGCAGGTTCTGCCGCTTTACGGGTGCAGTTTTCAGGATACGTTCAATATCTTCACGGAAACCCAGATCCAGCATTCGATCCGCTTCGTCCAGCACCAGAATCCGCAAGCTCTCCAGACCAATATGTTTTCTATTGATCAGATCAAGCAAACGACCCGGCGTAGCAATCAGGACATCAACCCCTTCATTAAGAACCTGAAGTTGTTCGTCAAAATCCACGCCTCCATAAATGGCTGTGGCTTTAACGGAAGTATGTTTTCCGTAGGTTTGGAAGCTGCTATGAACCTGAATAGCCAGTTCACGGGTAGGTACCAGCACCAGTGCACGAATGGCTTTGCTGGTACGCATATGGGCAAGACGGTGGAGAATAGGCAAGGTAAATCCAGCCGTTTTACCAGTACCCGTCTGAGCCGATGCCATCAGGTCACGACCAGTCAAGGCCATGGGGATGGCTTTTGCCTGAATGGGGGTGGGTTGTTGATAGCCTGCCTCATGGACAGCCTGAAGCAGTGATTCATCCAGCCCAAGAGCGGAAAAAGGGGTGTTGTTACTCATGTTAAATATTACTTCCTGCGCTTGGGTGGTTCGAAACCAGAATCAATCGCTGCTGTGGTTGTGTGTGTTGTGGTCGAAGGCTGAGGGGCGTCAGCCGATGTACGGCGTTTACCTACGTTCTTTTTAACCCGGTGACGTTGTTTTTCATTGGCGCCTTTTTTAGCCAGGTTTTTTTTGTCTGATTTTTTCTTACCTGCGGCTTTGCCAGAGCTTTTCAGCTTCTTGGGACCTTTGTAACTGCCAATAAGTTCATTGATGGTGCGCTTTTCAAATCGTAGTTTAAGGTAACGCTCGATGCTGGACATCCGGTTCCATTCATCCGGCCCGATCAGGGAAATGGCCAGACCCTGTTCTCCACCGCGACCGGTGCGACCAATGCGGTGTACATAGTCGTCGCCGTTACGGGCCATTTCCAGGTTGATTACCAGCTGCACACCTTTGATGTCAAGCCCACGGGCGGCAACATCAGTGGCAATCAGAATATTGATAGTGCCATCCGTCAGAAGGCGCATAACCTGCTTGCGCTCACGTTGATCCATGTCGCCATGCAAGATACCCGCCCTCAGTCCTTTGACCCGGATTTTGCCGATGAAGGTATTGGCCTGGGCTCTGGTGTTGGTGAAAATCAGTGCCTTTTCGTAGGTTTCATTTTTCAGCAGCCAGATCAGCAGTTTTTCTTTATGAGCCGTGTCATCTGCCAGCAGAATCTGCTGGTGGATATTCTCATGTTTATCCCGGGCGGTTTTCAGGGTTATACGGGTTGGGTCGTTGAGCACTTCCTCTGCCATTTTACCCAGTTGGTTGCCGGTCAGCGTGGCAGAAAACAGCAGTGTCTGGCGCTCTTTGCGGCAGTCATTAGTAATGGTCAGAACGTCGGCACCAAAGCCCATGTCCAGCATTCGGTCCGCTTCGTCCAGTACCAGATACTCCAGATCGTTGAAGTCATGGTTACTGTTTTCCATGTGTTCGATCAGGCGACCCGGCGTTGCAATCAGAATTTCCGGGTTTTTTCGCAGCGTGTTGATCTGATGGCGGAAGTCTTCGCCACCCATAATAAGGCCCGCTTTGATGTAGGTATATTGGGCCAGTTTTTCACACGTCTGGAAAACCTGTAGAGCAAGCTCTCGGGTAGGTACCAGAATCAAGGCACGAGTGGCTGACTGAGGAGCAGGGTGGCTGTGCATATGATTGAGCATGGGCAGCAGAAAGGCCGCTGTTTTGCCGCTGCCGGTTTCGGCACTGACCATCAGATCTTTACCAGCCATGGCCAGTGGCAGGGTTTTCTCCTGAACTGGTGTGGCTTTATCGAAACCCAGTTCAGCCAGGGCTTTTTGCACCCGTTCATGCAGGGCCAGTTCAGAAAATAGCAATGGGGAGTTCCTCGACCATAGGGGGGGATACGATGTTATGTGGAAAGGGGTAAATGGCGGCGTATTCTATGACTGATAAGCCAAAAAGCCAAGGAGTTAATAAATGTAGTATTGGATTATTTTTTGCTGGTAAAAAATTATGGCTAAGATTGTCTTAATAGTGCCTTAATGAACTATATAATGTCTGGTTTATTTTGTTTTTTAAGTTTTAATTAGTTTCAGTTATTGGCTGTAGAGGGGATCAAGAGGTTAGGTAAACGCATTGTCATATTAATGAATTTCAAATCTATTATTTGTAATGTGGTGATTCAGGTTGAACATTGTATCCTTGTGTGAAACTTAATTGAGTATCGGTATGATCTGTAATGGCGGTAATTCCATAGGGGCAGACTTATTGTCTGTTAATGGAGATAATAGAGGTATTGATTCTGCTGTTGATTTTTTGCAATGCAATTTTAAAAGTTCCGTCAGGTTTTTCAAGGTGGAGCGTGAGCCCGAATGTGTACCAAAAGATATTTTAACATATCATTCCGAAGCATGGTCTGAAGTTTTTTTTAAGAGTCTTGAGTGTAGAGAGATAGAGGTTACTGAACCACTGAGAGATTATCTATGCGATGAATCTATGTCGTCTGACCAACATTATTTATCCATGATGGTAATTGCCGATTCTAAGGAAAGCCATATGATGAATATAGCATACAGGAAAAATAATTCTTTATCGCTTAAAGAGCAAATTGCCTATCAAGAAAATATTGGATGCAACCCTAAAATAAGTAGATTATTGTCGTTTGTTGAGGTTCGTCCTAGATTTAGATTTGAACAAGTGCCTGATGATGCTTTTGTTTCCTTGAATGGCAGTGTAAAAACTCTTGTAAAGTTAAAGTCTAGTCTGGCTCGGATGGAATCCATTGTTGATTTAATTGATTCGGTTTTTCTGGAGGAATATGTTGGGCTAGAAATATGTATTAAGGATTTTTTTTCATCACTCAACAAAATATTCGATTGTAATAAAAAAAGGCAGGTAGAAATTAAGATGATTCTTGATTTGAATCTCTTTGGTTCGAATGCCCGTAAGAAAGGTGAAAGCAGGAAGCAATACTTTGTAGGCTCCGATTGTAATAGAATAAGGAGTAATCTTAAAGAGGTGTGCAGGCTTGCGAGAATACTTCTGGATGGGACAGATATTCCCGATAATATAGAAAAAGAAAAAGAAAAAGAAAAAGTGAATGACAAAAGAGTTGGTAAAAAAACGCTGGCTCCTATTCTCGGAAAAACTTCAATTGTTTCTTGTTTGGTTGGTTGTAATGTTCCAGTAAATAAGCTGAATGCGTTGAATGTTAGGCTTAATGATCTGTTGTATTTGGATTTGGATTTATTTACTCTTAAATTAAATGAAGGTAGGGTAAATGAAATTCTGGAATCGATGGTGATTTGTTTTGTTGCAATTAAGGTGAAAAATAAAAGTGCATCGAGAGAGGTTGGTTTTTTTCTGGATTTTTCAATATTTGATTTCTGCCTTAAGGATTTTCCTTTAAAGAGGGGTGAAATTATTGAGGAAGTCAAAAAGTATGATGCAGATAAAGTTATTCGGGAGAGGCGGGGCTTGGTAACTTGGAGTAGTTCAGACTTAATCTGACATTTCTTTTCAAAAAAAGAAAAACGTGCAGATTGGGTGCATGATCCAAAAAATGATGTGTTGCACCATGAATGGAGCACGTGAACAGCCTATGGGAAGGCTTTTTTTTTTTTTCCCCCGTCAGACAATCAAGGTTTACTCTCAGACGGGGAGAGAGGAGGGAGGAAGAGGAGGAAAAAGATATGCCCTGACTCAGTGTTTTCTAAACTGGTACCAAATACTTATTTATCTGCTGATGCAGTCGTTCTG
>OODV01000110.1 GCA_900299555.1 uncultured Endozoicomonas sp.
CACTTCAAAATCATGGTATATCTGCTGACAGGTAAGCTGGACTTTACCAAGGTGAGCAAAGCCTGCTTACCCACATGAAATTAAAAAGAACCTTCAGGATTTGTTAAAGTTGAAATAGTGAATGATCAAGGCGCTAAAAAAATAAAAAAAGATGTTCCGCCAAGACCTTATAGTTTAAGAGATCACATACAAGGTGAAATGACAGGGGAGTTTGAGAATAGAAAAGGCGAACCAGACTTGCCAAAACATCATACTCTCGATGTTTTAGAAAATGATGACTTTTATGAGGTGGTTTTATCAAAAAGTTTTAGAATTGATGGGTGTGTTATTGGGAATAAGCTATATGATAAGCTCCCTAAATTAGGTGTTACTGTACATGAATCGTATGAAGATGGTTTGGACTCTTGTCTTTATACTCCTATGCTTGGAATCAGTCTTGCACAATTCAGAAAAGATAGCACATGTATAAAGTATCTTTGTACAACCAGACTTAAGTGCTGCTATGGAGTTATATTTTGGGATAATGTTAAACAAAAAGCCTGTATGGGTCACTTCCTATACGATGATACGGCTCAAGAGTCTTTTGATATAATGCTGTCATCCATGAGCGATAGCAGCTTTACTGATCTACGAATGTTTATTATTGGCGGATTTTCAATGAGAATGACCTACAAAAATGGTTATTTTAAATTCATTGAAAAATACGCTGCATCCAAAAATATTGAAATACTGCAAACTTTTCTGGGAAATAATGGGGAGAGGCCAACTGATATAATATTTGATGTTGAGTCTGGCGAGCTTTTTGAACTTATAGTGAAAGAAAATTATGCAAATTACAATTTAGACATAGATTGTGCATACGATGACCGCCATGGAAAGGAAGTCCTTTTTAATAATTTTAATGGGCGAAGGTCAAAGTACAGGCTAGCTGATGAAAAAACTAAAAACTTAATAATTCCTGTCTCTGTAAATTTAATTGTATAAATAATCTGACTAGACAGAGTAAGTGCCAAAGACTGTAGGGTTAAGATTCAGAAGAGTGGATATTGCTCTCGGTAGATAAATTGTTCGATTACTTTATCGTGAAATTCTTCTGACTTCGAAAAGCAAACAGATCCTCGAATGCTGGATTAATACAATAAATACAATCAACTGAAATATTTATGTGAGTAAGCTACTGATACATTCTTTGGCTCTCACACTCAAAAATGGAAGCCAGGAACGAGTAAACAAATCAGACGATACAAGTAGCTGATTCAAGGAAAGCGTTTTTATGAAGTGGGTGTTCGTGATGATTTTCATGTCCTCATCACTCCTGATGAAGAGCGAATAATGCAGAGGATTTCACTGGCAGGAAAGCCATTGATTACAGCATGCTGAGATTAACCTCAGGTATGGTTCAATTGTATATTCTTGGACCATACCCATAATGAAAATATAAAAAAAACTCAGAGGCTTGGGGCGATATAGTGAGGGCTGATTCCTGTATCGGTAATGACTTTCATTATGTCTTCATTCTGGTAAACCCCACATTGCAGCAGTAATGTTTTAAACCCCATGGCATTACCTCCAAGAATATCTGTGTACAGGGTATCACCGACCATCAATACTCTGGATGGATCTGTAATCTGATGCTGCTTAATCACCATTGAAAAAATCGAACTGTCTGGTTTGCCGAACAGTATTGGCCTGGCTTTCTGAGCTGTTTGCTCAACCAGGTCTGCCAGAAAGTAGCCGGGGGTTGCGGTGACATGGTCGCCATGAGGTGCACCGATATCAGGATTGCCCACCACTAAGTTGAACTGACGGCCATTGGCACTGTTTGTCAGGTTCTCCTGCATTTTAGCCGTCCAGCCTGCTCCGGTCAGGAACAACAAGGTATCGACTTCGCCCGGAATCTCACCGTTACAACCATTGAGTCGAATCATGCCTTCCAGCAGATGATTCGACGGATGCTCAAGAGGGGCTATGACACCAATATTGGCCTTATTCGTCAGCGTATTGAGGTACTGCTCGGTAATATCAAGGCTGGTCAGTACTTCATCTCCTGAGAAGTCAAAGCCACGGGCTTGATACTTTTCTGCAGCAACAGAACGGTTGGTCAACGTATCGTTTGAAACCACACAAAATGGGATGTTGTTTTCTCTGAGTTGCTGTATTGCTTCGGCTGCCCCGTCGATGGGCGAGCTACCACGACACAAGACGCCATAGGAGTCCAGCAGAATCAGGTCAAACTGTTTCATGATGTCTGTCAGACCATCAACAAATTCAGGAGGAGACTGTGGGTTGGCAATGGCTGGATACCAGTCAAGGTGACGGGCATATATCTCGTTCAGAGAGTCAGGGGAAAGAACAATCATGCTTGGCAGCCTGGTACTTTGAATGAAGGTATTTACCGGGCTGATTATACCAGAAGTCAGTTTGGTAAACGCCCAAAAGCCTGTGACGCCTGTTGTCTCAGCAAAGCAGGATATTTTTTTTGTGCTAGTTTGAAGGGTTCTTTCTCTAGCCGTTGAGGTAGTTGGTTGTGAGACCAAATTGCATTGTCAAAGCAGTCTGTTTTCTTTTTCTGGCAGTCTCGATATATGGGTACACTGCGGAGCGAGAGACTACGGACTTACAACCGGTGTATTCGGAAGATCAGGGGGTTAGGGATTCGATCATTAAAATCTATGCCTCATTCAATCAATATGACCATCAGAATCCATGGACCAACCTTGGGCCAAGGCAGAAATACGGCTCCGGAGCAATTATTCAGCTGCCAGGCAGTGATCAGAGAGTGGTGTTAACCAACAGTCATGTCATCAGTGCTCATACTTATATTGAAGGCAGGAAAAATGGTCAGACGGATCGCTACAAGCTAAAGCCTTTATGGGTATCACACGAACTGGATCTGGCATTACTCGTTCCCTTCCATGACCATGAGGAGGCTGCCTTTTTCAGTGACACTACCCCAATTCCTCTTGGCAAGGTGCCGCCTCTGCAGACAGACTTGATGCTTCTTGGTTATCCCATCGGTGGTGATACGATCAGCGCAACAAAAGGTGTTCTGTCCCGACTGGAGTATCAGCCATACACTAATTCCGGTTTCGCATTCCTGGCAGGCCAGATTGATGCAGCCAGTAACCCGGGTAATAGTGGTGGGCCTGCGGTGGTGAATGGTGAAATTATTGGTGTGCTGATGCAGGGCTTCAGCCCTTTTGAAGCCAGCAATATTGCTCATATTGTACCTGTAAATATCATACGCCACTTTCTGCAGGACATTTCTGATGGCCAATACAGTGGGATTCCCAGCCTGGGTATCGAAACGGAAGAGCTTGAGAATGGCTTCTTTAAAACGCTCTATGGTGTGAAAGAAAACAAAGGTGTTCTGGTTCGCCATGTCATTCCAGGCTCTGCGGCCGACGGTATTTTACAGCCGGATGATGTCATTCTGGAGCTGGACGGGCATGCGGTTGGGCATGATAAAACCATTGTTTTTCGTGGTAGTGAACGGGTGTCCATGGACTATGTCGTTCATTCCAGGCAGGTTGGAGAAGCGCTCGATATCCGCGTTATTCGTGACAAGCAGGAGCAGGACCTGACCGTTACTCTCTCCCAGCCTGTGAATAATGATTTGCTACTGGGTGTCGATGGTGAGTCCGCACCTTCCTACTTTATTTATCAGGGACTGGTGTTTACTAAAGTCACCAGAGAGCTGCTGATGGGGGCCGGACATGACCTGATTTCTTTTGCAGGCCTTACGCCGGTGCTGCTCAATAATTTCCGGTTTGCTGATGAAGATGAAATTGTTGTCATCCTGAAGGTCCTACCTCATGAGGCAAACCGGGGCTATCACAATATGTTTCTGAGAAGGGTCGACAGTGTTGGTTCTGAAAGGGTCAGAAACCTCAAACAACTGGTAAATTTGATCGAGTCTGAAGAACAGGACTTTCTGGAACTGAATACCGGCTACAAGGGCTTGGAGAAAATTGTCCTGAATACTCATCTGGCAGACACCGTAAATGCTGAAGTTATGTGGCTTAACGGTATTCAGCATGATCGCTCTAAAAACTTCCGGGCAGAGGAATGTACGTTTGCTGATGACAATATTCAAAAATGGGATGAAGTTGATATGAAGGAGTCAGGCTTGCCGCAGGATAGAGAGATTGCCGCTGCTGGAGGCTGAAGTAGCTTTCTGGTTTGCAAGGATTTTAAGATTTTTTAGTATTGTTGAATGGCCAGTTTTATGATCCTGGCAGACTGGCCATTTTGTCTCTTAAAAATAATGTTTCAGTGATCTGGAGCGATAAGAAAGGGCATGTCCTCCCTGACGCTGAGATCATTAATGTCTATTCAGTTTAAATATGTTGTACCCGCTTGTGTCCTGATCTTCTTTGCAAGCATTTCCGGTTTAAGCTTGGCTGCTTCCAACAACGTAGAAGAATCTATCAGAACGGAAATGGAAAATTGGCAGACGGTAAAGGTGCGAGAGAAAGAGAGCCTTGCTCTCAGAACCGTATTTAGTTGCACCTTTTTCACCGCTAGACCGCAGACCAGCTATCCCGATGGAACCACGATGTCAGGCGGTGAAGTGCTGTTCTATGAGAATGGCAGGGTAATCAAAAGTCTTTTCAGGCCTTCTGCATTTGCTTCATCAAATGATGAGCCAATGCCTGAGCTGCAGGCTTGCCTGAATGAAGATTTTCTTATTACTAACCCGGAAGAAGCCAATGTATTGGCTGAAGCACTGGAAACGCTGTTTGCACCGAACTCATCTTTTCCGGAAGATGCTGAAATCAAACGGTTTCAAAATGGCTGGGTCATTATCAACGATGAGTTTTTTGGGAAAAGGCAAGGCTATATTATTACCACTAACTCCGAAGGTGCTATTTTGCGTGTTGGATACTCTGTAAACATTGATGGTTACTAGGAGCCTGTCGGACTTACCACTGGCCTACTGCGAAAAAGCCGGATTTGGCCATTTTTTATGCTGCTTTTTGTTGAATAGAACCACTATTCGCCCTCAAATCAGCATAAAAACTGGCTCAAACTGGACTTTTTCTCGCTACGGCCGGTTATGTCCGACAGGCTCCTAGGAGGCGTTCTCATTCAAAACAGGACTCATGAAGAGTCCTGTTTTATTTTGGAATTTAATACTTTACGCGGTAAAACAGTGAATACAGCACGGGCACCAGACCCAGTGTCAAAATGGTTGAGAACAGCAAACCGGCAATAATAGCCACAGCCATAGGTTCCCACATCTCACCACCTCCCAGGTAAAGAGGAATCATCCCAAGCACGGTGGTGGCCGTTGTCAGCAGGATCGGGCGCAGACGACGCTCAGCCGCAACAATAATCGCTTCCTGAGCTGAAAGCCCATTGTCATCAATCTCATATTTGATCCGTTCCAGCAGAACAATGGCATTGTTGATCACAATACCGGCCAGAGAGATGACACCCAGTAACGTCATAAACCCAAAGAAGGACTGAGCCGTCAGTAGCCCGATAATAACGCCAATCATACCCAATGGAATCGTGGCTAGAATAATGGCGGGTTTACGCAGAGAGTTAAATTGTGCCACCAACAGGATCAAGATGAGAAATGCAGCCATAGGCAGCTTTTCACCAATGGACTGATTGGCTTTACCTGAACTCTCAGCTTCACCACCCAGCTCGTATCGGTAGCCTGCTGGCCAACGATGGGAATGCTCATCCAGCCAGGGCTGAAGCTGTGCAAAACCTTCTGATGCCGTCATACTCGGTGTCAGCTGAGCTCCCACCGATACGGTTTTCAAACCATCACGGCGAAGAATTTGTGCCGGCTCCCACACTACCTCGATATCAGCAACCTGTTTGAGGGTGACCGATTCACCGGTGGACTGGATATAAACAGAAAGTGTTTCCAGTTTGTCGATATCCTGCCTGTCAGCCTCCACAGACCTCAGGAGCACTGGAATAGCATCTTCACCTTCCCGGTACTGAGTTAACTCAAGCCCGCTCAGACCACTTTGCAGAGAAATAGCGATATCCTGACTGGTGGCTCCCACTCTCAATGCTCGTGACTGGTTAATCACCACTTTTAACTTCTTGATCCGTTGCCCCCAGTCATCGCTGATATTTTTCAGTCCATTGATTTGGCCCATTTCAGCTTTTAACTGTTCGACCAGTGAGAACAACTGATCAGTCTCTTTACCATAAAGTCTGATCTCTACCGGGTTGCTAATGGATACGCCACTCTCTATACGGCGGCTGGTGATCTGAAGATCCGGAAAGTTGTCAAAGGCGTAACTGTCCAGCTTATCAATCATGCTACCAATCACGTCCGAAGAAGTGGTATTAATGACCATCATTGCATAATTAGGGCTGGCCGGTTCCGGACTATGCTGGAGAACAAATCGTGGCCCTCCGGTTCCAATATGACTGATCCAGCTGGTAACGCCTTCAGTGCGGGCGCTATTTACCTTCATCTCCTCTGTTATAAAGGCTTCGAGCTCTTTAACAATCGCTTCAGTCCGCTCTATTGCCGTTCCCAGGGGAAGTTCAAGCTCGGTTTTAAAGTAGAGCCGATCTGAAGGAGGGAAAAAGATTTTGGGCACGTACTTAAAGCCACTCATCACCACTGCGAACAACACAGCCGTAGCGGCAAGTGAAATCACCCTGTGTTTTAAAACCCAGGTCAGCAGTTCCCTATATTTCTGGTAAAAACCACGGTTATAGTCCGTGCTCTCCCTCTTGGGTTTCAGGAATTGAACACAGAGTAGCGGTATCAGCGTCATGGACAGCAGCCATGAGCAGAGAAGAGTGATAGTCACCACCAGAAACAGAGAGGCGGTGAACTCACCCACTGCTGATTCTGCCAGGTAAATGGGTAAAAAAGCGGCAGCGGTCGTTAAGGAAGAAGTAAGCAGTGGAACGCGAAGCTCACTGGCAGAATCAATAGCAGCTTCTACCGGCTTCTTGCCATTGTTCATCTGAACCATGATGCTCTCGGCCATAACAATGCCATTATCCACCAACATGCCCAGGGCGATAATTAATGCAGCCAGCGAAATCTGATCCAGGCCAATATCGAAGAACGACATCACCAGCATGGCTGAAATCATGCTCATCGGGATCAGTGATGCAACAATCAGCCCGGTGCGTGGCCCCAGGGCAACCAGCATAACCGCTGCAACCACCAGAACAGCCTGAATCAGGTTGCTGACAAAGTCATTGACCTTATCCTCTACCTCTTTTGGGGAAAAGTTAATAACGTTGAAATCAATCCCGATCGGGTAGGTTTGATTCAGGTAGTTGAGTACCTCCTGAACCTGTTCACCCATCCGGATATTGTTGCCTCCTTCCCGCATGGAAAGGCCAAGCCCAAGAGCCTGTTGGCCAGAGGAGTGAACTTTGGAAGATGCTGGATCAACGTAGCCACGCTTAACAGTCGCAATGTCTTCCAGATAAACAACGTTGTTACTACCGGGAATGGAGAAAATGGTGTGACGAATATCATCTACAGATTCAAAGTTACCGCTTGGTTCCAGCTCAATGCGCTCCATATCCAGCGTAATAGCCCCACCGGGAACCACAATGTTGCGGTTCTCCAGCATTTGCATCAGCTGGGTGGGAGAGAGCCCAAGTTCTGAAAGGCGTGCATTGTTGTATTCAATAAAAATACGCTCTTCCTGGGCGCCATAGATTTCTACCTTGGCGACTTCCGGAACCCTTAGAAACTCATCCCTGGCCTGATCAGCAATATCTTTGAGTTCGGCATAGGTAAATTCAGGTCCAGTGAGTGTTACGACAATGCCAAACACATCACCAAACTCATCATTAACCTCTGGTCCAATGACGCCATCGGGCATATCTTTAGCTGCACTCTCTATTTTGCGCCTCAGGTTATCCCAGATCGGGCGCATATTGGTGTAGCTTTCCTGAATACTGACTGTGATGATGGATATACCGGTTCGAGAGGTGCTTTTCACAAAATCCAGTTCGGGAATTTCCTGAATCACCTTTTCCAGCTTGTCGGTAATCAGTTGTTCAACCCGTTCCGGACTGGCTCCAGGAAAGTGGGTGATGACTTTGGCAACTCGAATGACAAATCCGGGGTCGTAGGCTCTTGGTAGATTCTTGTAAGCCTGGAGGCCTGCAATGATCAGCACGATGACCAGCACCAGGGCCGTGCGGTTATTGTTTATCGTCGCTCGGGTAATATTCATCGCGCAGCCCCTTCCTGGAGCCGAACTTTCATACCCTCACTCATCTGACTCATGCCAGCGGTAACGACCCGGTCGCCAATTGTCAGCCCGGTTTCAACAATAATCCCCTGTGTCGAAAGGCTTCCGGTGGTGACTGCTTTGCGCAAAATGGTTCCGGTTTCATCTTTTTCATCATTCACCACGTAGACGAAGCGGCCATTTTTATCCTCCATGACGGCATAAGCCGGGATGAGAATAATGTCGCTGTTCGGTGTTTTCTGCTCGGCCCTTACGACGACAGACATGCCTGGCAGCACAAGATGGTTTTCAATAGCGGGCATGGCAAATGTCATGGTGTAGGTCTGGGTGCTTTCATCTGCCTGTGTTGAGGTTTCTCTCAGAGTTAACGGAAACAGCCGTTCAGGGATCGAGCTGAAGCGTGCATGGAAGGTATAGTCCCCTTTGTGGTTTCTGGAGCGTACCAGCACACTTTCAGGCAGTTCCATTTCTACCAGAAGGGCAGAGGTATCCTGCAGGGATACAATTTCCTGCTTGGCAGAAACCTCTTCGTAATTATCGATATAGCGTCGTGCAATCCGGCCATTAAAGGGAGCCCTGAGAACGGTGTAATCCAGCTCTTGCTGAGCTGCCTGAAGCTGTGAGCTGGCTGTGCTGACTTTGGCTTTCAGGTTGTCCAGTTCAGCCCGGGCAATGGCGCCTGTCTCAATCAGTTTTTTTGCCCGTTCATAGTCAGCCTTGGCAACATCGTAGGAAGCCTGGCGGTCTTTTAATTTAATTTCAAAGTCCACTTGATCCAGTCGGGCTATTTCATCCCCTTCCTGAACAAACTCTCCTTCCTTTACCAGAATGTCCTCAAGTTTGCCGGAAACCCTGAAGCTGAGATTGGCTTTTTGAACCGCATCAACAACGGCGGGAAACTCTTTTATCCAGCCGGACTCAGGAGGGGTGACAACAATGGAGCGAACCGGGCGAAGTACTTCTTCCTGTTCAGGTTGCTCCTGATTGCATCCTGAAATCAAACTGATGGTCAGAGCGGTTAGTATTATTTTTCCCCAAGACTTTTGTTTAAGCTTCATCCCTACTCCGTGCATGGCGTTTCTGGTCATTATTAGGTATATGGTATCAAAAAAATGTCATGGGAATGTTCCCCCATTGGTGCGGTTTTTACGTGGAATGAATTGTGATGACTGATGTCAATGTTTGCCCCGGGTGTGGTCAGCCGAATCAGTGTGCCTCATCCAGAGGGGAATCGCTTGAAAATTGCTGGTGTATGAAAGCCCTGCAACCTGAGAGCGAGGTGGAGGTTCCGGTATTGCTCCCTGTTCCAAAAGAGATAACCAGTTGTTACTGTGAGCGCTGTCTGGAAAAAATAAAAAAGGAATCAAGTCGTGCTCAAAGTTCTGATGGTGAGTCTGTTAACGTTTAATTTAATAGCCTGTGCCAGCTTGCCATCAGACTCTCTGGCAAAGCCATCCCATGCTCTGGAAACTGTCTCGGCCAAAGCGACGCGTATTGGCCTGTGGGTAGAAAATGATAATACCAATCAACCGGGGTTAAGTGGTTTTCATCCACTCTCCGATGGTCTGGATGCCCTTGTCGCTCGACTGGCGTTGATTGAAGCGGCGGATAAAACCATCGATGCCCAATATTACCTTTATCACGATGATCTGGTTGGGCAGCTGTTTCTAAAGTATTTGTTGAAAGCGGCTGACCGTGGTGTACAGGTTCGCTTGTTATTGGATGACCTGTCCATAGCGAGTCTTGATCAGACCGTAGCCATTGCTAACGCCCACCCATTTTTTGAAATCCGGTTGTTTAATCCACTGGCTACCCGTGGCTGGGGACGCTCTTTTCAGTTGCTGGCTCAGTTTGACCGAGCCAATCGGCGAATGCACAACAAAAGCTTTATTGTTGATAACCAGCTGGCGATTCTGGGTGGGCGTAATATTGGCAATGAATACTATCGAAACAGTGCCGTTGAGTTTGCAGATCTGGATATGATCCATCGTGGCATTGTTGTACCGCAAGTTTCTAATGAGTTTGATCGCTATTGGAACAGTTCGTTAAGTTACCCAGCTGAGTCATTAATTAATCGGAGCGTAACTGCTGATGATAAACAACGGCTTAATGATAAACTTGCCGATGCAGCTAACTCAGCGTCAGGACAAAAATATATTAAACGACTGAAGCAGGCCTCACTGGTTGAGCATATTGCCAGTGGAGAGATGCGCTGGTATTGGGGGGATGCTTCTGTTTATGCGGATGCACCTGAAAAAATACTGGCACCAGTTTCAGATCGCTCGACACACTTAACCCCTCAACTATTTCCTTACATTGACAGTGCAGCCAGAGAGCTGGTGATGTTTTCCCCCTATCTGGTACCGGGAAAAGAAGGCGTAACATTCTTCTCTGACCTGGTAAAAAGGGGGGTTAAGGTTGTACTGATTACCAACAGTCTGGCTTCAACAGACGTTGCTGTAGTCCATGCGGGATACAGTAAATATAGAAAAGATTTATTAGAAGCGGGTGTTCGGCTGATCGAAGTGAAACCCCATGCAGCAAAGGGCGAAATCCATAAAACCATCACGGGTTCCAGCAGGGCCAGCCTGCATGCCAAAACTTTTATTATTGATCGGCGCTATCTGTTTGTGGGCTCTTTGAATCTTGGCCCAAGGTCAGCACTGTTGAATACAGAAATTGGTGCCATCTATGACACGCCTGAGATGGCCGAAGACTTTATCTCTGGTCTGAGCCGGCTGGACCGGCGAGGATTCTGGGAGTTGAAACTGACGGAGAATGGCATTCAATGGTTTGACTGTAATCCGGAATGCAGGGTTGTCAGCAATAAAGATCCTGAAAGTTCACTGTTTACCCGGGTGGGGATTTTTATTCTCTCCTTGCTGCCAATTGAGCAGCAGCTGTAATACAGTATGGACGACAGAATAATGACAATAGAGTTTCAGGGAGTTAGACCCATGTCAGATCAGAATCACATTCTGGTTGAGAAGCAGGATGATATCCTGACGATCCGTTTCAACCGTTCAGATAAAAAGAATGCGCTGACCACCGCCATGTACGCTTCGATTCTTGAAGCGCTGGTCGCGGCTGATCAGGATGAGAGTGTTAAGGTCATTCTCTTTGCTGCCCAGCCCGATATGTTCACTGCGGGTAATGACCTTAAGGACTTTCTGGCCCAGGATGCTGCTGAAGAACCAGAAGCCATGAAAATGCTACGCCAGCTTGCGGTACAGAAAAAGCCGATTGTGGCAGCAGCCAGCGGTATTGCGGTGGGTATTGGTGTGACCCTGCTGCTTCATTGTGATCTGGTTTATGTGGGCGAAAAAACTAGATTACGCTTACCCTTTGTGAATCTTGCGGTAGTACCAGAAGCTGCTTCAAGTTTGCTGTTGCCAGATATTATGGGACGGCAGCGGGCATCTGAGCTGCTGATGCTGGGTGATTTTTTTGATGCCCAGCGCGCCCGTGAATATGGCATAGCCAATGCCGTAATTGCCAATGAAGAAGTCTTTGAATATGCCATGGCAAAGGCCAGAGAGCTGGCAGCAAAGCCTCGTGAAGCGCTGTTGCTGACCAAGCAGCTGATTACCAATACCCGCCGTAGCGATGTTCAACAGCGTATTGATGATGAAGGCGTCATCTTTGGTGAGCGAATGGTTTCCGAAGAAGCCCGACAGGTAATGGGCGCCTTTTTTTCAGGTAAGTCTTAACCCGGTTTTCTGAACATGACTCGCCATGGAGAAGTTCTGAAAGGGGTTCAGTTTGCCATCGTATCGTCACTGGTAGCCAGCACGGCCGGGGCTGCCAGTAAGATGATTGCTGATGTTGTCCCGGTTACCACTATTGTTTTGTTCCAGTATGGGCTTTGTCTGCTGCTTCTGGTGCCCATGTTGTTGCGTTATCCATTTAGCCACTGGTCTACCCGGCGCCCAGGCGCACATTTATTAAGAGGGTGTGCTGGTTGGCTCTGCTTTTATGCTTATTATCTGGCTATCAAGCATATTCCGCTGGTGGATGCCGCACTGTTAAGAAATACAGCGCCTCTATTTGTTCCACTGCTGGTTTGGGGGTGGATGAAGGTGGCGGTGTCAAAGAGCCATTGGCAGCCGTTGATACTTGGCTTTGTAGGCGTTGTTCTGATTCTGAAGCCGGACCTGGAAGGTGTTGAGACATGGCATCTGATTGGTCTGGTTTCCGGATTATCTCTGGCATTATCTATGGTTGGAACTCGAGTACTGTCAAACACTGAACCAGCCAGTGTGATTCTGTTTTATTATTTTCTGATTTCTTTTCTCTGCAGTTTGCCTTTGGCGATTATGGAGTGGCGGTCGATTCCTCTCTGGACATTACCCTATTTGTTATACATTGGTATCTCTATATCCCTGACCATGTGGTGCTATACACAGGCATACACACGGGCTAAAGCTTCAATTGTTGCACCGATTAACTATTCTGGCGTTGTGTTTGCCGGGATGCTGGGGTGGCTTATCTGGGGGCATGTTCCTGATGTTATTGCACTTGTCGGTATTGTGCTGGTAGTTGGCGCTGGCTTGTTATCTTCATGGATTGGTTTTAGTTCTGGTAAGCCTGACAGGTCTAATGGTTTATCCAACGCAACATTAAAATGAATTTACAAGTGACAGATGATTTTATTAAAAGGAACTAAAGTGTAAATTACTTCTCTAAACTCTCGCGTAATTGATAAGGTTTTTCAGGAGTCATACTATTTTGCCGGTGGAATTATCTATTCAGCCAATGACAGACCTTGAAAGGTCTGTTCTGGCAGATGAAACGTGCTTGTATAAACATGTTGGTAAATTTTATTCCCGCTATGTATCCGATGGTTTGTTATATTCAGAATTCAGACTGCCTGATAATATTCGTGATTCATTATTGCCGCCACTACCTTTCTTACAATTGAGTCAGCGCTGTTGTGTTGGGCGAATTGATTATTTTGGTAGAGATGATTTGAATCAATGGACTATTGATCAAGTTATGGTTGCTATTTTGAATCAGAAAACAAAACTGGATGAGTTAAGAGTTCATCTGGCATCAGGTGAGGATGTAAAGTCTGGCTCAAAAGACAAGGGTTATTCTTTGTTTATAAGAGAGGTTGATTCTAAATCAAGGCTTTTAAATGTAAGAGAATTTAAATGCTTAATAAGCCCAGAGTCAAATGTTGGAAGCTATCTTGGGATTTACAACCCATATAACAAAACCTATAAGAGTGCAAATATTGAGTTCCAAGTTGGCCAGTACATCATATTGGAATGTGGCGATGGTGTGGTATTGACAAGCGTGATATCTGATGAGGGGGAATGCTACTGGGAACGTGTGGCTAATTATTCTCATGTAATCAAAGATGTACAGATGAATCCTTTACTTCAGGAAAACCTGGATATTGCTGATAAAACTGTCAGTAATGGTGCGTGCTATCTTCCTGTTAGAGCTGTTTTGGATTTATCTGAAGTAAAGAGAATGTCAAAAAAATCTCCACCACTCTTTTTTTGTGGGACGGGGCAAGATGGAGACTCTTTGGATTCTTTTAAAAAAATATTGTTAAAGTTTCTCTCAGATCCTGGTGAAAAGGTAGGCCTTAGCATGCTTTTTATGAACTCCAGGGCTTCGCATATGACTATGGTCAGGCTTATTCAGATGGAAGGAAAAATTGTTGTTTATTTGCATGAAACGATACTTCCTGAATGCCCTGTAGCAACCGAGATACGACATTTTGTAATTAATGGGGTGTCACAGGCAATAAAGTCTGTGTCTAATCATCATCCTCTTTGTTTTCTAACTACGCAGGCTTCTGAGTATCTTCAGGCAGACTATAAGAGCTGTACGACAATTGCCCTTAAAGTATTGGTGGCTTTTGATAAGCCCGGAAATAAGCTTGACTCATCCCTCGTTAGTTTAGCGACTAACGACCAGCCCACTCCTGTTGCCGTTAATTATCATGCCTTTGATGTTTTGAATTTGGAGGAAAAGCCCAGGAAAGGGTGGCTGATTGATAAAGATGTAAGAGTAGGAGGGATTTTATTAACGTCATTACCTGCTGTTCTTCTGAAAACTTATCAAGGGAGCCGGAAGAAACTTTCTGATAGTCAAAAACAATCTGTCGTCAGTTATGCTAAGAATTTAACGTTAGAACAATATTTTAAAAAACACAGTTTTAATGATCCCGACAACGGGCAGTTATTAAACATCGCTGCCATGGGAAAAGCGGATAAGTATTTTGTGTTATGGAAAGATATGCTCAGGAATTTCATACCTTTATTTCGTAGGGCTTTCGATGATAACTTTGAAAAAATTTCTAAAGATGAGATTAATCGCTGGTTGGAAAAATCAATATATAGTGATGTTGAAATTAGTACAGAAGAATTAAAAATGCTGAAGCTGTATAGAAACTTTATGACTAAAGAAGCAGATATACATTTATGGTCTGAGGAGGCCGTGCGGCAGTGGTGGGCTGGAAAAAATAATCTTAAAGTTTGGTTGGTTAAAATAACATCAGATTGTGGATCTGGTGATTTAAATAAGTTTTTAAAGCGCTGGTGTCAGTATATTAATGATAACCTGGATCCTGAGTCTGAAGTCGGAATGCATTGGGCTGGTAAAGATATTGAGTTTGTCATTTATCGCCTTGACGTCAGATTGGCATTATTTTCAGGCAGGTGGAAGTCTGATTACAGTTTTCATTATGGCGAAAAAATTTATAGAGAGCCGAGTGGTCCTTTAGAGTACACAGTGGATAAGAAAGTTGAAGCTGGGTATACAAACAATTTTGTTGTGAGAACTGCTATAAAGGAGTCTAAAACAGAACCTCAGCGTTTTAATCGAATTGTCATGTCATTTCCTGTGTTCTTAGTAAATGAGAAGCCCTTTTATGATTATGGCCCTGAGACATCAGAAGCAATAATAGAGTCGGTGCCAGCATTGACGTATTCAAGTGAGGTAGAGTCCATCAATGGCTCCTGCTCAGATACTTCGGTAGCGACAGTATCATCAGAGGAGAGTATTGCAAGTGAGCAGTCAATTTATGATGTCAGTTCTGACACGTCTGAAGTGAGGTTGGATTCGGTGTCAGCTTTGACGTATTCAAATGAGGAAAAACCTACCAATGGTTCCTGGTCAGATACTTCGACAGCGATGTCTGCACCGGTTGGTGTCCAGGATCGTTCATTCCCCTTTGACGTAGCTGAAGAACCTTCAAGGTTAGAATTGAAATCAAGTGCTTCACAGCAGAGAATAGGCGACTGGTTGTCAATGTCAGAAAGGTCAGAATTGATCGATATTGAAGGAAGTTCTGAGGGGGGGGATTCAGATATTTCAGGGTTTCTTCAGTACTCCAGTCAGGTCAAACCTTCAACTCCAGATAAACCAGAGCCCATCGATTTGGAAACCATACTTCTGGAGCCAGAAACCAGTGCAAGCTATTCTAGTGCAAGAGCTGAGTCATTAGCCAGTTGTCAGGCTGGCCGACAGACATTGGGTGATATTGTCAGGGAGAAAACCTTACCTATTATTCTATTCCATAAATCAACTAGAGAAATATTAAGAGCACGGGAGTATATGGAGAAGCGTTCGCAGGCTTATCAGAAACCGTTTCCAGAAGAACATAAGGAGTTTCTGAAGAGTTTGAGAGCTCAAGCCATACTGCCAGTCAAAAGGGCGAAGTCTGAATCGGAAGAAGAATCATCCCATTCTGTACAGAAAAGGCAATGTCTAGCTTCGAATTTATATAATGCGCGCCAGTCTTTTGAGGCTGCTCTTAAAAGAGCGGTTGAGCAATATCAACGTATGGATCACTTTAATCGACCTTCATCAAGTAGACAGCCAGAAAAAAAAGATACTTTTCTCCAGGGATTATCTCAAGCTCATGACGTATCCCCTTCTATGATGAAAACTCAGGAAGCTGGTACCTCCATAGGCGCTGGAGAATCCGGGTCATCTTATCTTGCAGTGCGGGCAAACTCAATTAGAAACAAAATCGAAAAGAGTCAATGGAAGCTTGAGTTTAAGGCTCTTTCAATGTCCCTTAACGATAAATGGAAACTGGATGGCACATCTATGGAGAATGCTAATAAGACAACGGTTCTCAAGCTGGCGATACAGAAAATCTGTGATATTTCCAAAACGACAAATGAGTTCGATAAGTTTCCGGGAATTCAGAATTTGTTTGCTATTCCTGATTTAAATGGAACACAGAAGGCAACCCTTAATATTTCTCATGCACTCGATTATCTTTTTCAAATTTTGAACTCTGTTGGTGCTCCGGTTAATAATGAACCTATAGACATTATTAGAGCTGCAAGGACCTTCATTCAGGGCAAAAACATGAACATATTTTGACCATTCTGGCGTATTTATAGCCCTACTGCCCCCCTTGAATGATGCAAAATCGTACAGGCTTGCGTACAAAACCGGTTTTTGGATATGAGCAGGAGGGAGTGTCACCAATTAACGTCGTCAATCGCTTGATTTTGGTTAATATATAGACAAAGCAAAGCATGAATGAGAACAAACCCTGCCTGATCAGCTGTACAAAAAATGTTCATGTTTTTGCCCTGAGGATTTTTTCGGTCTCAGCTTTCCCTTTGCAGTGTTTAGCATACTCCCTTGTATATCCATTAAGGGTATTAGCCTAAAGTCTAAGGTGCTCGTATCCATACTTTTGCTACTGTTTAGGACGCGCACAGCTCTGAGCGGCTGATTATAAAAAAACAATAATAATTTCAGGAGCGTCTTTTATGTCTGCTGATCCTTCTCCGGATAATCAAAGTGCAGCTGCCGCCTACTGGCGGGAGAATATACGGATATTACTTTCTTTACTGGCGATTTGGTTCGCCGTTTCATTTGGCTGCGGCATCCTCTTTGTGGACCAGCTGGATCAATTTAGCTTTTTCGGCTTTCCACTGGGGTTCTGGTTTGCTCAGCAGGGGGCTGTCTATACCTTTCTGATTCTGATTTTTGTCTATATCGGGATGATGAATCGTCTGGATCGAAAATATAACGTTCAGGAGGATGAGTGAGATGGCGACTCAAACACTGATCTTTCTCTTTGTAGGTTTATCCTTTGCGCTTTATATCGGTATTGCCATCTGGTCCAGGGCGGGTTCAACCAAAGACTATTACGTGGCGGGTGGAGGCGTTCATCCTGTTGCCAATGGTATGGCAACAGCAGCGGATTGGATGTCCGCAGCGTCCTTTATCTCCATGGCGGGTATCATTTCCTTTATGGGGCGTGATGGTGCAATGTACCTCATGGGCTGGACCGGTGGTTATGTGCTGCTGGCCATGTGTCTCGCCCCCTACCTGCGCAAGTTTGGCCAGTTCACTGTGCCGGATTTTGTGGCAGAACGTTATTACAGCCAGCTGGCACGGGTTGTGGCGGTTATCTGCGTTATCTTCATCTCATTTACCTATGTGGCCGGACAGATGCGTGGCGTGGGAATCGTCTTCTCCCGTTATCTGGAAGTGGATATTAATGTCGGTGTGGTGCTTGGTATGGGGATTGTGTTTGTCTATGCCGTACTGGGCGGGATGAAAGGCATTACCTACACTCAGGTCGCACAGTATTGTGTGATCATCTTTGCCTATCTGGTACCTGCCATTTTTATCTCTATGATGATCACTGGTAATCCAATCCCGCAGCTGGGTTTTGGCAGTAATGTTGAGGGCTCTGAACTCTCGGTGCTGGAGAAACTGAATGGGTTATCCCGGGAGTTGGGTTTTGTCCAGTATACGGATGGTTCGAAATCCACGATTGATGTGTTCTTTATTACCATGGCGCTGATGGTGGGTACTGCTGGACTGCCTCATGTTATTGTTCGTTTCTTTACCACCCCTACGGTGCGTGATGCCCGTAAATCTGCCGGTTATGCTCTGTTGTTTATCGCTGTGCTTTATACCACGGCTCCAGCGGTTGCCAGCTTTGCCCGTATCAATTTGCTGCAGACAGTGTCTGAGGCAGAATATGAGCAATTGCCCGAATGGTTTTCCAGCTGGGAAAACGCTGGTCTGATGGCATGGGTTGATAAAAATAACGACGGTAATATCCAGTACCATCCGGGTGCTCCGATGGAAGGAAAGCCATCTTTTATTGATGGCAGGGGTCATAGTGACGAGCGACTGGTCAGTAACCATCAGACGGACAATGCCAATGAACTGTACATTGACCGTGACATTATGGTACTGGCCAATCCCGAGATCGCTAACCTGCCTGGCTGGGTGATTGCGTTGATGGCAGCCGGTGGGCTCGCGGCAGCGCTTTCAACAGCGGCGGGTCTGTTGCTGGTTATTTCCACATCCATTTCCCACGATCTGCTGAAGCGGAACCTGATGCCAGGCATTACTGATAAACAGGAACTGCTGGCTGCACGTATTGCGGCGGCAGCCGCCATCGGTGTTGCAGGTCTGGCAGGTATCTATCCTCCAGGTTTTGTCGCTTCAGTCGTGGCTTTTGCCTTTGGCCTCGCGGCTTCATCATTCTTTCCGGCGATTCTGTTGGGTATCTTCTATAAGAGAATGAACCGTGAAGGTGCCATTGCCGGTATGGTAACAGGCCTGCTGTTTACTGCTTCTTATATCATCTACTTCAAGTTCCTGGGCGGTACCTCGGATCAATGGTGGTTTGGTGTTTCACCGGAAGGCATCGGAACACTGGGTATGATCATCAACTTTACTGTATCCATGGCCGTTTGCCATGTGACGGAAGCACCACCGAAGTCTGTTCAGGATATGGTTGAGGATATTCGCATTCCACGCCGGGGTGGCACAGCATCAGAGCCTGCTGAAGAAGGAGAAGTTGCCCAGGCATGATGTAGGGTTTCTATTGTAAATAACCATAAGCCGCTTTCGTACTGAAAGCGGTTTTTTTTATCCATCTATTGACTCCAGAGGTCTCTGTCACGGTGATTGTGATAGTAAAATCGTTCAGTTAACTTTTCATTGTAGATATTTTCAAAAAGAGTGCTGTTATGAGTGAAGAAATCAGTTTCCAGGAATTTCAGAAGCTGGATATCTGCGTAGGGCGTATCGTAGAAGTAGAACGCCTGCCTAATGCAGAGAAGCTGTATAAGGTGCAGGTGGATATCGGTCGTGATCGGCTCTATCAGACCGTAACCAGCCTGGTTCCTTTCTATACGGAGCAAGAACTGCAGGATAAAGAAGTGATTGTTCTAACTAACCTGAAGCCAGCCAAAATGCGTGGGGAAATCTCCGAGGTCATGCTGCTGTGTGCTGAAACCAGCGATAGCAGTGTTTGTAAGCTACTTAAATCAGAGGTTACCCTGGCCCCGGGAACTCCAGTTTGCTGATGGGCTGAGTTGATTTTAAAGTCGTATCTGTAACGTCTACAAGGTGCGGCTTTATATATGGTTGATTGACTGTTTAGATATTTATAGTCAGTATAAGCAAGCAAGTTTTTTACTGTATTAATGAATGGCTTTGAATTTCAATTTGTTATTAATTTGATCTCTGCGAATTATTGAGTTGTTTAAATAACAACCGTATCATATGTCGGATAATAGTTGGTTGTTTGTTTTTTTTAAAAATAACTATTGGGATTATTGCTTCCCGATTTTGATTTTTTGATGGATGTGAAGTGATATCTCGTTAACGTTTCTGGTGGTTTTGATGGAAGCTTCATTTTCTGCTAGCTCCCGTACTGCATTCGATTCTTATTTGGATTGCTCTGGTGATATCGATACAGGCCAAGAAAGAAGAAGCCCCAAAAAAGGAAGTCCATATGAAAAAAATATGAGTCAGAAAAAGACCATTACTAATTATGATAATAGCCCTGTTAAGGGGCAGTCATTAGACAGTCGTCAAATGCAAATGGTTTCTCCTAAAAAACTGGTCTTTTCGGAAAGCACTGCTCAGCCTGCATCTGAGAGCGTGAACCCAGTTGACAGATTCAGCTCTATGTCCAGGTTTGCTATGAGTGCAGAGGTGACGCTGGATGCAGCCTTACCAGTCATGGAGCTTAAACTGGAAGAGCAACCTATATCCCTTGAGACAAGGACTGAAGAGTTACCTGGTCCAAGCCAAAGGCTCAGGGAAAAAAGTCCTCAGAGCAGACTATTAATGAAAGAGTGTGCTGGATTTTGGGGAATGAGTAGCATGAGGCTAAGTGCTGACTCAATTGGGGCGAGCTTTCATGAAATGTTGAGTTTGAGGCCAAAGACTGGAGCTAAGAGACGGTTGGATTTTGGTTGTTCATTAACCAATCTGACAGAACCAATTGTTAAGCGTCCTGCGATAGAGAATAGTCCATATAAAGGGATAGAAGCAAAAATTGTTAAATTATTTAATCTTGAAAATGTTTTCGAAAAGAACTACTGCAAGATAAATAATCTTGATATTGAGTTGCAAGTCACAATGTATGATAAGCAAACAACCAGGAAGCTAAAACTATCGGATATTAATGCTTCCTTTGACTCTGATTATGGTATCAGCAGAATTAAGTTATTAGAGTCAGGTGAAACCATTGATTTTCCATTTTTTAGTCCCGTCGATACACCTGGTAAACCAAGAAATCATCTTGTTTCAACATTCCCTCGTGAAATGTATTCGATAGATTATCACGAAATTATCAATACAATTAACTTGGACGAAAGCCAACCTGTGCCTTGTGAGTGTATTAAGTATACTGATGGCCGGCATCTTATTGGGCAGCCGGCAAAAAGAAGCTGCGTATCCTCCTGTGAAGCCATGGTCCTGATGGATCTTGGTAAAAGCGAGTTGGTTGATGTGGAGAAAATACGTCAAACAAATATTTCAACAATGGATGCACTCAAACAAGCCCTGGAGCAGGCTGGTTTGCACTGCGTCATGCTCAACTTACCCAAAGATAGGTACTCTGATACTTCGGAAAGGGAGAAGCTGGTACGAAGAGCCCTTGAAATGCTGGTGGTTAGTGGAGATGCCGTCATATCTGTTTGTTCAGAAATAGGTTCTCATGTGGTCATGCTTGATGGCTTATCTGAGGTTGATTATCCAGAGGCGGGTAGTCACAAACCCTTTGTTCATATCAGAGACCCTTTTAATAAACTCAGATTAAAAGTGGATGCCGAGTATTTTTTCAAAATTTCATCTTCTGCCCTGGTTATTCATCGTCCAGCTCCCAGAACTTAAGAGCTTCATCTTTGTCTAAGGTGCCAGCAGAAATAAACTACTTTTGGAGTAAGTAACGTGGTTTTGAGAAACGTTTGTCTATGTCTTTTTATACTATCCTCATTTGCCAGTGCGTCTGATGATCGTCATAAGCTATTGTTAAATCTGAAGTATTATCGTGGTGGCGATGTTGTTAAAGAGGTTAATTTCTATGGAACTGAGATTGATCCTAATGTTACTTCAAATGAATATGGACAGTTCAAGGTGACTGTTGATGGCATTGAAGTCGAAGATTTGAACGATGCTACTCTCTTGCGTTTGAATAAACTCAGGCGTTCATTTAGCTATGATACTTTTTCTCAGGGGATACAGAAACTTGAGCCAGGCAAGGCTATGTGTAAGCTTGGTGGCCCGGCTATGGGAATCACGCTTGAAACCCGCTATCTGACCTATCAGAAAGACCGAATTGTTCATGATGAGATGAGACCTGTTTATGACCGGTCATTGAATTGTCTCTACCAACGCAGGTATCAGCCCGTTAACGAAAATGCGAGAGAGGCTGCTCGAGGCGTATTGGAAACCCTGAGAACTATTGCTGAGTTAAGTGTTGAGGATGGTACGGGATATCTAAGAAGCATTTTAATCCAATAAATGTACGCGAGTAGGTATTTCCTGCTTAATGTTTGTATAATACTGCCTGTCCGAGAGCCTTTCAGTCAGGCATATTGAACGAAGAATATTCCCGACAGACTCACAGGTGCTACTTTCCCTGTTTTTATGAGTCAGACCTTCAAGCCAGAAATGAAGTGCAATTTTGGTACTACCCGGAGTTAGAAGGCTCTGACGAGCATGGACTGGCTACCACTCTTCTTCAGCCTCGTGGGGAAGAGCCCTTGTAGATACAGGTATCACAGGAATATCAGGTCTTGATATTCCTGTATTGCAGTTTTGGACAAAACCTCTCTAAACGGTTTGCCGCAACGGGGTCAGTTTGGTCTCTATAATGGCTGAGGTTAAGTGGTGATCAGTTACAGTTTTTAGTATTGAAACATTATCAAGGTCGTTAAAATGTTCTCATGCTGTAGAAATAACAATCTATCAAGTCATGCCAGTCATGAGTCGATGCCAATAAACGGAAGAATGAATCAGGAAGATAATAATCAAGAAATACTTGCACTAAAAGAAATAATCGAGCCAATTGGTTTTACTATCAAAGAAGAGCAGTTGTCATTAATTGAAAGTGACAGGTGTGTCGGTAATGGAAATCAAAAAATTACCTGGGATGATATAGGGAGGCTCATACGTGAAATCTTGAAAAACAAAAGATTAGAGAACAAAGAGAAGCTTATCGAAGTACTGTTAGGCGTTATTGATAAGACAGATGTATCATCCAGTGTTAATAAAAACTTATTGTTTTCACTCTACTATTGGATCACAGAAGTTTATCCAGATGAATGGATTGGTGATTCTCCCGAGCTAGCAAAGCTGCAGAAATTAATATCAGATATTAGCCAGGCTCCAAGAGATATAAAAATAATAAACTTTGTAAAAAGGTATCAAGGTGATAGAGATATAACCGTGCTATCTCCCGAGCATATTCCAACCCGTAAAGCTTTTTTCTGTCAGGTAAAAGCACTTGTTAAGGTGCATTTATCTCCTGATAGTTTTGGTTTTAGAACTTCTGATTATTTCAATCGTACGATAGAATACAACCCGTCAGCAACTGGTCATATTGACGAATGGATCCATAAAATGGAGAAATGATCGGATTTCATCAGAAATCTGACCACGCATTGAGTCCAAACCTTAGACATTATTATCCTGATAGCTGCACCCAGGAAATTCCAGTTTCTGTAGATTGTTCAACCAAGGATATTGTTCAGGTATTCAACTATGAGTTTGATCATTTAATAAATAGTAGATTTAGGAATCTTCAAGGACAGACAGTTTACGATCAAATAATCGGGAATTATAAATCAGGAATATCAGATGAAATCTGTATGAGAGAAATATCATCCCCTAAACCTCCTGCTGATCGACTTCCCGAATTTTGTATTGGTTCTCCACTGATCTTCGATGGTCAATTGAATGAACGGTCTGTTTCATCCAGCTATAAACCAGGTAATGGGAAAATGTTTGTATCAACTTTGTACGAAGAAGAGCTCTTATGGGATACGGTTGATGACTGGAAAAACCATAGTAATGCGAAAAATCTGTGGAACAGAATGGTAGGCTGGGTTCATCAGGGGACTAACATACAATTAAGACTTGGTGAAAATAAGAGGAAATATGCCGATTATTGTAGAGATAGTCCGAATATACCAGCTGGATTTGATTGCAATAAAGAGCCTCTGGTCTCTACGGCAAGACAAGAGTTTATGAGATGGTCAACAGCTTTTAGCTCATCAGATTACCCAACGACTCAGGATAATATTGACTTCCGAGTTCGTTATCCACGCGGAGTGGCTGATGAATTCTGTATGGAGGTATTAAAAAGTAAAGAGTTTTATAAAAAATCAACACCTTCTCCAACACCTGTACATGGAAATTTTGCTAATGTATCAGATTTGGTTCCTATTGATATTGTAAATACAACTTTACCAGCAGTCCTGAATGTAAATACAACTGTTCTTCCAGAGAATTCACTTGAGCCTTCATTTGAAATAAGTCCAATGTTTGGGCAATACTTGGCAACATTATTTTTTCATGCACCTTCAATTGTTATTTTATCACCTCTAATAATAAAAGATGTAACCGCAATAATATCGAAAAAAACCATATCAAAATACCAAGCACAAAGGATTATATGCTTTTTTACAGCTTTTTCAGGAGCAGCGGTATCATTGTCAACGTTGACAGGTATGAATCCTTTAGTTCCTAGTTTAATGACAAGTTTAGGAGTTATTGCTCAAACACCATTTGCGATGCATGAGTTCAGACAAGCATATATCGATTATAAAAAGTCGTCATATCTTTTTGCAGAAAATGAAAAGGTAAAGCAAACTGTAACCAGATCACTCACTGATAGCATTATGCGATCAATAAGCCATGGGTACTCAGCGCTAGCCTGCTTTAACCTTATTCCTCATTCAACACCAGTCTCTTTAGGAATGATAAGCTCAGGTTTCATAAATTCACTTTTTGCCAGAAAAATGACTTTTGAAGAAAGTAAGAATGAGTTATCTCATGATTACCACTCAACGTTATATTCCATTCAGAAAATGGCTTTGCTCGCAGATTATAAGGTAATGAGAGAGGCGATTGATGAGCTGCTAAGGCAAGGCTCATTTTTATATTATTACTTTGGTCTAAACCGTTTTTCTAGAAGCGGTGAGATTAATTTTTTATCATTATTTATATCCAGTTACTTAAAATGCAAAGGATGTCCGGGTGAGAGATTTGGAGAATTGATTTTAATGATTGAAGATGCTTACAATGGAAAAAAAAGGAATTCAAAAAATATAATGAATCTTAACAATGATGATATAGATAACTTTTTTTTACTTTTGCAAAAGTCTACGGAAAAACAAAATAATCCAAAATTGTTGATTTATAGAAATGAAGTTTATAAAAAAATTATCTCGCCTGTCATTAAAGTGATCCTGATGCGCCAACCACTCAGTGATTCCAGAGCCCAGAACATGGAGGTGACTTTGGATCATGTGTCAACCGGTTAACCATTCAAAGGTAATGGTGCTGATCATCAGCGTGTAAGCTGAGGAAATAATGAACAGTATTGTCAGGCCAAAACGGTGATGTATCAAAACTGTTGATAGTGGTTTTAGTAAATAAATTCCCCGATAACCTTATCATGAATGTCTATTGATCTTGAGAAGCAGATAGTCCTTCTGGATAACCGTTTCAAGCAAGTTCTCAAGGTCAGATTCTGCCGCTCAATCCGCTGAGTAAAGTACTTTCCAATGATATGTTTATCTTCTGGTAAACAGGATGTGTATGACTGCCAGTCATCTGTGCCTTAAAAACTAGGTTCTGTTGACATAAGGACTTAGCTATACAATGTCGCCTTTTGCGCGATATGGACAGAACCCGACTTGATGATGAGCAATG
>OODV01000159.1 GCA_900299555.1 uncultured Endozoicomonas sp.
TCAGTCCTTTGACAACAGGTTTCAGGAAAATATCAATTGGTGTGGTGAAAGACAGATATATGCCTCCGGGAACGCTACCCTGGATGATCGAACTTTCCTTAATAGAATCCATCATAGACCCATCCACAGTGGGTGTTTATCGATCTGAGTCAATATTTGACCCACTGAAGGTCAGGGGGTGTTCTGGAGTCCTTCAAAGTCTATCCGATGATATAAGTATCAGTTTGCGTCTATGCTGATATGGATTTGCTGGTCAGTTAATGCCTGCTTCGTTGTTTTAAATACAAGTGAAAAACAGGAAGAATGGATCGTCCATGTCATCTGAAAACCGAATAACTTCCAATCGAGCTTTCATTCTTGCCATTGCAGGGGCGGCTATTGGTCTGGGGAATATCTGGCGCTTTCCCTATGTTGCTGGTGAAAACGGGGGTAGCCTGTTTTTTTTGCTGTACATCATATTTGTTGTATTGCTGGGGTTGCCGGTGATGATCGCCGAGATTGTCGTTGGTCGTGCAGGACGTGCATCGCCCGCCAGCAGCCTGCGGCAGTTGGCTGTCAGTGCAGGCCGTACGAAGCACTGGAGTAAACTGGCCTGGCTGGGAACGCTGGCAGCGACGATGATTCTATCGTTCTACAGTGTGGTGTCCGGTTGGGTACTCTATTTCTTTTTTCAATCGCTTTCGGGGGAATTACCAGCGAGCAGTATACAGTCGGCCTCTATCAATTTTCAGGGGCTTCTGGAGTCTCCCTGGCAGGTCATTCTGTACCATGGGCTGTTCATCATTATGACAGTTGCGATTAGTGGTCGGGCAGTTTCCAAGGGGATAGAACGGCTAAACAACTGGCTGATGCCACTGATGTATCTGATTCTTATTCTTCTTCTGATATACACCAGTGGTTCCAGTGGTTTTGGGATTGCTCTTGATTATCTGTTTGGCTTCAAGTTTGAGGCGATAACCGGAGGTGTTGTTCTGGAAGCGATGGGGCATGCGTTTTTTACCCTCGCGATCGGAGCCTGCTGTCTTATGGCTTACGGTGCCTATATGCCTGAGCGACAATCGGTCGTTAAAGCTGTATTGATTGTCGCTCTGCTGGATGTGCTGGTGGCAGTCATGGTTGGTGTTGCAACCTTCGCAGTGGTTTTCAGTGAAAGCCTTCCCGTGGTAGGTGGCCCTGGTTTGATGTTTATCACCTTGCCGGTTGCCCTGGCTCAAATGCCATTTGGTTCATTGATTCTGCCTCTGTTTTTTCTCCTTTTAGTCATGGCTGTCTGGACATCAGCGGTGAATCTGGCTGAGCCACTGGTGGTGATGATGAGCCGTTTGTGTTCCGGATTTCGTGGAGCAGGGGCGGTGATTGCCGGTGTTGTTGTGTTTCTGGTTGGGCTGATACCGGGCCTCTCATTCAGTGTGTGGAAGCACTTCTCTGTGGGTGACAAAACACTGTTTGATCTCTATACGGCCTTTGCCACCCAGGTCATGCTGCCAGTAACCGGGCTTCTGGTGCTTTATTTTTCAGGCTACATAATGGAGAGAAAGGTGCTGGTTGAGCAGCTGGGTATGCAGGGTAAATCACTGCAGTTCTGGCAGTTTTTAATTCGTTGGGTCAGTCCACTGTTGTTGGTGATGGTTATTCTGGGGGAACTGTTTCGGATTTGATCCTGACAGCCGGGGTGAGAGTCTGAGTGGTTAATTTCTACCAGCCGAGTTTTCTAACTACCGTAATGAGCATGGCAAGATGGACTTCAGAAGAAGGCAAAAGGACGAGTAATAGCCGGGTTATTGCGAGGATTTTCAACGCAGGGCTGACGATCATATTGCCAGCTCAATAGTGTAGTTAGAATGTTCGATTGGCATTACATCAGGTTTTTGATCAGTGCTGCAATCAGCATGACAAAAATTAACACCATGGCTATTTTCGAAAGCTTGCTTTGTTGTTCACTGGTGAGTGATTTTCCATGGCGCTCTGTCAGTTTAACCACAATAAACAGAGTGATGAACAGTAAAACTAAAATTGAGATAAGGTTCATAATTCAGGAATTAAAACGGGCAGTATCACTGCCCGTAATTGATGGTAAGCTAGGAACATTACTTCTTGGCTTGTTTATTATCAGCGTCTTTCTTGCCTTCAATGCTGATGAGCTCAACATCAAACACCAGAACAGAGCCTGCTGGTATCGTTCCCACCTCCTGGTCACCATAGGCCAGTTCAGCCGGGATAGTGAGGCGATACTCAGAACCGACAGGCATCAGGGCAACACCTTCAGTCCAGCCCTTGATCACATTAGCCAGAGGGAAAGTAGCTGGCTGGCCTCTTTGCTTGCTGCTGTCGAAAACAGTGCCGTCGGTCAGAGTGCCGGTATAGTGAACGGTGACAGTATCTGCAGCGGTTGGCTTAGGGCCGTCACCTTGTTTGATCACTTCATACTGTAGGCCGGACTCGGTTGTGGAAACGCCTTCTTTTTTGGCATTATCTTCCAGGAACTTGGCGCCAGTCTTAAGGGTCTCTTCGCGCTTTTCCTTGGCTTTTTCCTGAACAACGGTGTTCATCTTTTGCTCATGAGCTCTGAGGGCTGCCCCCATCTCTTCGTCATTCATTATAACCTGATCAGCTAAGGCGTCCATCAAGCCTTGCTGAACCAGTGCACGGTCCAGAACGACACCCAGTTCGTCCTGCTGTTTCAGGGTCTGACTGGCAAAGTTACCAACAGATGCGCCAATGGCATAGGCGGCTTTCTGTTCATCGGTGTTTAACTCAACTTCAGGAGCCTGGGTGGTTTTCTCTTGGCAACCTGCTGCTAAAAGCACAGCTGCGGCCAGGGCAGATATTTTAATAACCTTCTTCATATCAGTTTCCGTTGTTTTTGGCCAAAAAGCCGTGTTGGCCAAGAGAATCTTGCCTGTATCAGGATTAAAGTTAAGAAAAACTTCAGCAATAATGGCACAGCCTTTACGACAGTTGAACCAAATGGCGGTAATTTTTCAAAAAAATCACATTATTACTTTACGGCATATCATAGACCATTTTTAAAAATTTGAGCTGTTTGAGTTTTGATTGTCGACGTATGCAGGGGATCTTTTGCCAAGGCCGGGCCTGATCAATGTCAGGCATGAATTAACCAAAATGCATGTATGCCCGTTTATCAGGGATGCTAATCATTAAAAAAATAGAGAGCTGGAAAGGAAGCGGGCAATCAATACTCGCTATAATCAGCCTTAAAAGAAAGGAGGCTCAATCTGCAATCACAGTACGCTATATTTTCAGTACCATTGTTTTTGATCATGGTTTGTTTCTCCTGATTTTAACTCTGAAATACATCGTCAAAACTGGCTTATAGTGGAGCTGTTGTTTGGAGCCTGCAGTCAACAACACTTTTATTCTGTCCCGAAAGCTATGAGCTGCATGCGTGTTTTTTAAAAATGTGTGCAATAGAGAGGCTGGGAAACACCGATTGCTTTTAATCTGCTACTGGATTCAATGGCATTTCAGGCATAGGATCGTCTGCTCTATTCTCTTGAGTTTTGCTCTGGTGCCCGGTTATGTCGATGCTTCTGAAGTCATAACGGGTGAGAGGCGGGTGAGTAACGTTTATCGGCCTGTCTTTATCCATGATCCCAGAGATGGCTGGCAGTCTCTGCGGCATGGTTTTCAGTTAATGGCGCATTATCATAACGATAGAGTTCTGGAACAGCTGAAATCATTTCCCCAGTACTACTTTAACCGGTTGTCTGAGCGAATTCTGACGCATCAGTTCTATTTGAACAGGAAGATTCAAGAGAAAGGTCTGCCGGCAGAGCTGGCCTTGCTACCTCTGATTGAAAGTGAGCTTAATCTGAAGGCTCATTCATCAGCCAGAGCGATGGGGGTCTGGCAGTTGATGCCACGCACCGCCAGAGCTTATGGGCTCAAGGTTTCAAAACAATGCGATGAACGAACGGATCTTGAAAAAGCCACTGATGCTGCACTTACCTACATTGAGTATCTCTACCGCAGAACCAATGACTGGATTTTAACCATCGCTGCCTATAATGCCGGCCTCTACCGGGTCAGGAAAAGCATCGCTTTAGCTGAAAAGTCCGGTGGGTATCCGGATGGAGGCTTCTGGAGTCTCGATTTACCTGACGAAACACGCAGACATGTGGCCAAATTCCTGGCACTCAGTCAGGTTGTCCTTTTACCGGGTAAACATGGCATCAAACTACCATCATTGGTTAATGTAGAAGGTGACAGGCTGTCCTCCGTTACATCCGGACATTATTCTCCAGAATGTATTGTGCCCAGTGCAGGTTGCCTTTATTGCCGCCGGCTGGTGCTTATGGTGGTTTATATATACTTTCAGTCATTTTAGTTGCTTTATTTTTGGTGTTCTTTACCAGCAGCGAAAAAGCGTTAGCCATTGCTGCCCAGTCCTGAGTAACCCTGTCGACACCGCCACGATTCCGGCTCATTTTACCCAGGGCTCCTGTATGTGCCTGGGCATAAATAGTAGTAATTGCTGGGTGGAAGTAATGACTGAGCAGTGGTTGTTTAGTCGCCTGGAAAAGGTTCTTTGCTACTGGCGAGTTCAAAGCCATGGCAATGGCGTTATATACGTTAAGACCCAGACAGATGACCAGTTTTGGTTTGATAATGGAGATTTGTGGTAAGGCGTAAACTTTCGCAGCTTCAACTAAAAGTTTAGAGGGAATCTGTGCTGACATGTTGCCAGGCTTAATGAATGGAAACAGGTTTGTGCCAAAGGTTTCTGCCAGGGAAATGCCCAGATGCGTTCGTAGCAGGTTGTCCAGGTTACGGCTGGTAGGAAGGCTGTGGTCAATCCCATACTCAATCAGCTCCTGGTTTAAATCCCGTGTGAGGAAATCATCAGAACACCAGTCCTGTAATATGACCATCACTTCTGCATCAATATTGCCAGCAGATTTTGTATAGGGCGAAACCCATTGGCATTCATAAGCACCTGCATGATAGTCCGCAATGGAATAATAGCCCGATAGCCTTTCCTGCTGGCGTTTATGGCCGAGTTGGATCAATTGTGTGAGTTTATCCACGTGAGGTAATTTGCTTTATTTTGACTAATTGTGAACGCACCCTAAACAGTAGAATTGGATGATAAACTGCCTTTACCGTGTAATGTCATTGAAACCGTATCGATCAAGGCCTTTCACCGTTAAAGGTCTGTTGCGGCACTGCTGTACCCAGCGATTGACATGTTTGTACTTTGCCAGTTCCAGCTGTTCTGCTGCCTGGTAAAACATATCTAGCCAGATTACCCAGGGAAACGTTGCGATGTCTGCAATACTATAGTTATTGTGCACAATATATGTTTGTCTGGATAAACGCTGCTCCATAATATCCAGAAGCCGTTGTGTTTCACTGGCAAAACGTTCTTCTGGGTAGGGGTGATCGCAATTCTCCCGACCATAAGTATGGAAGTGGCCAAATGCTCCAAACATCGGACCAATTGCACTGGCCTGGAAAAACAGCCACTGAATGGTGGTTAGCTTTTCAGCTGCATCTGATGAGATCAGCCGACCTGTTTTCTCGGCAAGATAAAGCAGAATGGCGTTGGATTCGGCAATAGTTACCGGTTTGCCGTCTGGACCATCGGGGTCGGTCATAGCCGGGATTTTACCATGGGGGTTGATGGTTAAAAATGCTTTTGAGTGCTGCTCTCCTTTAAGTATATCTACACTGTGTGCGTCATAATCTAGCCTCATCTCTTCCAGAGCTACAGAGATTTTAATGCCGTTAGGAGAGGCCAGTGAGTAGAGTTGTATTTTTTCCATTAGAGTTACCACCTTGCGTATGTTCACCACCTATAAGTGGGAAGAGCAGCAGTACGGACTTACTTACATTCAGACATATAATTAATGGGGATAGGTGAAAGGAACTGCATAGGGATAACCATTGAGGTTACCCCTGTGGTCAAGCATAGTATTAATTAGTAGATAGTAGGCTGGGATTTATTACCATCCACATTGGCGCCCTTTATTTTGCTCATCCAGATATTCCTGCAGCGGAGCAAAGTACTCCAGAATAGCCGAAGCATCCATTTCCGGTTTGCCTGTCAGTTCGGCTAATGCTTCCTGCCATGGGCGACTGGAGCCCATTTCAAGCATTCTATTCAGACGACCACCGGCTTCTTTTGAGTTATAAATAGAACAGCGGTGAATCGACTCTTGATTGCCGGCAATATCACAAAGTGCACGGTGGAACTCGAACTGAAGAATATGAGCCAGAAAGTAGCGGGTATAGGGCGTATTGCCTGGTACATGATATTTCGCGCCCGGATCAAAGTGATCTTCAGTACGTACAACAGGCGCCTCAATCCCCTGATACTTTTTGCGTAACGCCCACCATGTCTTGTTGTAGTTCTCAGGTGTTATCTCTCCAGAAAAGACTTTCCAGCGCCACTGGTCTACCAGAAGCCCAAAAGGTAGAAAGGCGATTTTATCCAGTGCCATTTTCATCAAAAGGCCAACGTCTTTTGAGGTGTCGGGTAGATCCTTAAGCAGGCCTATATCCTGCAGGTAACCGGGAGTCACTGACAGGGCAATGGTGTCACCAACGGCTTCATGGAATCCATCGTTGGCGCTTTGCTGATAAAAAACCGGTTGTTTTTTATAGGCGCGATGATAAAAGTTGTGGCCTAACTCATGGTGAATAGTGATAAATGCTCTTCCTGTGAGCTGGATGCACATCTTGATCCGCAGGTCATCGTTGCTGTCCAGGCTCCAGGCTGATGCGTGACACTGTACCTCACGATCACGAGGCTTGGTAAACAGTGAGCGCTCATAGAAAGAGTCGGGCAACGGTGCAAACCCCATGGAGGTGAAGAACTTTTCAGCAGTGCGAACCATTTTAAGCTCGTCATAATCGTGCTGAGTAAGTAGCTCGGTTAAATCATAGCCAGGGTCGCCATGCTCCGGGGCGACCATATCGTAAATGTTGCTCCAGTTCTGTGCCCACATGTTACCCAACAGGTGTGCTGGAATAGAACCATTCTGAGGGACCTTGTCTTCACCATAGGTGTTGCCGAGTTTGGCTCGGATATGGCAGTGGAGAGATTGGTAGAGTGGTTGGATCTGACTCCAGAGGCGTTCAAGTTCTCTGGAAAAGTCATCAGCAGGCATATCGTATTTGGAGCGCCACATGACACCTGTATCTGCATAACCAAGTTCTTTTGCCCCCTGATTGGTCAGTGTTACCTCCTGCATGAAAAGAGGGCGCATGGATTTTGCAACTTCATGCCAGCCAGTCCATAGCTCCAGTAATTCATCATAATTCCGGCTGATGGCCATCGTTGCAGATATTTCACTCAAACTCAGGCATGTTTTCTCATTTAAACAATACTTACCTTTGCCATAAAGGCTGCTGAGTTGAGTAGTTATTTGGGATAGCTCATTATTCTGTTCGGCATTCTGTGGGGCTGGGAGTGTGAGAGCAAGTTTTAATTTTTCCAGCTTGCGCCGGGTATTTTCATTCAATTCAGTATTATTAAACCCGGATGCTTCGTGAGCCAGGCGAACGACAGCGGCTGTTTTTTTTGCATTTGCCTCAGCGACCAGTGATGAGGTGTCATACGTGATGAAATTGGCATGAATCCACTTTGCCCGACTTACCTTCTTATTCAGTTTTTTCAGATATGCTTCAGAGTTTGCCAGAAATATTTGAGCATCCTCTTCAGTTATTTCATTTCTGGTTGTAGAGGCGCTGTTGTCTGCTTTTTCCTGGTTATGGTCAGCAAATGCGATCAATGAAACAAGAACAAAAGTAGAAAGCAGTCTGCTGGATGTTATGATTTTCATGTCGTAACGTCATGCTACCCAGTTGGATTGTTCGCTTAATCATAGCTGAAGTGATTGATATCACTGTTTGTGATAGCGGGGCAGTACTTCAATTCTGATTAAGCAAAACATGAACTATTTATCGTGATCGGGCATGATCATGGAAATGGTGGCCGTGAAAAAAATAAACAGGGAAGAGATCCACAGGCAGGCTTCCAGTCCCCCCCATTGGAAAGCCCAACCGGAAAGAATCGTGCCGGTTAAACGCCCCATGGCATTGGCCATGTAATAAAATCCCACGTCCATGGATGCGCCTTCTTCGCGGGCAAAAGAGACGATCAGGTAAGAATGCAGCGATGAGTTGATTGCGAATATCCCGCCAAAAATCAGCAGTCCAATAATCAGGCTCAACTTTGGATACCACTGGAATGTGATAGCCAGTGCCAGCAGGGCGGAAACCAGCAGCAGCATTGCTGACCACAATGCAAGAGCGATGCGGCTCTGGATATGATGACTCTCAGTCCCGGTGATTCTTGGTGCAATGCCCTGAACCAGCCCATAACCAATCACCCATATCGCCATGAAACTCCCCGTTTCCACATGGCTCCAGCCAAAAACGGCACTCAGAGAGATGGGGAGGGCGATAACAAACCAGACGTCTCGGGAAGCAAAAATAAACAGGCGTGCAGCGGAGAGAATATTGATGGCCTTGCTCTTGGAAAATATCTGGGTAAATTTGGGTTTGCTTCGGGCTTTTCCCAAATCTTTTTGCAGCCACATCAGGCTGCCCAGCAACACCAGAGTCAATATAGAAGCCATGGTGAACATGGCATTCTGAAAACCAATCAGGCTAAGCAAGGCTCCTCCAAGAAAAAAACCTACACCTTTAAGTGCATTTTTGGAGCCGGTCAAAATGGCAATCCAGCGATAAAGTTTTCCGGATTGTTGACTGCTAACCAGTGTTTTTATGGAGGTCTTTGCACTCATCTTATTCAGGTCTTTCGCAATACCTGAAATAGCCTGGGCAAACATAACCAGAGGTACTGAAAGGAAGTGAGACGGTACCGCGAGCATCAGCAGTGCAATCACTTGCATGAACAGGCCGATACTCATGGTTCTGTTCAGTCCGATGCGAGCGCCCAGCCAGCCACCAATCAGATTGGTGACTACCCCGAAGAACTCGTAAAAAAGAAACAGCATGGCAATTTCAAAGCCGGTATAGCCAAGTGTATGAAAGTGAAGTACCACTAACATACGCAAGGCGCCGTCTGTCAGAGTGAAATTCCAATAGTTGAATGTGATAAGAGCGTAATTTCTTATCTGTTGTTGCCGAGACTGTTTACTGTTGTCAACGCGGGTGGTCTCAGTCATCAGGAAGTCTCTCTGCCAACCTTCAGTGCTAACTCTGCAGTACGGCAGGCATAGCCCATTTCGTTATCGTACCAGGCATATATTTTGACCATACGCTGGTCAATGACCATGGTGGAGAGCGCATCAATAATTGAAGAGCGTTGGTCACCCCGGTAATCAATGGAAACCAGCGGTTTTTCTTCAAAACCAAGGATCCCCTGTAACGGGCCTTCAGATGCTTCTTTCAACAGCTGGTTGACTTCATCAGCAGAGGTGTCTTTTGCTACGTCAAAAACCATGTCGGTAATTGAAGCATTGGCCAGGGGAACACGTATTGCATGTCCGTTCAAGCGGCCTTCCAGATCCGGGAAAATCTGGGTAATGGCTGTTGCCGAACCGGTGGTGGTAGGGATCAGTGACATGCCACAGGCTCTGGCTCTTCGCAGATCCTTATGAGGAGCATCCAGAATCGTCTGGGTATTGGTCAGGTCATGAACGGTAGTGATGGCACCACGGGTAATTCCCAGTTTCTCATGAATAACCTTGACGACAGGGGCTATACAGTTGGTGGTGCAGGATGCAGCGGTGACAATCGGATGTTTACTGGCATCAAACAGGTGATCATTAACCCCCATGACGATATTTAAAACACTGTCTTCTTTAACTGGTGCAGTTACGACAACACGCTTTACCCCCTGCTCAAGATACTGGTTGAGTTTGATGGTTACTCGATGAACTCCGGTAGCGTCAATAACAACATCACAATGTGACCAGTCTAACGCGTTGATTTCTTTTTCCTGTGAGCACTCAATGGGCTGACCATTAATAATAATACGCTGGTTATCCGATGAAACTTTTTCCTGCCAGGTGCCCTGTACAGAATCAAACTGCAGAAGGTGTGCAAGAGTAGTGCTATCACCAGCGACATCATTGATTTGCACGAACTCAATCTCTGGCCAGTGCCAGGCGGCTCTGAGAGCCAGTCTGCCGATCCGGCCAAAGCCATTAATACCTACTTTGATTGTCATTTTCTTACTCCTTAACAAGAAGGGCGGTTAACCATTGATTCCAGACGTTCCTGATCCTGATGATACTGTTCCTTTAAGCATTTGGACTGTCGAAGGCCATCAATAATTTTATTCATCCATCCTGGTAGGTCCTCGGAAATCGAATAGAAAATCCACTGGTCCTGACGACGGGTGTTTAATAATCCATGACTGCGCATTTGTGCCAGATGTCTGGATATTTTCGGTTGAGGCTCTTCGAGGGCAGTAACCAGTTCGCAAACACAAATTTCGTTATTTCTGGCTAGTAGAAGTAAACAGCGCAGCCGTATCTCATCGGCCATCATTTTGAAAAACTCATGAGGCAGCACAAAAACCTCCTTTAGTTCATATATTCTTATATTCGTATATTCGCATGTTGTAAGAAAAATGCAATCAGATTTCTGTGTGTATGTTCGTAGCTGGCTATTTCACAAGGCCGGGTGATATTCGCAATTAAGTGAAATCGCAGACAGGAGTAGTAGAGGTGTAACTTTAACCCGTATTTTTCCAAACAAGTGCTTATTTGCAGCCATAATGAATGAGTTTACTGGTGGTGCCTAATCGCTGTTTCACATTCTGCCTGATGTAGTCAATCAACCATTCTTTCTTTTCTTCTGAGCGGCGTCAGGTCGCTTTAGTTATTGCGGATAGCCCTATGATCAAAACATGGAGTCAATACTCACTGACCACCAAAGTTCTGGTAGGAATGGTCACGGGTCTTGCAACGGGTTTAGTCATTCGTACGTTTCTGGCTGACAGCTTTTTTGTGGCGCACTACATCACCGATGGACTGTTCCACGTTATTGGCCAGATTTTTATTTCATCACTGAAGATGCTGGTGGTTCCGCTGATCTTTACCTCGATTATCTGTGGTACCTGCTCTTTGAGTGATGCGTCTACTTTGGGTCGTTTAGGAGCCAAAACACTGCTTCTTTATCTTTTTACGACAGCGGTTGCTATTACGCTGGCCATTGTAGCAGGGCTGATTGTAAAGCCGGGGGTTGGGGCAAATCTGGAGGCGGTATCAACATTTACTCCCAAGGAGGCACCGGCAATCAGTGATATTCTGATACACCTGTTCCCTGATAACCCGGTGGAGGCCATGGCCAGTGGCAATACCTTGCAGATTATTGTATTTGCTGTTTTGTTTGGTATTGCTATTGGGGCAGCCGGTCAGCCGGGTGAGCGCATTGCCCGTATTTTTGACTCCCTGAATGCGGTGATGATGAAGCTGGTGGCACTGCTAATGAATATTGCACCCTATGGGGTGTTCTGTCTTATGGCTAAACTGTTTACGACCATAGAGTTGTCTGCTATTGCCAGTTTGGCCAAATACTTCACTTTATTACTGTTCGTTCTGTTGTTTCATGTGCTGGTGACTTATTGCTCTTTATTGAAGGTATTTACTGGGTTAAGCCCAATTACCTTCTTGAGAAAAATGGAAGATGCGGCCATGTTTGCCTTCAGTACCGCCTCCAGTAATGCCACGATTCCTGTGTCTATGGAAACGGCCACCCACCGTTTTGGTATTTCTAATCAAGTGGCGTCGTTTACTATTCCGTTAGGAAGTACTGTGAATATGGATGGCACTGCCATTATGCAGGGCGTCGCGACAGTGTTTATATCTCAAGCTTTTGATATTGATCTGACCATCAGCGATTACCTGTCGGTGATTTTAACGGCAACGCTGGCGTCTATTGGGACTGCGGGGGTTCCAGGTGTAGGTATGGTTATGTTAGCCATGGTGCTTCAGCAGGTTGGCCTGCCTTTGGAAGGTATTGCGCTGGTGATGGGCGTTGATCGACTTCTGGATATGGTAAGAAGTGCGGTTAATATTACGGGTGATTGCGCGGTAACCTGCATTGTTGCCAGGTCTGAAGATGCCATGGATGTATCTGTGTTCAATGACCCTGAGGCTGGCGTCAAGGAGGAGACCATAGACTTCCACCATATCCGTTGAGCAATTTCCGGCTCTTCGGACCTCTTTGGTTATGCCAACAGAGTTTTATATACGACAGAAACCTCTTTTTTATGCAGTTTTGGACTATTTTCCTCCCTGACGGCTCGCTGGCGGTGACTATACTCATAGTTGTTGTCGGTAGCCTTCTCAGGGATACCGATTCAGTAATGACTCCTTGGGAACACCTCCTAGATTTCTGACTAAATCCTGCCTTTGTATTTCTGCTATTTCTTGAGAGCCCAACTATGCCTACAGCTCCGACCCCTTCCACAAAACGATTGTCGATAATGTCCATTGCGCTGATGACGTCTGCTGCGGTTATCAGTCTGAGGGGACTTCCGATGATGGCCAAAGAAGAGATGACGATGTTCTTCTATATTGGCTTTGCAACGGTTCTTTTCCTGATACCAGCGGCGCTGGTTTCCGCTGAGTTAGGCAGTGCATTTTCAAACCTTGGTGGTGGTGTCTATACCTGGGTTGAACAAGCATTTGGTCCAAGGGCAGGCTTTATCGCAATCTGGTTGCAGTGGATACAGAACGTTGTATGGTACCCAACGGTGATGTCGTTTGCGGCCGCAGGTGTTGCCTATCTGGTGGCCAGACCTGAGCTTGCCAATGATCAATACTATATTGGTGTTTTTTGTATCATTTTTTACTGGGTATCGACCTGGATGACCTTTAAGGGGACGGATGTTATTGCCAAGGTAACCAGTAGCAGCTTTCTGGTGGGTACGGTGTTGCCGGGTATTGTTGTTATTATTCTGGCTCTTCTCTGGGTGGATCAGGGGAACCCTGTCGCCTTTGAACACCTGACTACTCAGGATGCAGGGTTGTTCCAGCTGGAAGGGGGTAAACTCCATTCGCGCTTTTGGCCAGAGTTCAACAGCTTCGGTAATATTGCCTTCCTTGCCGGTATCATTCTGCTCTTCGCCGGTGTTGAAGTGCACGCCGTTCATGCCAATGAAATGGGTAATCCCAAGACCGAGTTTCCACTGGCCATGCTGATTGCTGCATTGATCATCTTTGTGCTCTTTACTCTGGGCTCGTTGGCCATTTCTGCAGTTATGCCTGCGGAAGAGATTGATCTTCAGTCTGGTCTGATGGCTGCCAGCCAGATCATGCTTAATAAAATGGGAATTGGTGACTGGAACCGCTTATTTTGTCTGTTGCTTGCATTAGGGGCGCTGGGGGGGGTGATGTCATGGATCAGCGGTCCGAGTAAAGGTCTTCTCTGGACTGCCAAGCTGGGGCATTTGCCACCGGTGCTCGCAAAGACCAATAAAAATGGCATTCCAAAAAATATTTTGCTGGTTCAGGGAGGGCTGGTCACCCTGTTATCCTGCATTTATTTCGTGTTCAAAAACGTCAGTGTGGCATTCTTTTTGATCAGTGCAATGACAGTTGCTCTCTACTTGCTGATGTATATGTTGATGTATACAGCCGCTATACGCCTCCGTTTTACCAAACCGGATCTTGAGCGTCCTTACAAGGTGCCAGGTGGTGAAGGCGGTATGATCATTATTGGGGGGCTTGGCTTCCTTGGCGTGCTGTTTGCCTTTATTGTCTCTTTCTTTCCACCCAGTAACCTGCCGATTGGTAGCCCATCTACTTACGTTGGGATTGTAGTGGCTGGCACGGTGATCTTTCCGGGTATTGCCTTTGTTCTGGATATGATGAAGAAACCATCATGGAAACAGGCAGATGCAGATAATCAATAACTTAAGGCGTGATTAATTAGAGTGATCCCAGGGAAGGGCGCAGCGCTTGGGCGGTGTTTTACATCAGATACAGTAGAGTCATGAATAGGAAGCCTGGTACAAAGAAACCGACCAGAGCGCCTGATTCCCGGTCACCCCAGCGCTTTTCTGTGAACACACCTGCATAGTGGATGATGATGATCCATAACAGTATGCAGATTGAGGCAATAATCCACCCCGTTGGTGTCATTTCTTCCAGTATTTTCATCAGGTTAAACATGGGCAGGTTCCTCTACTTCGTGCGTATTCTTATTGCTGATTAGCCTTGGCTGTTGGAAGCATAGACGCTTTGACCGTAATCTGCCGGTGACTTGACGAAGTTTTGGTCCTAGAAAAGCCATGTCGGAAGGATAAAAAAGGGGGCCGAAGCCCCCTTTTTTCTTTAGCTGATAAAGTGTTACATCGCAGGGTAAGTGTAAGAAGCCTGAATGCCCAGGGGCAGACCCAGTGCCCAGTAAGCCAACAGGAAGATGGTCCAGCCGATCAGCATGGCGATGGAGTATGGCATCATCATAGAGGCCAGAGAGCCGATGCCGGAGTTTTTCACATAGCGCTGGCAGTAAACCACTACCAGAGGGAAGTAAACCATCAGCGGAGAAATGATGTTGGAAACAGAGTCACCAACACGGTAAGCCGCCTGAGACAGTTCTGGGGAAATGCCCACAGCCATCAGCATTGGTACCAGGATCGGTCCGATCAGGGCCCACTTGGCAGAAGAGGAACCGATGACCAGGTTTACCGTAGCGGTCAGCAGAATCATGCCAATCACCGTAATCTCACCTGGCAGGTTCATGGACTGAAGTACACCAGCACCACTCAGGGCCAGTACCGTGCCCAGGTTAGACTGGGAGAATGCATACAGGAACTGGGCACAGAAGAACGACATTACCAGGTAGGCACCCATGGTCGACATGGTGCTGTTCATCGCCAGAACTGTGTCTTTAGAGCTCTTGAAGTTACCGGATACCTTACCGTAAACAATACCGGGAATGATAAACAGGATAAAAATCAGCGGAACGATAGACTGCATCAGTGGTGCAGAAAAGGCAGTGATTTCACCGTTCGGAGAGCGAAGTGGTGAGCTTTCTGGCACAACGGCAGCAACCAGCAGTCCAATAGCCACAAGCATTGCGAGACCTGCAGCATTAAAAGCTTTGCTTTCTTCGGCGCTGAAGGAGCTCAGGTCAGGTGCTTTCTCGGCATCTTCGTCCAGAGAAGTCGTGCTTTTCAGGCGTGGTTCAATAATCTTGTCAGTAACGTACCAGCCAATAGCAACAATGATAAAACTGGAAGCGCCTGTGAAGAACAGGTTGGCCAGCGGGTTCATCTGGTAGCTTGGATCAAGGATCTGAGCAGCAGACTGGGTGAAGCCCTGCAGCAGAGGATCAATGCCAGAAGGAATAAAGTTAGCAGAGAAGCCACCGGATACACCCGCAAATGCGGCCGCAATACCTGCCAGAGGGTGACGGCCAGCAGCATGGAAGATGATACCGCCCAGAGGAATAACCAGTACATAACCAGCGTCAGCTGCCGTGTGACTGATAATAGCCACAAGAATCAGCATGGGGGTCAGCAGTTTTACTGGAGTGATACTCAGCAGCTTCTTAAGGCCGGTGTTGATAAAGCCTGATTTTTCGGCCACACCAATACCCAGCATGGCCACCAGTACGATGCCCATGGGCGCGAAGCCTGCAAAGTTTTTAACCATGCTGGCGGGGAAGGTGGCGAGGGCAGAGCCAGTCAGCAGGTTATTGACGACAACGGTTTCGCCGGTTGCAGGGTGAACCATGTCGAGGTTTACTTGTGCCATCAGGGCAGAAAGCACCCAAACGATGACCAGACCGTAAACAAAAAGCAACGTAGGGTCTGGCAGTTTATTACCTGCTTTTTCAACGGCATTAAGGAAGCGATTCATTAGTTTTGAATCGCTCGATTTTGCCTCAGGCATCGGCGGTGCTTTTGTCAGGCTCATGGAATGATCTTCTTGGTAATATGATGATTTCGTAAACGACTTTAAAAAAACCGCGAAGGGTTCAGGAATGATCCAAGTCAACTAAATATAATAAAGTGATATTTGTATATAGTATTTAGATATATGTTCTGTCAGAGGTGTGGTTTGCCGGAAAAATAGCCTGCGCTACATCGAGGGTGTGTTTCGCTTTTCGAGACTAAAGCCCATCCATTTGTATAGGCTGTCGTTGATTATCTTGTCGGTGTAACCCGATTTTTGCCATTTCTGAAGCTGACTTGAGATCGAATTCAGGGGTAACTGACAATTTAATTTTTTAGAAATAGCGGTATGAAGCTCAAACGATGAGATTTCGACAGGCATCTTTTCAAACCGCCCTTCAAAATCCAGCAGAGACATAAACAGGTCTCCCTGGGTTTGTGGGTAAATGGCATAGTCAACCCTGCCCACATTCAGCATTTTCAAGCCCTGCTTTGCGTTGAAGGTTCTTACCAGGTTCAGGTGGTTATTGGCATATTGGTTAAACTGCTTGCTGAACCTGAGATTTTTTGGGGTGACACCTTTCAGTTCCTTCATGTCAGACCACTGACTGATAGTAAAGCGTCGATCCTTACGCGTAACAACCATATAGCTCTGGGTGAAAATAGGTGGTTCCAGAAACTGGATATCCTTCAGGTATTTCTGCTGATAGGACATGGCAGGATTAATATGGATGATGCCTTTCTGTAGCTTATAGTTGACCCGATTTGCACCGCCAAAATAATCGTTGATAACCGTGACACCGTGCCCTTCAAGAACTTCTGTGATCAGTTCTGTGGCGGCACCATGGGTACTCTGGAAATCTCCCCATGCCACAGGAGGAAGATCCGGGTGGCCGGAAAGGACAACCTCTTTGCAGAGGTTAGGTTGAGCCATCAGGTGGCAGGAAAAAAGGAGGGTGATAAGAAGTGTTGTGAATCGCTGCAAATTATTGTCCTTTTGTGTTGCAGGGGTATTTAATCCTACTGCGCGTAAGGATTCAACCTTGTTGTGTGGTGGTGTGGGTAAAAGTATTTGGCGGAATTTGTGTGATGATAGAAGTCAGGCAGTTAAAAGATGGCTGTAAGCTTGAAGATGAGGAGCAGAGAGTGTCTGCCCGCTTGAATGGCGAAGGATTCTGGTGCTCCTTCCGGAAGGGGGAGTCTTTCTATCGTCGATGTATGGATGGCACCATTGTTATGGGATCAGAGGCCAGACCGGTTTCCAGTGACAAGAGTGAAGCGATACATCAGCAGTTTCATCAATGGATCAACAGTATTTCACTAAACGACGACGTTATTGTCAAAAGCCAGAAGTTATCCATTAATAGTTATGAGAGGCAGGCAGCTCTATACCTTCAGGCTTACCCTGAAGAAGTGTCTATTCTTCCGCCAGATCGCTACGGTGATATTGTTATTCAGCCTGCGATAGGTTGTCCGAACCGACAATGTACATTTTGTGCTTTTTATAAAGAGAAGCCCTATCAGGTGTTGAATGAGCAGGCATTTGTTTCCCATCTTCAGGCTATTCAGGATCTTTATAGACAGAAGCTGGTGTCTGCCCAAGGCGTGTTCCTTGGTTCTGCCAATGCCATGGCTCTGTCTCAGAGACGTTTGTTGTTCTGTTTGGCGCAAATAAAAGAAAACCTGGGGGTTTTTAAAAGGGAGATCGCGACGTTTGCTGATCCTGACTTCAGTGCCCGACGTTCACTTCAGGACTGGGAAGAGTTAAGGGAGAACGGATTGAGGCATATCGTCATTGGTCTTGAAACTGGCTGGGGTGAGCTGCGAGCATTTTTGGGAAAGTCTGGCGACTTAAGTAAAGTAGCAGTAATGATTGAAGGTGCGAAACTGGCGGGTATGAGTGTTGGTCTAACACTGTTAACCGGCGTGGCGGAAGAAGATAAAAGAGAGGCAAACCTGCTTCATACGCAGTCAGCGATCAACAGCTTTAATTTATCATCTGCTGATACCATTTACCTGTCACCATTCAGTGATCATGGCTATATAAAAGCAGAGTCAGTTATGGAGCAGAAGTGGCTGGCCGAATCTCTTCGTGCCGTGTCGGCTGCTAAAGTTGTTCCTTACCAGATGCAGCGCTTTCAGTATTTCGCTTAACGTAAGCGCGTGAATAAAAGTCAGATGGCAAATACTTTGGTGTTGACTTTTATTCTGAGCTGCGTAGAATGCGCCGCTCTTCCACGGGCTCTCCTGAAACGGTCACCCACGGATCAGCATAATGAACATTCATCGCTGACCGGGAAGTGTGGTTTGAAAGTTGGTTGTTTTGAAATGAATGAAAAGCAATCGGTTGACAAATCAATCTGGCACGGTAAGATGCGCCTCCGCTGACACGGCCTTGTCTCTTAACAAAGAGTGGCAACGTTAGCGAGTTGGAAAGCTTCTTTCTTCTTCGGAAAAACGAGCGCTTGACAACGAAAG
>OODV01000056.1 GCA_900299555.1 uncultured Endozoicomonas sp.
CGAACATTAAGCTCGAAACCCAGAGCAGCATAGACTGCTTGTAGAGTCGGTAATATAAGAGAATTGGCCAGTTCAGAAGTTACACTGGAAATGCTTTATTAATTTCAGAAATAAACTTCTCAAACGTCCGTAATACCTAAGCTCTAAAGCTGAGGAGAGATCAATCCTCCCAAAATACCGCTGATGCCAGCAATTTTTCCATTAAAGAGCAGCAGCAGTAGTCCTGCGCTGCCCATTAGCATTCCGCCCAGTAAAGACGACCATGGAATTGTGAACTCCATAAAGCTTCCTTTGTGTTGTTGTGGTTATGGAGATTGCTCTGGGTAAATAGAGCCCGGTGAATCAGGGATCACAGAATACGCTGTAAAGCGCTTTGAGAATCTCTTCAACCCGTGGATCTGCCAGCGAATAAAATACCTGCTGTGATTCCTTGCGGGACTTAACCAGCTCATGTTTTCTCAATACCGTGAGGTGTTGAGAAAATGCTGACTGGCTCAGTGCTGAGTATTCCTGCAGCTGACCTGCACCCATCTCTCCCTGAACCAGTTGGCAAAGCACCATAAGGCGCTCGGGGTGGGACATGATTTTCAGAATACCGGCAGCTTCTGAGGCTCTGTTTTGCATCTCTTCAAGAATCATAGGGAGTAAGCTTCATTATTTGCTGTCGTCAAAATAATCCCAACTCTACCAACTGACTTAGTTCAGTTAATACTATATTAGGTTGTTCTAAATTAATATATACTATATTAGATTTATCTTGTATTAAGTCTTTACCCAACAGCTTATAAAGTTATCAGCAATAGCCCACCCCTTTCCGGTTTTGCTAAAATCCCGTTTTAATCCCCTGGCCTGTTAAGGCTTTCAGATGAGAAATCAATGAGCAATGACGTAGTATTTGGCCTGCACGCGGTGCAGAGCCTGTTTGAACGGTCGCCCGAGAGAGTGCTGGAACTTCAGGTTCAGAAAGGGCGAACGGATAAGCGAATCAATGCACTGGTTGATCAGGCCAGAGATCAGGGAGTTTCTGTCCGGTTTGTTGAGCGCGGCCGTCTTGATGCCAAAGCGGATGGCGTTCATCAGGGTATTATGGCCAGAGTGTCTGCAGCACGGGTCTATCGGGAAGAAGACCTGGAAGATATTCTGGATGGGCTGGATCAACCACCATTTCTTCTGATTCTGGATGGTGTTACTGACCCGCACAATCTGGGAGCCTGCCTGCGGACAGCGGATGCGGCAGGTGTTCATGCGGTTATCGTACCAAAAGATAAGTCAGCCAGCCTGAACGCCACTGCAACCAAAGTGGCCTGCGGAGCTGCAGACAATATACCTCTGATTCAGGTGACCAATCTTGCACGAAGTATGGAATGGCTCAAAGAGCGAGGTATCTGGATGATTGGTACGGCAGGAGAGAGCTCCGGCAATATCTATCAGTCAGATTTAAAAGGTTCTCTGGCACTGGTGATGGGGGCAGAAGGTAAAGGGATGCGTCGATTGACCAGAGACCTTTGTGACTTGCTGATCTTTATTCCAATGGCAGGTTCAGTCAGTAGTTTGAATGTTTCAGTGGCTACAGGTGTGTGTTTGTTTGAAGCGGTTCGTCAGAGACAGTGACAATAAACTGAAACATTCTTCGTTTTTTCCTGCATGCTGACTATCTCAAATTGTTCTCACAAAAATAGTCAGTCATTTCTATTCTTAGTGTTCTCACTTTTATAACCACTCTAGTTAAGAGTGGTTGTCTCTTTGTCTGTCAAAAACAGGCTTCACAATGATTGCTACCTTGCGAGGGCTCCAACCTATGAAGTCTCGGGTACTTTTTTTTCTTCTGTTATCCAGCTTATGCACGTTTGTTTACTCAGGTGTTGAGAGGCCTGCTGTCGGACCGTTGATAATGGAAATGGAGGGGAGAGGGATATATATGACCTCACCTACCGTGACTCTGACGGGAGATGACATGCTCACACTGACAGCCCCGGAGGTTGATTGGCTGGATGGCATGAAACAGGAGCATATAGATCAGCTGGCAGGAATTGATCTGTCTAAGCTTGATGAGCTGTCTGGCTATCTGGATAAAGGAATCAAGAATACGCAGGTAATTTCTTCTATGGAATTGAAGTATAAGACGGAAAATGGCTGGCGAATTGTATAAATTCATGATCGTGTTGAATCCGTCAGCAGTTCAGGTGGGAATATAGTATTCAAGTTTAAAGATCCTTTACAGATACTGCTGGACCAGGCACTGGTTCTGAAAATCTGGCCTTATCCTACTGATGGCTGTTTGATGGAGCTGGGACGTTTCCCTATGCATTCGGCCTGCTGTGACTGGTGGAACGTGTCCATAATATAAACAATTGGAGGTATTGAATTAAAAAAGCCAGCTCAGAAGAGCTGGCTTTTGTTTAGTACTCCCCGCTCAACTAGTTCAGGCCTGCTCGCCACTTCTGGTTATCACCACCGTTGCTTTCCCATAGCACGATAGGGTCGCCACTGTTGGTGCCTGAAGCATCAATAACCATATTACCATTCAGGCGGGTACTGAATGTCCCGCCATCTTTTTTGAACTGCTGGCTGATGTTGTTTTCATCACAGTCAGCAACTTCCAGCTGAAGGCCATTGCCAATACTGCCGGATGGTACAGCCATGCACTTATTACCCGGTAATTGACTTTTAATGGTGCCTTTTACCGGATCAAAGTACCATTGTTGTTCTGTTGACGCATTACAGCTTTTCAGCTGAATCTTGGTTCCGTTGGCTGTGTTGCCGTCGGTAACGTCCCAGCACTTTCCCTTGCGCTTATCACGGAAATCTACCCAGCGATGAATCGCTGATTCTGGACGAAGCTCCCATTCCTGCCATCTGCGACCGTGGTATTCCCATTGGCCAACATTACCACCATTGTCGTAGTTATAGGCATCAGCAACGATATTAGGGTCATGCTTGCTGGCAAGCGTGTTCATGTTGTAAGTCCAGCGCAGGTTATCGCTGTCAACACAATCCCAGATCACGACTTCACCGTTATTGTATGCTTGTCCACGGTTATCCAGACATTTGCTGCGATCCGCCCGGTTTTCAAACATCTCGGTTGCTTTATTGAAAATCCAGTGCTGATCGAAGGACTCATCATCACAGTCCCACAGCTGGACATTGGCGCCGTTAACCAGGTTGTTGTCATGGCCATTAATGTCCATACAACGGTTGGCCTTGCGATTGAAGATCTTTACAAATGGCTCGAGAGGATCGATATAAGCGACGCTGGTATTACCTTCAGCCCGTTCCCACATCTGTAGATAGGCTTCAGCTGAGTTCATTACAGCTTCATAAACACGGCTGGAAGCTTGTTCACGGATATCCTGAATCTCGTCTGCAAGCATACCGTAGTGCGCCATGCCTTCCTGATTGTAGTCAAATACCCGGTTACCAGACTTCTGCTTATTAAAGACCAGACCAAATTCAGAGGTGAATGGGTACTCCAGGGGATCGGTATCAGCATTGCTGCGAGGTCCATGCTGTCCACCCAGGCCACTCATATCGGTGCCCAGACCAACACCCTGGAGATAAGGTGTCTGCTCGACATGATCCAGATAACGGGAAACCCGATGTTCCACCCCATTGGCATCAGCGTTGTAGGGAGCGGCAAAACCACCGGCTTCTATCAATCGCTTGGCATTTTTGTGGATATTGCCGTCACTGCCTGAATTCATCCAGCTATGGGATGTGACAACACCGCTGTATTGACGGGCTTCCACAATATCCATGACAGCATCAGCGGTATCCGGACTCATGTGATCCATCTCAATCAGCATGTTCTTATCGATCATACGGTTGATCAGATAAACCCCTAGTTGAGATAGGCCGTACTTATTACAGTGTTCAATCGTCTCATCGTATTCCGGGTTCAAGTTGGCGGTATTGAGAATGTCTTTAATAAACGGCACATCACCAATTAATGGGAACCCAGAAGTGAACGCAGCTCCTTTGGTGTCAACATCGCACTCTTTGGTTTCAAAGAAGCGGTTGCCAGCCAGCCATTGGCCAATATTAATAAAGCCATTTTCTACCCTGGAACCCGCTATTTGATTGTCAAACTTGTGGGTTGGGTAAATACTGCGAACGCCAAGGTCATACAGCTCGTTAAGTGCGTTCTCAACGGTATTACGGTTGCATTTGTCCTTTTGTCCACAGTTGAAAGTTTCAGATGCTTCTACCCCCATCAGAACCGCCATCTGACCATTAGCCATTACCTGACGTGCTTCCTGAGGTGATGTCACTATCTGGAAAAAACCTTTTCCGGGGCCGCCAGCCTGAGCATCAATGTAATCCTGCATATCATTCAGGCTCTGGATTTGCAGGCGAATGCTGTCCATGGTGTCACAGCTGTTTGGGTTCACCCAGCTGCCGGGGTTGACCGTGGACTGAACTTTACAGAGTACTTCATTTTCCACAAGGTGGGTGACCATGAGTTTCAGCCCCGAAAGGTAAGCTCGTTCGATCCACTTGTAGTAATACCCCATATGGCTTAACGACTGATGATTTGGCCAGAAGGGGAACTCAGGCCAGCCACGGGTGTCATAGCGGAAATTGACATCATTAAACGCATAGAGGTTACCTATGATGTCCAGGGAGCCGTCCGGACCATGGATGTCCTTACTGTCTTTCAGTGCCTCTTCAACACCCCAGCGGTGGAAAGGCTCACCATGCATCATTTTACCGCCCATGAATTCATAGGAAGTAATATGTGTGTGTGGATCCACGTAACCTCGAACGGGAGCTGCAGGATTGCCTTTTAACCCATCTATATTTCCAGAGACGTTTACTTCCACTTCAGGGAAAGGCGTACAGTCATTCTGAGCGACCAGCTTGAATTGGGCTTCGCTGGTATAGTCATGAGGATTCAGCAGATCAAAAAAGTAGAGTCCACCATCAGTCCAGTTATGGCGTAGCTGCCTGCCCAGACCGTTGCCGTGGAAGCTGTACAGATACTCACCACCAGATGATGGCTCTGCACTGATACGCCATTCAGCGTATTCACCGGCATAGCGCCCGGCACTGACTTCTGCCGGCAGGTGAGAGGCCAGATACCGACCGTCTACATCAGTCAGCATGTAGTTGAAAAACGACGTTGGTTTCATAAAAAAACGGGCTGCATCGTCTGCGCTGATGCTTTCGAAACGGTAGCTGAGTCCGTTATCAATGGCACCACCTTTATGAAACTTTTTCAGATAATTGCCGTTTTCCGGCGATTGGATGGAGTAACACCCCTGGGCAAGGCCATGAACGGCCTCTTCTGCCGTGTTTGCCTGAATGTCTGCCGATAGAAAGGCAGCACAGGCTAACAGGCCGTGACTTATACGCTTTGTTATCATGGAGATCTCTTGAATGTTATTTTTATTATTAGCCAGGTTCTGGAGACAACCTCAACTCAACAGATCCTTGGTCAACAATTCATCAGTGCTCTAATGAATTCATTTCCCAAAAATTACTATACAAACGTTCGTTTGATAGCGCAAAAAAACATGAAAAAAATTCACAAAACATAGCGATCATTGATTGTGTGCATTTGTATTGCTGAATATTTCTACGACGGATTGCTACCCGGTAAACAGATTGCTCATGAAAGCCGCTCAGTTTGTATCCTTCGCTGGCTCTTCCTCCGCAATTTCCTGACATTCTGCTTCCTGGGCGAGTTGTCCCAAGTGTGCAGAATCGGATGCCAGAGGGCTTAGAGGGCAGGGGATGGATATTTCTTCTTCAAAATGGATTTGCTCTAGTGGTTGGTCTGCCTGTTCACTGGCAATCTTCTGCCCAATCTGATTGACCAACCTGAATGAGAAAAAGACAGCCAATACGGAAAACACAATGCCGCCAATGGCCTGTCCTGATAACACACCAAAGGCTCCATCTATTTTTCCTCCGAGCATGATAAAAGGCACTGTACCAATAGTGGCTTTACCCCAGTTAAATAATGTCGACCAGCCCGGCTTGCCCAGATTATTAAACGAGGCGTTAGCAACAAATAGCGCACCGTTGAAAACAAAGCTGATGGCAATCCAGGTACAGAAAAAGTGAATAATCTGAGTAGCTTCCCCCTTCGTGCGGAAAAGCAGCACAAGATAGTCCTGTATGAGGAAAACAATCACCGAAACAACGGTTATGTAGACCGTTGAAAACAGATAGGCATTTTTAAGACTCTGTTTGACACGGCCAACCAACCGGGCTCCATGGTTCTGTCCGATAATTGGGCCAATAGCCCCTGATAATGCGAATACGACGCCGAAAGCAACAGGGGTGATACGACCAATAATGGCATACCCAGCCACGACCCCATTGCCAAAACTAGCAAGTTCCCGCATAACCAGCACAGAGCTGATGGGCATGGCCAGATTGGTGAGAATAGCGGGGATTGCAATATGGAGGATATCACCTATATCCCGGTAAAACTGTTGTAGATTCACCTTGCACAGCAACTTGTGGACTTTAATGGCGCCGTATGCAGATGTGTAGAAAATCGTGATCCGGGCCAAGACGGAAGCAATGGCTGCACCTTCTATGTCCATGTCCAACATAAAAATAAATACGGGATCCAACACCGCATTGACAGCACCACCGGACAATGTGGATCCCATTGACCGCTTTGCATCGCCGACAGACCTCAGTGCAGCACCAAAACACATAGCAATCGCCAGAATTGGCATAGAGGGAATCATAATCTTCAGGTACTGGGTCGCCAGTGAATGAACTTCACCGCGGGCACCAACCAAGTCTAAAAGCTCTGGAATAAATAACCAGACCACCAAAGCGATCACACTGGTGGACAACCCGCCAAGAATCACTGTGTTGGCCAGAAACTGACAGGCTCTATCCCGCTCCTTTGCACCGATTGCTTTTGACAATAGTGCCCCTGTGGCAATGGAGAGCCCGATGCCAATGGATGTGGTGACAAATAAAACCGTGCTCGCATACCCTACAGCTGCAGCAAGAAACTTTTCCCCCAGCAGGCTAAGGAAAAACAAATCCAGCATATCAACCACAAAAAGCGCAGTAATACCCACCGCATTACTCAGGCTCATTAAGGTGATATGGCGCATGGTTGAGCCGTGGGTAAAACGGGCATGAGGCATAGTCGGCCTTACGATTGTATGGGGTTGAATGAGTTGAGAATTAAGAGCGACTTAAACCTCAATGAATTAAGTGGAATCGCAGATGAACAGCTCACCAGACAGTCATCACTATGATCGGCAACAGGGGATACTTTAATACATTCATTCATATCTCGATGGGAGATTGAATTCGTAGTTTGAATCTGAATGGATCTATTTCTTTCCTGTCTCAATTTTAAACTGATAAAACAAGTCTATAGCCTGGGCAACACCGCTTATGGCCTGAAGGTAAAGTCGTGGCATTAATTCGTAGCGCACTTTAACTTCGGCAATGGAGTTAAAAACACCGGCGCCATATTGAACCCTCAGACCAGGAGCAATCGTGCCGCCAATGGTGACCTGAGTGTTATCACCGCTGCCCTGAGTATCCAGAGTGACGTCAGAAAGACCGATTTTTTCACCAATGGATGTAACTACACCACCAAACTGACTGACACCGAAACCAATCAACATGGATTGCACTGCGGAACTGTCGCCATCTTCCAAACCCCGGCCCCTGAGCAGGTAAGACCACTCTTCCTGTTGTGACATGGAAGGGTCTGAATAAATTGAAAACTCCGGTCGAGTTGGTGGTCCGCTGACCTGAATACCTACTGTTACATCGTCTTCTATGCTCTCCGGGTTTCGAATAGCGTTTACAGCAAGATAAGGGCTGGAGAGAGGGCCGGAGAAAATGATGTCGCCCTCTTTGATCAGTAAGTCCTGACCAAATTGATGATAACGTCCGTTGATAAGCTGAATGGAACCATCAGCAACCATAGGTTTTCCGGGCTGAAGAGCCAGCAGTAAATGGCCACCCAGGCCTGATTTCAGGCCATAGGCATCAATTTTGATGTCTTTACCCAATACGACGCTCACATCCATAGAGAAGGGTGGGCCAGCATGGATCAGTGTTTTTTTGCTTCCCGGGGTGATAATCACAACGTCATCCGAGGGGGTAACGGCCTGCTTTGGCAGTTGTTTGATTCTGACCCTTGCCCAGGGAATGGTAACTTTGCCTGTGAGGGTTTGAGCTTTTCCAATGGTCAGCTTCAGGTCGGGAGATGCCCTTAGCTGAAGTACACCGGGGATTTTTGCTCCAAGGTTTTTTCCTTTTATTTCAATGGCACCAGTAGGCGGCATCTGTTGCCAGTCAAGATGACCTGACAGCTTCATTTCTCCCTCATCCATTTTCATGTTGCCACTGATCTTGCCCTTATTGCCATCCACATTAAGGACTGTTACCAGCTGGCTGACTTTGACCATCTCCTGTCTGGCGATCAGTTGCCCTCCACTAAGCTTAAGGCTTCCAAAGAGTAAGGGTTCTTTCAGTGTTCCACCCATACGAGTGTCAGCCGATAAAATACCATCAATGTTATTAATATCCGGGATCAGTGATTGCAGGAAATACAGGCGCATATCCTGCAGTCTGGCTTGCCCACTCAGCTTCTGGTCACTTTGTATATTGTCGATGGCCAGGTTGATATGGGCGACTCCCAGTTGTTTTGATTCAAAATCAAATTGGGCCGTCAGGTCATCTTCATTCAGGTTGATGACTGTAGAAAGCTGTTGGTATTTCACGGCAACCGGATTATCAGAATTACTGGTGATTTCTCCGGGCGTCGTTTGAATCTGAAGGTGAGCGATGGGATGACCGCCATCCCACTGAATATTACCACTACCAGAGAGTATGGCTTTCCACGCAAGGTTGCCTGGCAGGAATGGATTCAGGTTAGAAAGGTTGAAGTCTGACAGCTGAAAACGAGTGGTTCCACGATGGGTTGAAAACTGGGATGCGTCGACGCAGAGTCTGGCAGGTTTGGCAAGCCAGCATTGGTCAGTAAGCTTCACTTCCCCTGTAGAGTTCAGCAGAATTGCTACTGGCTTTTCCAGAGACCAGTTATCCACAGGTGTGACTATATTGGCGCTGGCTAACTGCCCCTGCCATTGCCCACCACCCTTTTGGCCATTAGTCCCTTGCCAAACACCGTTAACCAGTAGCTCTCCAGATACCGGTTCACCCTGAGATTTGAGCGAGATTTTATGGTTTCGTTCACTTCCAGTGACTGTCATTACCAGTTGTTTCAGTTGAGAGCTGCCGTTGCTTAGCACGCCCACTTCAACACTGGTTTTACCTTCCAGAAGTGTTGTTTTAGTCAACTCACCATTAACCTGCAACTGGTTAATGCTGGTTTGCTGAAAGTTGACGGATGGGCTATCAAAATCAAACGATAACGTTGGGTGTTCATCGCTCCCCGTCAGTCGTAAATTGCCCTGTACTGAGCCTTTTAAGTCGGGTGAAAGAGCATCCAGTGCTTTTGCGTCAAGATTGGCTTTCAGGGATAACTGTTCAGCGATTTTTCCACTGATGCTAAGACGGTTATCCCCAAGCGCAGCATAGAGGCTGTGGACGTTAACCTTGAACGGTAACGCAGCCATTGGCCGAATCTGATTGTCAGCTTCCAGTTTTCCTGTTGCCTCAATGGTTTGATTCAGTAATGAGCCGGTTACGTTGAGTTCCGGAACAATTAGCTGCCATAAACCATCAGTTATGACGAAGCGGGTATTTATTTTGCCATTCAGTGTTCCGGGGATCTCGGGTAGCCACAACTCAGGCTTCAGTTGTGCCAGATATATTTGCCCCTGCCAGTGAATTCCTTCTTTCCAGCTTACCTTCCCGGTTAATTTAAGCGGTTTTTCTGAAGTCTTCTCTTCAGCAGGACGGATGGAAAAGTCCGAAACAATCAGTTCTTCCAGGTTGCCTGTTGATTTTAAGGTGAGGTGGGTAGCTGGCTGCTCTGCCACTGTTAAGGACGTATTCAATGAGAGTTGGTAATCATTAATATTTCCGGCGATGCTGACAGAGCCTGAGTGAGTTGATATTTGTGGTGTTTCCGCTTGCAGAGGCCATTCGAGTTTTGACCATTGCAGGGTGAGGTTCAAGGGGAGGTCTGGTGCTAAAGGTCCAACACTTCCCTGAAGTGAAGTGTTAATGACGCCTTGTGCGGAGAGTTGCAGCTGTAATTGGTTTAAATCACCGGATGCCGTCAGGGACAGTTCTTCTCCCTTAATGGCCGTCAGGTCGGGAATGTTAAAATCATCCAGAATGGTGGCATCCATATTCAGGCTCAATGGATAATTTTCAGATAGCTGGATATTGCCGTCTAACAGGATGCTTGCTCTGGTTTGATCAGCCTTTAGCTTCAGGCTGGTAATGTGTGTTGCTTGCCAGTTGAAGCTAAGTTCCAGTTTTTTCAGCGTCTCGTCGACCTCACCCTGTTGAAAGCGGGCATTTGTTAGTATGAATTGCTTCAGGCTGATAGGAATCGGAAGATTTATTTCTGGAAGGTTGATCGTTGAGAGATCAAACGTTGCTGTTGCCTGCTTTTCAGGTGTTGACGCTTTTGTATCATCGGGTGAGTCTTTTTGGGGTGTTAAAAAGACGTGAAGGTTGTCTGCCAGAACTTCAGGAATAAAGAGCTGGCTATCCTGCAAGCGGGCACTTGCTTTAAAGGCTTCAAGGGAAACTTTTGTTCCGGGAATCGTGAAGTTGAAATTCTGAATATTGATCTGATTGATCAGAATATCCAGGGGAATATTGATGGTTGCACCTGTTGTGTTGGATTCTTGCTGTTTTGCTTCTTCAGCTACTGGTTGAATCTCGAGGCTCCCGCTTTTGACTGCCACCAGTTGGACAGGCAGCTCTCTTGACGTGAAAAGCGTGGTGAAAAATTTTCCAGGTTGCCACTGAAGCGTTACTTCGTCAGCGTAAAATGAGACCTGGTTGTCTTGCCATTGGAGATTCCTGAGACTCCAGCCCGTCATCAACTGCCCTTCAGTCAGCTCGCCATCCAGTGCTGGTAGAAAGTTACTCAGTTGTCGCCAAAGTAAGCTATTGCCTGTGTGAGTAAACAGCAGTAATGAAGTCAGTATGAGCAGGACTGAAAGAAAGGCTATTGTGATTAATAGACATTTCCTGGCCAGAGATGCTTTTTTCACAGGACGTTGTTCTGGCATTTTTGGGATGTTTTCAGCAATTTCAGCTTCGTTGTTGTGAGAGCCGCTCATAGATCAGGCCCCATGGAAAAATGAATTCTCCAGGGAGAACCGGGTTCGCTGACAGCAAAGGCGAAGTCCAGCTTCAAAGGCCCCAGTGGGGTAACCCAGCGTATACCGGGACCCACGCCAGTTTTCCATTCAACCTGATTTTTTTTGTAGGAGTTAGTTACGGTTCCGCTGTCTACAAAGAAGGCAATCCGCCAGTCATCAACAATCTCATAGTCATATTCAATACTCGCTACAGAGAGATACTGGCCCCCAATCAGTTGGCCGCTGCTGTCTTTAGGCGAGATACTGTCATAGCTGTAGCCGCGAACCGTCTGGTCACCACCGGTAAAGAAACGAATGGAAGGGGGGATATTTTTGATATCGTCAACCCAGATACCACCTTGCTCAACTCTGCTGATGAGTCGATGATGCTTATAAAAGGTGGTTAACCATTTGGCGCGTCCCCACACCTTTATAAAGTCAGCATCGGATTGCCAGGCTTTGGCAGAGGTTTCTATTTTTACGTTGTAGAGGCTGCCGGAGCGAGGATCCATTGGGTTACCAACCACTTTCCGTCGGTCAAAAGACATGCCGGGGATCAGCAGCAAGTTACTGCTGTTCTGCAGACCCTGAGTGTAGTCTTCATAGTCTACCCGGAGAAAGAAGTCCTGATCCCAGTTGTCCGGACGTTTCTTCCATTTATTAATAGAGGCGGAAACCAGTTGGCTGTCTGTGTCCTGAACCATAGTTCGCTTGTAACCACCATCCAGACTGTAATATTCCAGCAGTGGGTTGCCGTATGGGATTTTATACCGCCCGCTTAATTCATGAACTTTACGAGACACTTTCATATCACTGGTAAAGCTATGCCCTTTTTCACCCATCCAGGGTTTATCAACACTCAGGGAAACTCTTGGCCCTTCATCTGCAGAGAAGCCAATACCGGTTTCCAGCTCCCAGGCTGTTTTCGGAATCACACTGACGAAAATCGGAATTTCACCATCAATTGCCTGATCCTTCAGGGGGCGAACCTCAATGGATTTAAAGTATCCGGTGGCGGAAAAGTCCATATTTAACTGGCTGAGCTTCTCAGAACGGTATTTCTGCCCCTGTTCGAAGTTGATGATGGGGTTGAGCAGTTCCCGGGTAGGTTCAGTAACGGAGTGATCATAAAGCACCGGGCCGAAAGTATATCGCCTGCCGGATTTCAGGGTTAAGACAATGTCTGCAGCGTGCTGGTCTGGATAGACTTTTATCTGGTGCTCTATGAAGTCAGCATCAAAGTAGCCACGGGTTAGTGTCAGGTCATTCAGGCCAGTTTTCAGTGACTCATAGAGTCCATCATTCAGAACATCTCCCACGCGCAAAGTATTCTGCTTTATGAGTCGCTTGAATGCCCGGTCTTTTCTAGCATCCCCTTCCACGTTTATTTGCACGGATTTGATGATGACGGGTTGGCCAGGGTTGATATTGATGGTTAACTGGTTTGGCTTTTTCTTGCTGCGATGAAATTTGATGGTTGGCTGATAGTAACCGAGAGCCATTAACGACTTTTGCAGAGTCTCTCTGATTTCTTGGCGGTGATCGTCAAACTGCCTGGGCTTAATGGTTGGCAGGGTATTCAGATACAGAGTGGCGTTTTGCTGGAGCTCTTTATCTAACCCATTGATTTTATAGGTGAGAGGCTTTGCTGCCAGCGCGGTTGTGGAAAGTAGCAGAGCCATGACAAGCCACAGGCTGGTTTGCCTGAGTGGTCTAAGTCGGAAAGGCTTGTCAGAGGATTCGGCCATAATTCAATAATAGCGGGTATACATTCCCGAAAAAGAAACCGTAAAAAATGTGAAAAGCTAAGCATTCATACTATCTAGCATGTATCGGCCTTTGGACCACAATTCTCATATATAACCGGTTTCGAAAATCTGTCATCTGAACGACTATCCTTTACATAACCTATTGTTTCAAAATACTTTTCGAGTATTTTAATCGCTGTGTTTATCGACTGGGAAGGGGAACCATCGGACTGAACTAAGGCTCGGAAGTCTTTGAAACACTTATAGCTCAGCTGAAACCACTATTATTATGATGGTTTGATTGTATACCTTAAAAGGTAATTCACCACTTTGGTACCGGATATTACCGATGGGTCAGGCAATGAGCCCCCTTGCAACCAACGTCACAAGTCTCTAGAATTCCCGCTCTTTATATACTCCGGTTAGTCTGTCCGGTGTATATTACACTCCCGATCATGACTCTTGATAAAGAAAATTGGTTTGTTGTGAGTGTAGTAATCGGTGAACGCCTGCGTTCACATTCTCCTTGCCTTACCGCTTTATAGAATTATTTCGAACAGAGCTGAAGGCTATTTAACCCGTAAGGAGCAAATAATGCGTCATTACGAAATCGTTTTCCTGGTCCATCCTGACCAGAGCGAGCAAGTACCTGCCATGGTTGAGCGCTACACTCGCGCTATTACCGAAAATGGTGGCAAGGTACATCGTCTTGAAGACTGGGGCCGTCGCCAGCTGGCTTACCCAATCAACAAGATCCACAAGGCTCACTATGTTCTGATGAACATTGAGTGCGGTAACGAAACCCTGGATGAGCTGACGGAAAACTTCCGCTACAACGATGCGGTAATCCGTAACATGGTCATTCGTCGTGATGAAGCCGTTACTGAAGCTTCCATCATGCTGCAGTCTGAAGAGAAGCGTGATCGTCGTGACGATCGTCGTGAAGACCGCCGTGAAGAACGTGCCTCTGAAGAAGCTGAAGAAGCCGTTGAAGACGAAGTAGAAGAGACTGAAGAGTAAGACCTGACTTTCAGTCGTTCATGACTGCTCAGGTTCATGCTCTGAACAAGCTCTTTACCATACAAGCATAAAATTCAAGGAGACGTTGCCATGGCACGTTTTTTCCGTCGCAGAAAGTTCTGCCGTTTTACCGCTGAAGGCGTGAAAGAGATCGATTACAAAGATCTGAACACTCTGAAAGCTTATGTTTCTGAAACCGGCAAGATCGTTCCTAGCCGTATCACCGGTACCAAGGCTCGTTACCAGCGTCAGCTGGCAACAGCGATCAAGCGCGCTCGTTACGTGGCCCTGCTGCCATACACTGATCGCCACTGATTTATTCATAGGGTATATCTGATGCGTGGACTGGCGGAACTGGCAATGCGTGGCCCGAAACAGGCAATGATCCTGGCCATTGTGTTCGCCTGTATTCCCATGCTGTTCTGGGTGAGTGCAGCCATTATCTCTCTGGTAGTACTGCGTCGAGGTGCTGCTGCGGGGCTGAAACTTCTCGCCTGGGCCGCATTGCCTGGTATTGCCTGGGCAGCGATGGGACAGTTCTCCACGATCATTGGTTTGACAACTACCGTCACGTTGGCACTGGTATTACGCCAAACGGTTTCCTGGCAGAAAACACTACTGGCGCTGTTGCCAGCCGGAGCTTTGATTGCCCTGGTACTGGCACAGTTGGCTCCACAACAGATTACCCTGATTAGCGAACTGGTCATGACGTTTATTCGTGATTATGTTCAGCAGGCAGGGCAGTCTACGGACGACTTAGTAGCAGGCCTCAGGCCGCTGGTGGAATACGGTGTTATCGGTGTGGTTGCCTGGTTTAACCTGGTGAGCTGCATACTTGGGTTAGTGCTGGCCAGATCCTGGCAGTCACATCTATATAACCCGGGTGGATTCCGTGAAGAGTTTCACCGGATCCGCCTGCCATTGACGGTAGCCATGGGGCTTCTCGCATTTACTCTGGTGGGTGCAACGATTGCTCCCTTCCTTCTTGTGGTGGTTCCTGCAGCCACGCTGCCTTTGCTGGTGGCTGGTCTTGCAATGATCCACGGGCTGGTCGGGATGAGACAATTGGGGAGCTTCTGGTTGGTAGGGTTTTACATCCTGTTGATTTTTGTCACGCAACTGGCATACCCGGTCATTGTTTTAACTGCATGCCTGGACAGTCTGTTTGATTTTCGCGCTCGCGCGGCAAACCGTCTGCATCAGGGATGACAGGTACTAGATAGAGGCTAGCGAAATGGAAGTGATCCTGCTCGAAAAAATTGCCAAGCTTGGCAAGCTGGGCGACAAGGTCACCGTTAAAAACGGTTATGGCCGTAACTTTCTGATTCCTTTCAGCAAGGCACTGCCTGCGACTGAAGCGAATCTGGCTACTTTTGAAGCTCGTCGTGCTGAGCTTGAGAAAGCAGCTAACGATCAACTGAGCGGTGCTCAGAAGCGTGCTGAAGAAATGGCTGAAATTGAACTGACCCTGACCGCTAAAGCGGGTGACGAAGGTAAGCTGTTCGGTTCTATCGGTCCTCGTGATCTGGCCGAAGCCATCACCTCCGCGGGTGTTGCTGTTGCCAAGAGCGAAATCCGTCTGCCAGAAGGCCCAATCCGTGCTGTTGGTGAGTACGACGTTGGTATCCAGCTGCATTCTGATGTTGCTGCAACTATCAAGGTGTTCATCGAGGCTGAATAATCAGCTCGGTTAACGGATAGTGAAAACCCGGAGTTCAGAAGAGCTCCCGGGTTTTTTTTATGCAAACTGTTTTGTGATTCAGTAGTGGGTCAAATGTGTGGTTTTGCATAAATATCCACTCCAAATTCCAGAGCATTTATCAACAGCCCCTGGCAAAATGCTCAGAAGAATTGGCCTGACTCCCCAGCGCCCTGTACGAAAAGCTCGGCAGCAGGATGAAAAAAGTGCGATAGTATCTGGATACTCGTTATCCCGGACTGTGCTAGTTGACTGAAGAGAGTGGTGCCATTATCTACTTTATTGATGAAGCCAGCATACGCTCGGATTATCACAGTGGTATAACCTGGAGTTGATGAGGCATAACCCCGATGGCCACTAAAACCGGAGCGCGATTTGGCATTAATATGATTGCTGCCGCTAGCTGTACAGGCTAGATGCACTATATGACAATCACTGGCCGTTTCAATGCGGATGTATTTATCAAGTTCCTGAAGCAGGTCGTCAACCCTCATGACTGCCCGGAGATGATTGTGACTGACGGACGCTCAGCGCTAAAGTCATAACAGAGGCAGTGGGAAAAGATTCTTGTATTCTTCAGGGCTGAGCACACTGCTTATGGCTGTCTAGAGAGTTTTTATGCATAGGATGTGCTCACATCAATAAAACAAAAAGTACAAAGTTGACGGTACTACTGACTTGTAACGTATTGATACAATGGTTTTTTTAGTGCTTTTTGAGCAGTTACCATTTTTTGAATATGCTATCATTATGAAAATGTAAGGGTGAGGAACTGCTGGAAATTGAAATATTAGATTTAGCTGGGAAAATTTATAGTTAGATTTTAAGGGATAGAATCTTTAATTATTTTTCAAGTATAGTGAAATTAAAGGATAAAAAATATAAAATTAGGGTGATGGGTAATGTTTTCAAAATATTGGTGTTTATATAAATGGCTTAAGCAGGCTGAAGACCTTATTGAAAATGGTTATGGAAACAACCTCGCTCGATTAAATAAAAAAAATCAATTGGTTGCTGATAAATATCCTGAAAGATATTTTATAAATCAATCCTCATCCATTGATAGTAAAGAAGAACGGAAACAAATTACAGCAGTTTGTCTAAAAGTAGCTCAAAAAGCTGATCAGATTGGTTGTATAATCAAGAGCAAGGTGTCATTTACTGACAAATTTAGTCAGTTCTATTATCAGTCAGCCTCAATTGAAGATTTTGCAAACATGATTAAAAGTCTGATTGAAAGCTCTAGTGGTAAAGTGATAGAAGCTGTTGGCATAATAGAAAGAAGTATAAACTCTGATTTTAGTTCACACTGTAATGAAATCTCAGAACTAGCAGAAGACTACTGGATAGAGAACTTACAGATTCAACTTTATGATATTTGGAAACAGTTTGACTCAAAAAATAGTTCAGATAATAATCTGGGTTATTTTAAAGAAGCGCTTTTAGACATTACAAATGAATGTTTGAATTCCAGGGTAGAATCAAATCCCACTATTGATAAAACATTGGTCAATAGTGTCAGATGGAGAATTTCAAATGTTATTTCAAATATTGAAATTAAAAAACAAAAAGAAATAAAATATGTAGAGTGGGATCCAACCACTATAAAGCCGAGCATTGTTGACTCAGATTTAGACTGTTTTTTTGAAGAAAGCTGTGTGCAAATTTCATCTAACTTTAAGAGTATTTCATTTCAGTATCTAATTGATTCGGGTTTGCTATCTGGTTATGAAGAATATGAAATTCTTCGAGATAATTTTGGTTCCACTTATATTATTTGGCCAGGATTTGAGTCACGACTTGAAGCTTTCAGGGTATTGCAATCTTTTAATTCCAGCATAGATAATGATGACTTTGCTATCTTAATGAAATCTTGGTCTAAGGATGAACAAGATAATTGGTGCGATATAATGAGTGCCTCTATTAAAGTTAATAACAACAAAAGCTCAATCGGCCTTTTGGAAGCCTATCGAAAAGTATTTATAACTCTAGGGAGAAATAAATTAATACATAGTGAAATCATTGATGCTATTCAATATCTGGATATTAAGACATTATCAGATGGAAAAATCATGAATAAGCTAAATGCGCTTAATACTCTATCTTATGGGGTTTCAGAAATAAGTTTAGGGACAGAGAATATCGTAATTATTCTTAATGATTCATTACTTGACTTAGAGACCATGAATTGTATTTTCGATTCTTGGGATAATGTCGAGTTACTGAAAGACATTCTGAATAGTCTTATTGATGTGAGTACATCCTATGCACAAAAAACCTCCAGACAGGCATAGAGTGTGTACTCAACCCTGAAAAAAACAGGAATCTTTTTTCGCTGCTTCTGCAGTAACTTCAGCCCCGAGCTAACTGCCCTCAAAAAGTAGTCTTTGTTTTTAATGCTATTCGCCCGATATGACCAGACTTGAGAGAGCTACAGGCAAGCTCTACCGGGTTCAGCTCTGGGGAATAAGGTGGCAAAAGATGAATTTCCAGAAGCCGCTTTTCGCCTGCAGGATATTTCATAACTTTTTTGTCCTTATGCGCCGAGTGCCAGTCAGTCACTATCATCACAGGGCTTTCATGAGAGTTAACGATCTGCTTCAAGAATCTGATAAACACATCTGCATTGAAACGGCCAACTATAGGCATATAGCGCATTTGGCTTGTCCAAGGTTTGTGCCACTGTGATAATCAGAGCGTATGCTGGCTTCATCAACAAAGTAGATAATGGCACCACTCTCTTCAGCCTGATTGCGTAGTGCGGGATAACGAGTACCTAGGTACTCTTTCACTTTTTTATCCTGCTGCCAGGCTTTTCGAACAGGGCGCTGGGGAGTCAGGCCAATTCTTCTGAGCATTTTGCTGACAGCTGCGGGATGCATGGTGATATCGAACTCTGTCTTGATAACAGCAGCCACAATGTCTCTGGTCCAGAGAGCTTTATAAAAACCGTAATCGGTTAGCTCTTTGGTTAGAATAATTCTGACCAGAATATCTTGTTGCTCAGGTGTGAGTTTTGAATTTTTGCTGTGAACAATAGGGTGAGTTTTCAGGGCATCCATACCGCCTGTACTGTATGTGAGATCCAGCGGTAAATGCAGAGGAGTCTGTTGCATACTCTTGAACCTTTGCTCCATCCAGCCATTTCTGAATAGCCATCAATACGGATGGCTTCTCTCACATTATGGGAGGCTTTACGACCGTCGACCTTACTCATGAGCACCTCAAAAACTGAGGTGCCAAGATACAAAAATCTGCCATGCAAAGTGCTGGCTCATATCAATAATTGGTGAAACTCCCTTCTGCTCATATCCAAAAACCGGTTTTGCACGCAAGCCTGTATGATTTTGCATCATTCAAGTGGGGCAGTAGGGCTATAAATATGCCAAAATGGTAGAAATATGTTCATGTATTTGCCCTGCTGTTTACGTGAGTCAACACGAGATCGGGAATGTCAAAAATTTCTTTGAAAGGCAGTTATCACAGTATTAACCCGAAGCATTTGCCAAGATACCTTGCTGAATATTGTTATCGATTCAACTGGTGCTTTGATTTGAAAGCAATGGTATCAAGGTTGGGTTACATGGCTACACGAACTTGCCCCATGCCAGCAAGGGTCCTCAAACTGGCTGAGGTACAGCGTAATCAGGTAGAATTATTTACAGGCTCCGGCTTACCACTGAAGGTGATCGGGTAACTCTGAAAAAGTTCTACCCGACAATTCCACTGGGATGATGACTAAGCTGTTTTACGATGATATTCAATAAATAAATTACTTTCTTCCTTTCCCATATATTTTGATAATGTGTTCTTACCAACCTTCAAAAGGTCCACGATAATAAGTCCAGCCAGAGTATTATTAAAATCTGGGTTCACATTAAATGCTGCAAGTTCACCTTGACACTTCAAGTACTGGCGAAGTAATACAGGAACACCTTTATTATCTTTTTCAATGTGTTGAATTAGAGAAGATAATTTATCAATGTTAGAAATCCCCTTTAAATCATTTTCTGACCAAAAAACACCTGTATTTGGCAACGGAGTTGTTGGTCTAACAAGTTCAGCAAGAGCCTGATCAGAGTTATTTACGCTTAGATATGTGGCCATTAACTGACGGGAGATATCATTATATTCACTACTGATACTCACTGGGCCAAATAATACTTTGTATTTAGGGTTTAAAGCGACGTAAGTACAAATACCTCTCCATAATAAAAACAAAGCATTCATACTCTTCTGGTACTCAGGTCGAACAAAAGATCGTCCCATTTCAAGACAAAAACCCAACTTATATATAAAATCATTACTGTAATGAAACAGACTCCGAGAGTAGAGTCCGTGAATACCATGTTCTTTTATAATGGAGTCAACACAACCAATTCGATAAGCTCCTACTACTTCTGATTTTTTCTTATTCCAAAGAAAAAGATGTTGGTAGTATTGATCATATTTATCAAGATCAAGAGCCATCCCACTTCCTTCTCCAACTTTCCGGAATGTAACTTCTCTTAATCGACCAATTTCTCTTAAAATATAAGGGATGTCTTTAGATCCAGCACAATATACAGAAATATCACCTTTTTCTAAAAGTAGTAGATTATGGGATAAGCCTTCTACTTCAGATCTCATAAAATAACTTGATGTTTCACTGACGATAGCCTCTTCTATACGGCTTTCAGATGCTGCCCCAACAATTTTATATTTATCATTGATGGTAGGATCATCCTGATGAGATAAAAGGTATGTATATAACCTAAGGTATTTAGTTAGTTCCTGTTTTGTAGAAAAAGACGATAGCTCTTTTGATTCCAGAGTTTTGCCAATTCGAAATTTTAAAATAGATCCCTCTTTATTAATAAGCTCTCGTACCAGCCACATTGTTCGAAGCCGTGGATGGATTCTACCAAGATAGTGAAAGAATTGACTGTTAAACCCTTCAATAAAAATTGGAGTTACCTTGGCATTAGCCTTTAAAGCAATAGAACTTGCCGTATTTTTCCAGATTGGATCACAAATAGTTCCCATTTTTTTGTCATAACTTGATACCTGGCCAGAGGGGAAAATTAACAATTGATGCCCGTTATTAACCCAGGAGATAGCCTCTTTAATAGCCATCATATTTTTTTCTTTACTTTTAAAGTTGAATAAATCAACACCAATAAAAATATCCTTTAGTTCAGGGATACGACATAAAAATTCATTGGTAAGAACTTTAACATCATCACGTTTCTGCATAAGAAAATGAGCTAGTGCAACACCATCAATTCCACCAAAAGGGTGATTTGCAACAATGATTGATGCCCCTTTATCAGGGATTCTCGATATGGATCCATTAACAATCTGATGATCTATATCCAAAGATTGCAGCAGTCTACCGAGAAATTCTTTTCCAGAGGAAGAGTGCATTCTCGAGAATTTATAATGATTTTCAAGAGATCTAAGACCGATAATTTTTTCTACCAGGTATTCTACTAAGCCAAAAGGTGTATATCTTGGTAACTGTAAAGGTGAGCTTTCCATATTTTCCATCCTTGAGACTCTCTATTTTTAGTTTTTTTAATTTTATGTAGGTAATTTACCACTTATGGCTAGAGCATTTTTACCTGAAATGCTTTATCAGCAGTAAAGGTGGATTTGACTGGGCTCTGCCCACTTATTTACCAAAAGAGTCAACATATCCATATTTGTTCATAAAACTACTTATCAGTATCATACTTCAACAGAAAACGTTGAAATAATTATTTCATATCCAGCTTCTCAAACTAAGCATACTAGGTTCTTTGGACATAAGGAATTAGCAATAAAATGTCGAATTTTATGGTGATGTATTAGAGCTGTTGATCTGATACATTCCTGTCTTTTTGAGCCATCTATGGCTGTAGTTCAAGTTGCCTGTATCCATTGTCAACAAACGTTCAATGTTGTTAAGAACGGGAAAGCTGAGACGGGTCACCAGTGGTATAGATGCAAGGGCTGTAATAAGAACTTCCAACTTGAGTATCGCTATAACGGCAATCTGCCTGGTACTCATGAGCAGATCATAAAGATGACCATGAATGGCTCCGGGGTCAGAGATACCGGACGAGTCCTTAAGATCAGTCCAACGACGGTATTGGCTCGCTTAAAAAACTCGACCCACCAACAGTAACACAACTCCCCTTCGAAAATGCCCAAGTCAAGATTATCTTCGAAATGGATGAGCAGTGGTCATTTGTTGGTAGCAAGAAGCAGCAACGCTGGCTGTTTTATGCATGGGAGCCACGTTTCAAGAAGATCATTGCCCATGCGTTCGGCTCCAGGAGCAAAGAGACGCTCAAAAAGCTGTTGGAGCATCTGGCCCGCTTCAAAGTCAGTTTTTACTGCACAGATGACTGGCAGTCATATACATCCTGTTTACCAGAAGATAAACATATCATTGGAAAGTACTTTACTCAGCGGATTGAGCGGCAGAATCTGACCTTGAGAACTTGCCTGAAGCGGTTAGCCAGAAAGACTATCTGCTTCTCAAGATCAATAGATATTCATGATAAGGTTATCGGGGAGTTTATCTCCCGAAACCACTATCAACAGTTTTGATACATCACCAAACTGTTTGACGCATCTGTTCTCTGGTCATCATAGGTTCATAAAGTACTGCTTCCATGTTCAAAAAGTGAAAGAAACTTTCAACGCAAGCATTATCCCTGCAATCACCTTTAAGGCTATGCTCTGCTTTAACACATTTGGGCAGAGGGTATTTCGAAAGGCTCCTGAGGCATACATACTGATTTCCTCGATCACTATGGAGGATAGTGCCTTTAGGAAATTTGAGCCGCCATAAAGCTATATTCAGGGTATCACAGACCAGGCTGGCCTTTATGGTGGTATCCATCGACCAGCCAATAATCTTTCGAGAGAACAAATCGAAAGCGAAGGCCAGACATAGCCAGCCTCCTGCCGTATGCAGATAAGTGATGTCTCCTGCCCGCTTTTGATTAGGCTCTATTGCTGAGAAGTCACGCTCCAGTAAGTTAGGCGATACAGGCAATGAATGCTTGCTGTTTTTGGGATAAGCTCCTGTCGTTTCATGTCGATCTGTATGGTCTTGAGGCAGCAGGGGGAACCATCCTCTTCTGGGGATTTCTGGATACGTCGAGCGCCAGAACGGACTTTGTTTCGGTGAAAGACTTTTCGTATTAACATATCATGAGAGGCCTGATTTTCAGCCCTTTGGCTGAACGTATCCCAGTTTTGACCCAACGGTGAAACCCACTTTAAGAAACACTCAGTACCGAGGCATTCTATGTAGAGAGAACCGACCATAGTGTTTGAGCATAAAGTGAAAGCGTTTTATTTTGGTTCTTCGCGAATTAGGTGGACGCATTTTTAGAGCTTCAAGCTCCTCTGCCTGTTCAGCTGACTACTGCTTGAACCTGGCATTTTCAGTGGCTAAGTCTGATTCACATTCAGTAACACTCTCTTCCCATTAGCAGAAGTATGCCTGGTATAGAGTGGAAATTCCTTCAGACCAAGCCCTTTTGTTGCAGAGGGTAAACTGGTTTTCTCAGCCAGTCTCAATGCTTCAACTTTGAATTTGGGGGGAGTGAAATTTTCTTTTTTCTGGGTAATCATTGGTTTCCTCACAGAGTGATTTTATTCTCTTATGAAGGTGTCCATAACTACTGTCTCACATCAAAGACTTAAAATGTGGAATTAAAGTTAGCGGGGTTTTCTGCATATCTGTAGTCAATGCTGTTAAACATTCATCGGTTTTTGTCTTAAAACATAGAGAGTTACTGAGTGTTAAGAGTCAGGCTGTTCTCAGGGATAGCATCAATGCGATTATATAACTGGTTGACATTCAGAAGTCATATCTGTTGCAATGTTTTATACGACTTAGATAGGTTAAAGGTATTTAAATCGATTTGAAAAGAATATATTAATGAGACAAATATTAGTTACTTCCTTTATGGTTGGGGTTTTACTGGCTACGGGATTTTATGTGTTTATAAAAGAGCACGAAGATAATGTTTTTCCTGTCTTTACCTATGAACCACTACCGGTAATGGTTGAAATCCTTGAAGTAAAACCTGGTAGCATATCTTCCTGGACGTTCTCGGAAGGAACTGTTGAAGCTCTGCGCAAAGCTTATTTGTATTTTGAAAATCCGGGAAAAGTTACCTACATCACAAAGCTTGCCGATGGATCTTCATTACGAGAGGGTTCTATCGTGCAAGGGCCTGATAATAATAATCCATCAGGTCAGTTACTGGCAGTAATTGAAAATAGACAGCAGATAAATCAGGTGAAGTTACTTAAGGCAAAGCTGAAAACTGCAAGAAATCAGCTTACCAAAGCAGAGTCAGACATAGCCCATGCCCGTAACAATCTCAGACAATCTGAGTTGGATTTTTTCAGGATAAAAACCATTTATGAAAAAGGTGTTGTCGCTCGTGAAAAGTATGAACGTTATTATACAGATATGATAAATAAAGGAATAAAGCTTGAAGGTGCCAAAAATCAGCTTCAAGTTCTCAGATCTGAAGAAGAGGCTGTCAGTATTGAGTTGGATAAAGCAAATATTGCATTAGAGAAAACGATGATTTTTGCTCCCTTTGACGGTGTAATCAGTAAACTTGATCTGGCAGAAAATAATTATTCATACCCTCCCACCATGACGACTTCCAATATTGAAAGAGAAGTGTCCAGTGGGATAGTTGTTGTGGATAACCGATTTTATGAAGTGAAGTTGGAAGTTTCTGAGGCTGAAGCAGATCTGATCCAAGAAGGTCAGTCAGTATATATTGCTCAGGATGATACTGAACTTTTCAAAGCCGCTGACACTGATTTCGATGATTTAAATATTACATGGGGGCGAGTTTGGTCTGTTAGTCCTTCTCTAAGTCTTGAACGCAGGGCAAGGATGGTTCGGGTCAGAACCGTTGGTAACTCAGAAAGCATTCAGGATGGTATGTTTGTAAGGGTATGGATTGCAACTCAGCAGAAGCCTGATGTTCTAGCTCTTCCCTGGCAGGTAATTTCATTTCAAAATGAGCAGCCTTACGTTTTTGTTGTTAACAAAAATGGTCGTGCAGAACAAAGGTGGTTGACACTTGGGATGAACGGTATTTTTAATACCGAAATAACAAGAGGTCTTCGTGACGGTGATAAGGTCATAGTTCGTGGTCAACATCTATTGGATGAAGACAGCGTTGTTGAGATTTCAGGATCAATGTAAAAGGAGCTGTATAGCCAATGGACTGGCTGGTTCAAAAACTGCTCTATGACTCGCTATTTGCAAGGATGTTATTGTGCCTGTCTTTATTATTTGGAGGATTAACATATAATTCAGTTATCAGAGAAAATTATCCTGATCTTGACATCCCCAAGACTGTCATCAGGGTATTCTGGTCAGGTGCATCGCCTGACCAGATTGAAAAGGAAATTACCAATCCTATTGAAGATCAGATAAGAAGTATTAAAGGACTGAAGACTTTTAATAGTGGCTCTTACAGTTCATATTCTGTTATTACTGCTGAATTTGATGCGGATATGTCCGTAACTGATGCATTGCAGCTTTTACGAGATAAAGTGAGCAAGGCTGAAAGTGAGTTCCCCCCTGACGACAATATAGGAAAGCCTGAAATTGAAGAAGTTTCAGTTTCTAACATGCCTGTTATCAGTCTGATAATGCATGGAAATATTGATGACCTAATCCTATCTGATGTGGCAAAAAGCACACAAACTCAACTGGAAAGACTTTCTGTTGTAAAAAGGGTTAGGCTTGGTGGACTCAGAGAGAAAAGTGTTCATATTCAATTGAAGCCTCACAAACTTCGTGAACTGGGAATCTCACCTATATTGGTTAGAGACCGTCTGCAATCAGCCAATAGAGATATAGCGTGGGGAGAGTTCGAGGGAAGTGAGACAACGTTGAGCCTTTATCTTGAAGGACGATTCGATCGAATTGAAAAAATTAAAGACTTGACGATTCTCAGAATGGGAAACAACAGAGTTGTAAAACTTAATGAAATAGCTAATATTAATCTTCGCTTGGATAGAGAGATCAGTCGCACCTACTTCAGTCTCGGAGAGTATACCCCTACAAAAGGAATTACTCTGGACATTATTAAAAGGCCGGGTGAGGACACTTTTAAAGTAGTTGAAGAAGTTGAGAGACTAGTTTCGAAGATTACATCCAATTCTGAGTGGCCTCATGGGTTATCAATTGAGAATGTCACTGATGATGCAGAACTTATTGAGCTTGCATTTGGTGAAGTTGCTGAATCAATGCAGCAGTCTGTTATTATTATATTTTGTGTTTTAATTCTTCTGTTAACATGGCGGGAAGCAATTGTTGCAGGAATAGCAATCCCCATAACACTTTTGTCCACATTTACTGTTACCAGTTTAATGGGCTATACCCTTAGCTCAATGATTCTTGTCGGAATGGTATGGTCATTGGGTTTACTGGTAGATGTTTTTATATTGGTTATGGAAGGTATGCATGAAAACATTCACGTTAGGAAAAAGTCTTTTGAGTCAGCCGCTCTGTCAACAGTAAAAACTTTTCTTCTTCCTGCCACTGCAGGACAGCTAACAACAGTTCTTGCAATGGTTCCACTGATCATGATGGGAGGGATATCTGGAAAATTTATAAGAATTTTACCATTAACCGTGACGATAACTCTAATCATTAGTTTAATTGTTGCCTTTTTTATCTGTATTCCCCTTTCAAGAGTTTTGCTTAAAAATGAGAAGCATGATGGTAAAGAGCTTTTTATAAACCGTTTAAGTATCAAATACCGTCAGTCACTGGCAAAATGGCTCATGAAATCAGTTGTAAAAAATCGAGTGATTGCTCTATTCTGGGTTGTCTGTGCATTTGGTCTATTTACAATCAGTCTATTTGCAGTCATGCAGCTTCCTACAATGATGTTTTCGGAAAGTGATGATCGCAAAGTAGGTATAACAATTCAGCTAGGCCCTGATGCAACTCTTGGCCAAGCCCAGGAAGTTGCAAACAAAGCAGGAGATTTCATCCGAAAGCAACCGTGGATAGAAAAAGCAATTCATTATGTCGGTGAAAAAAGTCCGATAACAACGGGTGCCTTAACGGAAGTACTTCTCCCTGACAAAGCCTACAGTTTAGTAGGATTTACTCTTATTTTGCTCCCTAAAAAGTATAGGGAGAAATTATCATTTGAATATTTAAATGATATACGTAGTGGATTGAAAGAAGCACTGAAGGATGAGCCAGCACTTGAAATATTCTTGACACACATAGGTGGTAATCCTTACAACGCAGCTCCTATCCAGATTCAACTGATTGGAGATGATTATAAAAAGCTTCGTGAGATATCCTCAAGTGTTAGACAGCAGCTCAAAGTAATGCAGGGAGTGAAAGGGGTCAGGGATAATCTTGGGGCACCACATCGTGAACTGCGTTTTCAGTTTTTACCTGAGCGTATGAGTTTTCACGGTTTATCTGAGCAAAGTGTGGGCCAACAGATAAGAATGGCTATGCAGCAAGATGGCTTTGGGCAAATGAAAATGATGGGGGTTCAGGAAGAACCTGAAATCCGTTTAAGTATGGAGTGGCCAAGCAGATCAGGTGAACTGGGCAGTCCAAAGCATATTTCTGAAATGCGCTTGATGCAGGTTATAACAGATGAGGGTCGAAGTGTCCCGCTTTTGGATCTGGCACAATTCCAGTTAGTGGAAGCACCACAGGTCATTTTACATAATAATGGACGACGGGCAATAACCATTCAGGCCAGAGCTGAGGGAGTAACAGCAACCTCGGTAATGAATGCAATCAGCCCTTACCTTGAAGAATTAAAAGATAGCTGGCCAAAGGGGTACGAATATAGACTCTCTGGCGAAAAAGATTCTACCAGTGAAAGTTACAGTAATATGACAACTGCCATGACTTTGGCAATAGGATCGATTTTTGTCTTATTAGCCTTGGTTTTTAACAATATCAGACAGCCGTTAATAATATTGCTTATCGTACCTCTTTCTTTGACTGGAACATTTTTCGGTTTCTTTTTTACAGAGATACCCATTTCATTTGTCGCTCTGATGGGCGTAGTATCTCTCGCTGGTATAGCTGTTAATGATGGTATCATTATCATTGAGACAATGAACAACTATCGAAAAAATGGGTTTTCGATCAGTGAATCTGCAGCAAGAGGGTCTGCCGATCGGTTGAGACCCGTTTTAAGTACAAGTCTGACAACAATACTTGGCTTAATCCCGCTGGCTATAAGCGACCCTAAATGGTATCCACTGTGTATGGCTGTAATTTATGGCTTAATTGCGGCTACTGTATTTGCGATGATTATAGTTCCTGCTCTCTATGTTTTATTGACCTCTAAGAATTCAACGGTGGTGGGTTAAATGTGTGGATCAAATAAAATCGGGACTGAAAATTTGATGAAGGTTTAGATGCGTTGATAATACTCTCTGGCAACGAACTCACCGATTACCTTGTCGTGAACCTCCTCTAATCTGGGAGAATTGATAGTGTTCCAAGTCAGTCACTTTAATCTTGTACTTAACGTTCATGTGAGTTCAACGCTTCAATTTTGACTGCAGTCTGGGATTTTATGGGCTTTGGGGCATAGTGATGTTTTTCAAAAAGTGATGATGCTTCTTTTGGTACCTTTTTCAGCCAAAAATATCCCTGACACCCGTACCATTCATTGCCATATCGACAATGCCACCATGTGTGCCGGGTTGATTGGCGTTGTATATGAAGTCAGTTTGGAAGCTGTATTTACACGCTTAGCAGAAGTATCGTTGGAGTTTTGAGGGAGCTTTTCCATTCCTTAGCACGCTTTTGTCACTTCGACAATGCACAAAAACGACTTGAATAATTGCCACACATAGCCAAAAAGTAGAATCATATCAAATCCTCAGTTTTGGCATATCCGTAGTCAAACCTTCACCGAGGACTTGATCAATTCCTGTGTTTAACCTTTTGAAATTTGGATTGCAGGATTTAGGGAGCCTCTGAAAAACTCTCCCTTATCCAGCAAGATATCAGCTTCAGAATCAGGGAGGACAAAGTGGAGCAGCTCAACTTCCTCAAAAGCTCTTGTTAGTCTCAGTCCCTGCGCTGCGAAAAGTTTCTCAATGAAATGAGCCAGATCATCCCGTGGCAGGCTCTATGTTCGTTGATCAAACCCTTTCGGCCGATTGGTGCCATAGGAAGAAAACTCGGAGCATACTTAACTTATGCTGCGTATCCATTACCTCAGTAAAGGTACAACCTCTCCGATCCGGGAGCAGAAGATGCAATCCGTGATCGTCTATCCATCCAGCGGTTTCTGTGTCTTGATCCCTTTGTTGATTTGAGCCTGATCAAACCAGCATTCTAGACTTCCGGGATCTTCTGGAAGTAAATGATCTGGAGGAAGCGACTTTCAAGACGATCAATCAGCACATTGAAGACAAATGGATGCTGATGAAACGGGGCACACTGGTAGAAACTACCATCATTGCAGATCCGGGCAGCACAAAGAACAGGAGTGCAAGCAAGATCCAGAGATGAGTTCAACCCGAAAGGGAAAGCAGTATTACTCTGGCATGAAAGCACTCATCGGTGTAGATAGTGATAGCAGTCTGGTTTATTCCCTGACAGGCACCGAAGTCAGGCGCGACGACAGTACACAGCGGGAAGCCTTGTTGCACGGCGAAGAAACCGTGATTAGTGATGACAAAGGCTATGCTGATGAGGGTTTCAAAAAATTCTGCCGAGAAGAGGGTGTCGTTTATGCCATCTGCAACAAGGCAAAGCGAAATCATCCACTCTCCAATGGTCAGAAAAAGCGTAACTGCCAGTTATCCAGTTGGAGAGCGAAAGTTGAGTATCCATTCCAGGTGATCAAATGCCAGTGGAATTACAGGAAGATTCGCTATAAAGGGTTGAAAAAAAACAGGCCAGTTGTACATGCTATTTGGTTTATACAACCTGTTCAGGTTCAGAAGAAAACTGATGGCAGGCTAAATACAGGGTAAGTGCGCCCGAAACCCGGGCTGTACTGATTAACATGGCTGTATTTAACAGATGCTCAAATGAATTGAGCTTTTTTGATCATTTCAGGATCAAAAGGGGAGCTATCGTTGTGTTTTTCAGAGATTCCGTAGGTATTATATTGCCTACCCTCTTCATTATCTCCTGCTCTTCCTGGCAGGGTATAAGCAGGTATTTCTATTCTAACTTGCAGAAGTTATACAGATGAGAGAATGGCAAAGATGTCAGTTCTACTGACTAGTTGAAGCTGGGATTCAAGGGAGCTTGGGTGTATCGTATGAAGAAATACATTCTTTTCCCTGGCACTTTTCATGATGGTAATTGAAGGGAGAATGTTCTGTTTTTATCTTTTCCTCCATCTTTCGATCAGCTAACCTGATCAGTCAGTCACTAATTTTTGTCAGAATGTCAATATGCTGGATGCAAGGCCCCGGGAGCTTGAGCTTCCCATTGATGAAGCTACAGTTGCCATTAAAACACCACCCCACTCAATAGAAGCGGAGCAGTCTGTTCTGGGGGGGCTTATGCTGGATAATCAGGCCTGGGACCGGGTGGTTGATAAGCTGACATCAGAAGACTTCTACAACCCGGGGCACCGTCGTATTTATGCTTCAATTAGTGCACTGAGTAATGAGAGCAAGCCTTTTGATCCGCTGACCGTGGCTGAAATTCTGGAAAACCGCGGTGAGCTGGATGACGTAGGTGGGCTGGTTTACCTGGCTGAGCTGGCGGGCAGCGTTCCCAGTGTGGCAAATATCCGAGCCTATGCCGAAATCATTTATGAGCGCTCCGTTCTGCGCAAGCTGATCAATACCGGACAGAAGATTGCAGACAGCGCTTATAACCCTGAAGGGAAAGACAGTCAGGCGATTTTGGATGAAGCGGAGCGGCTGGTTTTTAATATTGCTGAAGAGCGTCCGAACACCGGTGGTCCGATGGGTGTGCGGGAGATTCTTGAGAACACCGTCAAGAAAATTGATGAGATGTTTAATGCCGGTAATGCCATTACCGGTACCACCACTGGGTTTAAAGACCTGGACGAAATGACCTCCGGTCTCCAGCCTTCCGATATGGTTATCGTCGCTGCCCGTCCTTCCATGGGTAAGACAACGTTTGCCATGAACCTGGTGGAAAATGCTCTGCTGAATAGTGAAAAGGGCGTAATGGTATTCAGCCTAGAGATGCCAAGTGAGCAGCTCATGATGCGTATGCTGTCATCTCTGGGCAGGATCAACCAGTCCAAGGTAAGAAGTGGTCAGCTGGAAGAAGAAGACTGGCCAAAGTTGTTATCGGCGGTTGAGCGGATCAAAGACAAGAAGCTGTTTATTGATGATACGGCGGGTATCAGCCCTTCAGAAATGCGCTCACGGGTTCGCCGGGTAGTCAGGGAGCATGGTGACCTTGGCCTGATCATGATTGACTACCTTCAGCTCATGCAGATTCCTGGTTTTGGAGAGGGGCGAACCAACGAGATCTCGGAAATCTCCCGATCCCTTAAAGCCATTGCCAAGGAATTCAGTGTTCCTGTTATTGCCCTGTCTCAGTTGAACCGATCTCTCGAGCAGCGGCCCAACAAACGCCCGGTAAACTCCGACCTTCGTGAATCCGGAGCCATCGAGCAGGATGCCGACGTTATCATGTTCATCTACCGGGATGAGGTATATAACCCGGATACAGAGTACAAGGGGGTTGCTGAAATCATTATTGGTAAGCAGCGTAATGGCCCCATCGGTACCTGCCGGCTGGCATTTATTGGTCAGTTCACCCGGTTTGAGAACCTGGCACCGGATGCTTATCGGTTTGAAGAAGACTGATTTTTTTGACCTCAGAGCACACGAACAAAGAAAATTTCTTCGTGTGCTCTGAGGTTATACCTGCCCAAAGACTGAAAGTGGTGGCTCGTCCAGGGCTGCCAGCTGCTCCCTCAACTCCAGAATATGCTCCGCCCAGTACCGCTCGGTATTAAACCAGGTAAATGCCATTGGAAAAGCGGGGTCATCCCAGCGTTTTGCCAGCCAGCCGCTGTAGTTGATCAGTCGCAAAGTACGGAAATATTCCACCAGATTCAGCTCTGAAGGGCTGAAATCCATGAATTCTGTATAACCTTCCAGGATCTCAGCCATTTGCATTGTCTGTTCCCTCCGGTCTCCAGATAACAGCATCCAGAGATCCTGAATAGCCGGAGCCATACAGGTGTCATCAAAGTCAACAAAGTGAGGGGCATCATTTCGCCAGAGGATATTTCCCCCATGACAGTCACCATGGACACGAATGGATTGCCATGTATGCTGTTGACTCATGCGCTCCAGACGATGGAGCAGATCCCGGGTCAGGGTCTGGTAGGCTTCAAGAAGAGAAGAAGGAATAAAGTTGTTTTCCAGCAGATACTCAACATTATCGATCCCATATCGCTGCAAGTTGATCGCTGGGCGGTGTTGGAAGTCACTGGCTGATCCCAGTTTGTGCATTCGACCCAGAGTGCGGCCAAGCGTCAGCAGGTTGTCGAGGTTATCCAGTTCAGGCGCATGACCACCCTGGCGGAGAAACAGAGCAAAGTGAAAGCCTTCAAACTCATGCAGCGTATTGCCTTCTTCATCCGTGATCGGGGCAACCACCGGTAGCTCCATCGCCTTGAGATCCAGGGTAAACTGGTGTTCCTCCAGAATCTGCTCTTCTGACCAGCGTTCAGGACGGTAGAATTTTGCAATCAGGGGTTCACTTTCGTCAATGCCTATCTGGTATACCCGGTTTTCATAGCTGTTCAGCGCCATAATTCGGGCATCGCTCAGAAATCCCGCGCTCTCAACGGCATCCAGTACCCGGTCAGGGCTCAGCTGGTCGTATGGGTGTTGAGTAGGCGTATTCATGCTGGCCTCCGAAGGAGTCTGAGTTCTGTGGAGGGGATTCTATAACCAATAGTACAGACTGGCCACTTGAGCTGGATTGAAGACATGCAGAAAGTGAGACGGAGCCTATAATTTTCGGAGTCTTCCCAGCAATCACCGAGTATGCCTTCCGACTCCCCACTGCTTGCAGCCTGTCAGGAATGTGGCATGGTTTCTCGAGTACCCAATTTACTTGAAGATCAGGTCGCATCATGCCCGCGCTGTGGTAACTCGCTCGTTACACGAATCAAAGGCTGCCACAGCAAAGTATTTGCCTATGGCCTGGCAGCATTGATACTGCAGGGAGTCAGCTGTTTCTTTCCCTTTATGGCGATAGATGTTGAGGGAATATCACAGCAGGTCGCACTGATTGATGTATTGATTGTATTCTTCTACTTCAATAAGGCTGCACTGGCCTCATTATTGTTGCTGACAATCATTTTTCTGCCTGCACTCTACTTGATGGGATTGATGATTCTGTTTGCCATGGCCTGGTACTCAGCAACATCGCAACAGTACCTTGGTGATTCCACGTGGGTTAAACGGCTTTTTCGTTTTGTGTTTTGTGTGGAACCCTGGTTGCTGGTGGATATTTTCTTTATAGGCGCCCTGGTCAGCATAATTAAAATGGCGTCCCTATCCGATATCAGCATTGGTATTGCCTTCTGGACTTACTTTGTTTTTGCCCTGCTGGTGGTTAAATGCTCTCGCATGGCAGACAGGCACTGGCTTTGTGCTTATCTTTTTCCACCGGTCAGTACGGCAGATGTTCAGCCCGGAGACAGTCACCTGACAGGTAATCATCTGGTTTGCCATTTGTGCGGCCAGATTAATCCCGCCACAGATGGCAACGTTGATAAAGTGACGCACTGTCAGCGCTGCCATTTTCGATTGTACCCATACAACCCCGGTCAAAGTATCAGGCTCACGACAGCAGTACTGATGACGTCATTGATCTTTTACTTTCCGGCAAATCTGTACCCCATGATGTACACCACCAGCTTTGGTGACTCGGACGGCTCCACCATCATGGATGGCGTGATATTACTCTGGAAGCTGGGTTCTTATCCGGTTGCGCTGGTGATTCTGACCGCCAGTATTATTCTGCCTCTGACCAAGATGCTGATTCTGATCTGCCTGCTCTGGTCCCAGCGCAGGCGGGAAGAAGAGGCCTCACAGGTGGTTCTTGAGAGACTAAAACTCTATCGGTTTATTGAGGTTATTGGGCGCTGGTCGATGATTGATGTCTTCGTTGTCGCGATCCTTACAGCGCTGGTTCAATTCGGTGAGCTTATGCGTGTTACGCCTGGCAGAGCGGTCTTTTATTTTGCCCTTGTGGTGATCTTTACTCTGCTCTCCACACGATTTTTCGATCCACGAATGCTCTGGAAAAACATTCCCTGCACTAACGACAATGGACATATGACCTCCAAGGGCTGCCTGAGGTTTGACCAAAAGGCAGAGCTTTAATGGACGAACAAAAAACAACAGCAACGGTATCCCCGGACCGACATTTTTCTCCAGTCTGGATTATCCCAATTGTGTCGTTGATTGTGGCCGGCTGGATGGTCTATCAGTACATGAGTCAGCAGGGGCCTGAGATCCATTTAACCGTTCAGACTGCCGAGGGAGTGGTGCCAGACAAAACACTGGTTAAGGTGCGCAGTGTCAAAGTGGGTATGGTGACTGCCGTCAAATTAAGTAAAGACTTCAGTCAGATTGATCTGACGGTTCGAATGGACAGTGGTACCGATCGCATGCTGCGTAAAGACAGCGAGTTCTGGCTGGTGAAGCCACGCATTGGCACTGAAGGTGTGACCGGTTTGGAAACCCTGCTTTCAGGTCCTTATATAGAGCTGGAACCCGGTGATTCAAAAGAGAAACGATCTGATTTTGTCATGCTCAGTGCTCCTCCCATTGCAGGGCCTGATATCAAGGGAACCCGGGTGGTACTGGTTGCCAGTGAAGCGGGAAAACTGGCCATTGGTGATCCGGTCATGTTTGAAGGTTATGTGGTCGGTCGGGTTGAGAAAACTGGGTTTGATGTGGACAAACACCGGGCGACCTATCAACTGTTTATCTTCCAACCTTATAGCAGTCTGCTTCGTACCCGCAGTCGATTCTGGCTCAACTCGGGTATGGACATTAATCTGAACGCCCAGGGATTCAGTATCGACTTTGCTTCGCTGGAAACGTTGATTTCCGGTGGAGTTACTTTTGCGGTACCTGAGGGCTCTCCGGAAGGGGAGCGGTTAAATGGAGAAATGCCTGAGTTTGAACTCTATGACAATCTCCAAAATGTTCGGGCGAATATGTATGAGAAGCTGATCCCCTATGCCATGTTGTTTGCGGATTCTGTGCGTGGCCTCTCACCGGGAGCCCCGGTTGAGTATTGTGGCATTCGTATCGGCACGGTAAAGCAGGTTCCTTTTGTGCTGAGCGGAAAGGCCTCGGTGGCTACCATGAAAATTCCTGTTCTGGTCAATATCGAGCTGGAACGTATTGACCACCTGGCATCTTCCCGGGAAACCATTGATCAGCTGGAACAGAGCTTTGCGGATGCCTTTAAAAATGGCCTTCGAGCATCCCTCAAAACGGCAAACTTTCTCTCAGGCTCTTTGTATATTGATATCGACTTTTATCCCGATGAAGTGCAGGACTCCAAACCCGATGCTGCCAGAACGTATTATGGTTACAACGTATTCCCGACCATAGAGGGTGAGTTTGTACTGCTGCAGCATCAAATTGAACATATTCTTACCAAGCTTGAAAAACTGCCCGTTGATAAGACGGTTGATTATTTGAACCAGAGCCTGGTTCGTCTTGATGGGGCGGGTCAACAGCTTCAGAAAACACTGAAGGACGTCGACAGCCTGCTGGCGCAGAAAGAAACGCAGCAACTTCCACAGACTGCCCATAGAACCCTGACCGACCTGAGGTCTATTTTGAAAGGGTTCAGTCCTAGCTCGACTAACTACGCAGAAATTGGACAAGTACTGTTGCGCATCAATCAGGCGTTGGGGCAGCTGGATCCCTTACTGAAAACTTTAAATGAACAGCCAGACGCCCTTATTTTTGGCACAAAAGGAGTGGCAGACCCTGTCCCTGTCAAAGGAAGCAACCCATGAAAGTATTGCTCGCTGTTGCGGTTATCCTATCCTTGCTGACAGGGTGCGGTGCGAAAGCACCTCAGACAAAAAGCTATCTTCTTGAACCTGTACCCATCAAAGCGAATGCTGACTATAAGGCGTCGAAACCCATCATTGTTCTTGCACCGGTTGGCATGGATAACCTTCTCGGCAGTAAAGGTATTGTCTACCAAACGTCACTGACTGAGGCGGTGGTTGCTCAACAGCATCTTTGGGCAGAGAATATTTCGACGCAGTTATCGAACCGTCTTCTGGTTGGGCTACGACAGGGGCAAAATCGCTACTGGTTAATACAAAGCACGCCTCAGATGAATACGCCTGAAGTGGCAACCTTGCTGGTTAACGGTCAAAAATTTAATGGCAGCTATCAGGGCTATGCCGAGGTGGCCGGGGAGTGGTCTTTGCTGGATGGTCAGGGAGAGCTGTTGAAATCTCAGCCGTTCAGCTTCAAGGAACCCCTGAACTCTGACGGTTACACGGCACTGGTGAATGCGCTGTCAAAAGCAACTGACCGGTTGATTGCTGGTCTTAGCCACGAGCTGTCAGGATTGGCCATCATGAATAACGGTCAGTGATGATCAGCTTTCTGGTGTTCGGGCAATACTCCAGATATCCACGCGTTCGACACCGTTTTTTTTCAACAGTCTGGTTATCTCACTGACGGTGGCACCTGTGGTTACCACATCGTCGACTAGGGCAACGTGTTTCCACTCTGGTTTACGGTTCAAAATAAAGGCATTGCGAATGTTTTTCTGCCGGGCGGTAGCATCCAGGCTTTGCTGAGGCGCTGAGTGAATGATTCTTTTGATCAACTGTTGGTCAATGTTCAGGTCTTGGGTGTTGAGCTGTTTTTTCAGCGCTTTGGTCAGCAGTAACGTCTGGTCATAGCCTCTTTCCCGCAACCTTTTGCAGTGCAGTGGTACCGGCAGCATGATTTCTGGCCACTGATCATCGATGTAGTAGTCCATCAACCATTCAGCAAGTGATGAAGCCATTGGCTTTATCAGTTCCAGTCTGGACTGGTATTTCACCATGTGTAATATCCTGTTGACGGGAAACTGGTACAGGAATGGTGAAAGACAGTTGTCAAATAATGGCGGTTGCTTCAGGCACTGGCCACATATGCCTGTTTCACTGTCTTGAATAGGCAGGCCGCAGCACGAGCAAAAGCACTGCGGGGCAGGGCATATTGCCAGACATAAATGGCAGAGCGGTTGGGCAAGCGTTGTAAAGCCCCGGCAAAGAATGCATTTGATCTGTATTTTCTGTTTAAAATTAGACCAGCTGTAAACCTTTAAGAATTTCATAGATTGACGGTGACTGTAATTCCGTTATCATCTTTCGCATCTTTATTATGAAAATGTCGTTGTACTTATTGGCAGTGTCATTTTCATGGTTGTTAACTCAAAGAATTAATAAAACTCAGGTCTCCGTTAACAAGGGTTTTGCTCCCAGTGACCGGTGTTTCAGTGAAGTGCTCCCCCAGAGGATGTCATGACCAGTACCAGCCCAGCTTTAGCAGAAAATTTCTCCAGCCTTCTTCGCCATGACTGGACTCTCTCAGAAGTAGAAGCGCTTTTCCAAAAGCCGTTCAATGATCTTATCTTCCAGGCCCAGCTGGCCCACAGAGAACATTTTGATCCAAACCAGGTGCAAGTTAGCACATTGCTGTCGATCAAGACGGGCGCCTGTCCAGAGGACTGTAAATATTGCCCCCAGAGTGGCCACTACAACACCGGTCTGGAAAAAGAGAAATTGATGGAAGTAAAAAAGGTGCTGGAGGAAGCTCAACGGGCCAAGGCATCCGGAGCTACACGTTTCTGTATGGGGGCCGCTTGGAAAAATCCTCCCGCCAAAGACATGCCTTACATCATTGAGATGATCAAAGGGGTGAAAGCACTGGGTCTTGAATCCTGTATGACCCTGGGCATGCTTAGCGAGAATCAGGCAACGGAACTGGCTCAGGCAGGACTGGATTATTACAACCACAATCTTGATACCTCGCCAGAGTTCTATGGCAACATCATTACTACCCGTACATACTCTGACCGTTTGAACACCCTGTCTTTTGTCCGGGAAGCGGGTATGAATGTCTGCAGTGGCGGTATTGTGGGCCTGGGTGAAACCGAGCGCGATCGTGCCGGGATGCTGGTTCAGCTGGCCAACATGCCCAAGCATCCGGAGAGTGTACCCATCAATATGCTGGTGAAAGTCGCCGGTACGCCATTGGAAGACGTTGATGCGGTGGAAGGTATTGATTTTGTCCGCACCATTGCCGTGGCCAAAATTATGATGCCGGCATCCAATGTTCGTTTGTCTGCCGGACGGGAGCAGATGAGTGATGAGCTTCAGGCTCTGGCATTTCTTGCGGGTGCCAACTCAATCTTCCTTGGGGACAAGCTGCTGACAACCGCTAACCCTGAAGCAAATAAGGATCGACAGCTGTTTGAAAAGCTCGGCATCAATGAAGGTCATGACTGGGGTGAGCTATTAGCACCACAAACATGTCCGATCAAAGCGATGTACGATGCTGAAAAAAGTAATGATCATTACTACGATGCAATGGCTGAAGCGAGCCAGTCTGATCAAAATATGGCTGGTCATGGCTGATGAGCTTCAATCTGGAACAGGATCTTGAGGCTCGCTACGCAGCAGGGCTCTATCGCCGTCGTAAAACTCTGGATTCTCCCCAGGGGCCTGAGGTCATTATCAATGGTCAGCACTATCTTGCGTTCTGCAGCAATGACTACCTTGGGCTGGCAAACCATCCGGATGTTATAGAGAGTTTTCGACAGGCAACGTATAACTATGGATTGGGTGGTGGTGCTTCACATCTGGTGGTGGGGCACAGCAGAGCACATCACCAGCTGGAAGAAGAACTCGCTGAATTTACCGGCAGAGAGCGTGTTTTACTCTTTTCCAACGGCTATATGGCCAATCTGGGCGTTATTAGTGCTTTGCTGGGTAAGCAGGATGCGGTATTTCAGGATCGGCTGAATCATGCCTCACTGCTGGATGCCGGGCAGTTGTCTGGCGCACGCTTTCAGCGTTATCTGCATAATGATGTGGATAACCTTAACAACCGACTGCAGAAAACCAGTGCCCGACGCAAGCTGATCGTCACCGATGGCGTGTTCAGCATGGATGGCGATGTGGCGCCGGTAAAGGCACTGTCGGATCTTGCTGAGCAGCACCAGGCCTGGCTGATGGTGGATGATGCCCATGGCTTTGGTTTCCTGGGAGAAACCGGCGGTGGAGTTGCTGAAACTTATGGGTTAAGCCAGAAAGAGCTGCCCGTGCTGGTTGGCACATTGGGTAAGGCGTTTGGAACTTCCGGTGCGTTTGTTGCTGGCAGTGAGGCGCTGATCGAGACACTGATTCAGTTTGCCCGGACTTATATCTATACCACGTCCATGCCTCCAGCGGTGGCTTCGGCTACCCGCACCAGTCTACTGCTTTTACAGGAACAACACTGGCGCAGGGAACATTTGCAATCACTGATTCAGTATTTCAGGTCTGGCTGTGAGCAGTTGGGTTTGCCCCTGATGCCGTCACAAACACCGATACAGCCATTACTGATTGGTTGTGAAAGACGGGCGATGGAAATGAGCCAGAGGTTGTCTGATCAGGGAGTTCTTGTCACGGCAATCCGCCCTCCGACGGTACCGAAAGGATCTTCCCGTCTACGCATTACCTTCAGCGCATCTCATGAGTTGCATCATGTCGACCGACTTCTGGATGCCCTTAAAATGGCCGCACAGTCGGTAGGTGCTGCAGATTTTTCTGATGAACCTGCCGTGTTGACCGATTCTTTGCCGATGACAGGAGTGTTGTCCTGATGAGCCAGTACCCGATTGTTTTAATCAGTGGATGGGCGATGCCAGCCGGTGCGATGGAGTCACTGGCCGAAGCTCTGGATGCCGACCATCGCAGGGTTTCCATTGTGGAGTTGCCAGGACTGGTCCGTGAGTCGGAAGCCTGCAGAACAAGCCATGACTGGAACTCATTGCTGGCTTATCTGGATCACCAGCTGTTTGAAAAGCCAGCGGTACTGGTGGGGTGGTCGCTTGGCGGTATGCTGGCATCATTGTATGCCAGCCGGTATCCAAATAATGTGGCAGCTGTCGTTAACCTGGGGGCTAATGCCTGTTTTGTGCAGAATGACGACTGGAAACAGGCAATGGATCCGGCGCTGTTTACCAGCTTTTATCAAGGAATGTCTCAGTCCCGTGAAAAGACACTGCAGCAGTTTGTTCTGCTCTGCAGTGCTGGCAGCCCACGACGGAAAGAGCTGTCAAAAGCTCTGCAGGCATTAATGGCTGATGCTGACCTTGACCATCAGGCTGAAGACAGCACTCTGTTGAGTCTTCTGGAAATATTGGGAAAGAGTGATATTCGTTCAGCATTTGGTGATATTTGCTGCCCGGTGACACATCTGTTTGGTAAAGAGGATGCTCTTGTTCCTGCGGGGGCAGCTAACGCCATAGAACAAAATTTTCCGAAGCATCGAGTGCAGGTTCTGGATGGCGGGCATTGTTTCTTTATGGATGAGCCTGAGCCTGTTGTCAGTGAGGTGCGGAGACTCTCCAGTGGGACAGGGAGTGTCACAACATGAACTCGATCCGTATCCATAATGAGATTGCAGAGGTTACCGAAGACCTTCAACCCGTCTCTTCTTTCAGAGACCTTTCCAAAGGCCAGGTAAACGCTCGTGAAAAGCAGCGCATTGCTGAAAATTTCGGCCGTGCTGCGGACAGTTATGATCAGGCGGCCATATTGCAAAAGCGTGTTGCTGCCCGGACGATGCTGGGATTACCGGCACAACTTAGTTCAAAACACCTTAACTCAAAAGGTTTGCAGCCTTCCCAATGCATTCTTGATCTGGGTACCGGAACCGGCTTGCACTCACTGACGTTGGCGGGACGATATGACGATGCCGTGGTTATCGGTATGGATCTGGCCATGGGAATGCTTCAATTTGCCCGGGAAAATACCAGTCACCCCCGTGTTCGCTGGTGTTCTGGTGACATTGAGTCCATCCCATTTCAGTCCAATGCAGTTGACCTGATTTATTCTAGTCTGGCTATTCAATGGTGCAGCTTTGAGAAAGTGCTTTGTGAGGTCAGCAGAGTGTTGAAGCCTGGTGGGACTTTTGTATTTTCTACCCTGGCTGAAGGCAGTCTGAAAGAACTGGATAAAGCATGGTCCCTGGCAGGAGAAAAAGATCGGGTTAACCGCTTTGACTCTTTTGAAGTTCAGAAACAGTGTTTGAATGGCAGTGATCTGGTTAGACAGGCTTTCTCTCTGAAGACTGAAACACTCTTCTATCCAGACGTGATCACGATGCTACGCAGTTTGAAGTCCCTGGGGGTCAACACCGTATTAGCGGATAAAGGTGGACTGTTGACTCGACGGAAGCTTGAAGTGTTGAAGCAGGCTTATGAACAAGTGCGGCAGCCGGAAGGGTTGCCTTTGACCTATCAGGTAATCTATGGCGTTTTGCAGAAACCACATTGAGAGCAGTAGTTAATGGGGAAAACTTATTTTGTCACCGGCACAGATACCGATGCCGGGAAAACGGTTGTTACCTGCGGGCTACTTGAGGCGGCTCGATTAAAAGGGTTAACGACTCTGGCCTTAAAACCGGTTTCTGCAGGATGTCACCAAACTGAAAGCGGCCTGAAAAGCTCTCTACGCAATCAGGATGCATTGGCCTTGATGGAGGTTATGACGCTTTATCTACCTTACGAACAGGTAAATCCTCTGGCTCTTGAACCTCCTATTGCACCCCATATTGCTGCAGAGGAAGCTGGAGTTCGTATGACTCTGGATCGGCTGGTGGGTTACTGTCGCGGTGCCCTGATGCGTAAAAATGATTTGGCTCTTATCGAAGGCGCTGGTGGCTGGCGGGTACCCCTGAACTCACGGGAGATGCTCACCGGACTGGCAAAAGAGCTGAATACCCCTGCCATTCTGGTGGTTGGCATGAAGCTGGGCTGTATCAGCCATGCGTTGCTGACCGTTGAAGCCATTCTTCGCGATGGTGTCAGGTTGGCAGGCTGGGTAGCGAATCAGATGGATCCCGATATGAGTCGTTATGATGAAAACTTAGCTACTCTGAAAAACATGATTCCAGCGCCATGTCTTGGAGTGGTGCCATTTCTTTCAGATACGAGCTTCGGCCGAGTTGCAGAGTATCTGGATATTTCTCCACTGGTTTGACTGAACAGCCGGTAGAATAACCTGTCTTAAGAAGAGGATGGCTACAGGCTTTCCTCTGTCTTGTTGCTGTCTAACCCCCTTCCACTATCCCTTTAGCCAATAATTTTCATAGCGTTTACAAACTACAATCGTTGTTCTTTTTATGGGCCCACATCATTAACCGGTTGATTTAATAACCTTTCCGTTCGTCTATCAAATATTCACCCGCAATAACTTTTGCCGACATGTATTGACATTAATCCTGTCTAAACGTAAGTTTCAAACAACTGTTTGAATTAGTGCTATACTTATCTACATCCATAAGTAAAAGAATATCGAGGATGCGTCATGCCAGAATATAAAGCCCCCCTGCGAGATATCCGGTTCGTCCGTAATGAAGTTCTGGGCTATGAAGAACATTATGCGAACCTCCCTGAAGGCCAGGATGCCACACCGGATATGGTGGACGCGATTCTGGAGGAAGGCGCCAAATTCTGTGAGCAGGTACTCTCACCGCTGAACCGTGTTGGTGATGAGGAAGGTTGTACCTGGACAGAAGAAGGCGTTAAAACCCCAACCGGATTTAGGGAAGCCTATCAGCAGTTTGTCGAAGGCGGCTGGCCTTCACTGGCCAGTGATGCTGAACATGGTGGACAGGGGCTGCCTGCTTCGCTGGGGCTGGTTCTCAGTGAGATGATGGGAGAGTCCAACTGGTCCTGGGGGATGTATCCCGGGCTGAGCCATGGCGCCATGAATACCCTGGAAGCTCATGGTACAGATGAGCAGAAAGAAACGTACCTTACGCGCCTGATTTCCGGTGAGTGGACTGGTACGATGTGCCTGACCGAATCTCACTGCGGTACTGATCTGGGTATGCTGAAAACCAAAGCGGTACCTCAGGAAGACGGCACTTATCGTATTACCGGTACCAAAATTTTTATCTCTGCCGGAGAGCACGATATGGCGGAGAATATTGTTCATATCGTTCTTGCCCGCCTGCCGGATGCTCCTGAAGGTACCAAAGGTATCTCCCTGTTTATCGTTCCCCGTCATCGCCCGGATGCTCTGGGAGAAAGTAACGGTGTCAGCTGTGGTTCCATCGAGCACAAGATGGGGATTCATGGGAACGCCACCTGTGTGATGAACTTTGACGATGCAACCGGTTATTTGATCGGTGAACCGAATAAAGGTTTGAACTGCATGTTCACCTTTATGAACTCTGCTCGTCTGGGCACTGGTATTCAGGGGCTTGCTCATGCAGAGGTGGCTTATCAAGGCGCCGTTCGATATGCCCGTGACCGTCTGCAGATGCGTTCACTCTCTGGTCCTAAGAACCCTGATGGTCCTGCCGACCCGATCATTGTTCACCCGGATGTTCGACGCATGCTGTTGACCATTAAGGCGCTGACTGAAGGTAACCGTGCGCTGGTTTACTACACGGCACAAATTGCGGACTTAATGAACAGCCCTGATGAAGACGTCCGGAAACAAGCGGATCTGGAACTGAGTTTCCTGACCCCTATTGTTAAGGCATTCATGACTGAGACAGGTTTTGAAGCAGCTAACCATGGTCTGCAATGCTACGGTGGCCACGGCTTTATCAGTGAGTGGGGTATGGAACAGAATGTTCGTGACTGCCGTATCTCCATGCTTTATGAGGGAACCACAGGTATTCAGGCTCTGGACCTGTTGGGTCGTAAAGTCCTGATGACTCAGGGCTCCACTATGAAGCCTTTCACCAAGGTGGTTCACAAGTTCTGTCAGGCTCAGGCAGACAATGAAGGTCTTCAGGAGTTTATTAAGCCGTTGGCTGCCTTGAATAAGGAATGGGGTGATCTGACCATGCTGATCGGTATGAAGGCCATGCAGAACAAGGAAGAAGTTGGAGCTGCTTCGGTTGATTACCTGATGTACTCCGGCTATGCCTGTCTTGCTTACTTCTGGGCCCGAATGGCACTGACTGCAAAAGAAGCTCTGGCCAATGGTACCACTGAAGAAGGGTTCTATAAGGCTAAGATCCAGACTGCGCAGTTCTACTTCCAACGCCTGCTGCCAAGGGCTCAGATGCACAAAGCCTGCATCGAGTCGGGTGCTGACAACCTGCTGGCCATGAAAGAAGAAGATTTTGGCGACGTTTAATTAGCTTGTCTGGCAGACTGAAAGCTAATTTTTAGGCTACCTGTTGGTAGCCTTTTTTATTGGTGGGTTATTAATTTATGCTCCATCTTGTCAGCCTCAGTCCAACAGGATCTGGGGAAGGCTTACTGCATTTCATCAAGAATCATAAAACTGAGGAAGGTCGTAGGTAACGCAATAATCATGATAACGGGAAGTGCTGGATTAAATAGCATGAGGGTACCTGCCACTAACCAGATAGCTCTGACCCAGCTGCGCTTTACACGCTCTTTTCTTGATAAGGTTCTGGCATGGGATCTGACCAGCAAACCTGTCAGCTGATTAATCAGGGTTGAAAAAAAAATCTGCAGAATTGCTGTTAACAGTGCAAGAAGATATCGCATAAACCGCCTGACTATCTGGTCAATAATATCGGAACAGCAGGACAGCTTATCTTCCGGAGTATAGCAATTGAATCAACACTATTTGATCTGATTAATGATCAAATAAAGGCATTAAATTTACGTTAGCTTACTTCATCGGCAATTGGCACTTATTTATGATGATGGTTTCGGGGAAAACGTATTTTTCTCTATTTTCACTCTTTTGGTGCATTTGAATACATTTAATAGATGCATGAGCAGCTTTGCCAGATATAAAAATATGGTCTATAAAAATTGGTTTATTTTCTTAAGACCTTGGAGCTGAATTCAGCAAATAACGCTGTGTTGATGTAGCATCATTATGAAGAAGAATACCCAAACTACAAAAAACCTGTTGATTCTTCTTACCCTCTTTTTTTTGCTATCAAGGTCCATAGAGCCTGTTTTTTCTAATGATTTTAAAAGGAAACCAAACCAGTTGGCTTTACTGCCTGCTATGGGCTACCAAATGCCAGCCCTTAAGGCTGACGTATTGAATCATTATCAGCCACAGAACGAGCTTGCTGGATACCCTCAATCCTTTGAACCGCATGATCCATTGCCATCTGATGATTGGCGCTGGTCTTTGAAGGATAAAGACAAAGGTTGGGATATCACTCTGTTTGATAAGTATCCGGAAGAGAATCAGGCCAAACTTTGGTATCAAACAAAAGTGACGTTTGGATTGGCACTGGGTGTTCTGGGGGTGATTGCTCTATTACCAGAGAGTGTTTCCAAATGGGATAAGTCAGAAATCAGACCCATCAAAAAGTGGTGGAACAATCTAAAGTCAGGGCCTGTCTGGGACACCGATGAGTGGTACATCAATTATATCGGGCACCCTTATTTTGGTAGTGTGTACTATGTAATGGCTCGTTCATCAGGGTATAACCAGTGGAACTCGTTTGTTTATTCCTTTTTGATGTCCACTTTTTTGTATGAATATGGCATTGAGGCGATGTGTGAGCCGCCCTCCATTCAAGACATTATTATCACTCCTATTGGAGGCTGGCTCTACGGAGAATGGGCTTATCAGAAAAAACTGAAAATCCTGGACAATGACAGTGAAGTGATGGGATCAAAGGCGTTGGGTTCTACCGCTCTGTTTCTGCTCGACCCTGTTGGAAACATCAGTCAATGGATTGGTGGTGATAGTGATGAGGGAACTATACAGAATTTGTCGATCCGCTTAAGTGTTATGCCTCCGGCTTCCAGCTTTTCATCCTACCGGAAAAAGTCACTCGACCTTGATGACCGCTACTTTGGTGTTGAAGTTTTCTTTAATTTCTAAATACGACAATTAAACACAAAGAACCACAGTCTTTTGCTGAAAAACAGGTGCTTTTCGAGTAGTATAGCGCTACGGAACTCAACAGCCTGTTTGATGAAAAGCTGTTCTGGTGCGGTTGCGATAAATGAGTCTAAATCTCCCGCTTCTTTGTGAAGTAGCCCCGCTATCCCCTCCAGAAGCAGATATTTTTTATCACTATTTCTCAACACCATCATGGACGCTTAGATCCTACAGGTTGCCAGTAAACAGCTATGAGCCACTTAGGGTCTTCCTGCGTATAACTTAGTAGGATAATGGCTGTATTCCTATAGTAAGAAGAATAATTCCAGGAGTGGAGAGTAATGGCCGAGTACAAAGCCCCCCTTCGTGATATGCGCTTCGTAATGTATGACGTGTTCAACGTGGCAGAACAGTGGTCTCAGTGGCCTGCTGTCAGTGAAACGGTGGATCAGGAAACTGCAGATGCGATTCTGGAAGAAGCAGCCAAACTGGCATCTCGTACCATTGCACCGCTGAATCGCTCAGGAGACGAAGAAGGGTGTAAGTGGGATAGTGGTCAGGTTACTACTCCTGAAGGTTATAAAGAAGCCTATAAGCTGTTTGCTGAAGGTGGATGGAACGGACTTGGTGGTAACCCCGTCTATGGTGGTATGGGTATGCCCAAGGTGCTGGCTGCCCAGTTTGATGAAATGGTCTGCAGTGCCAGTCTGGCATTCACTCTCTATCCAAGTCTGGGGGCCGGGGCCAGTCTGGCTATTGATGCCCACGCTTCCGATGCACTTAAAGAAGCATACCTGCCCCAAATGTATTCCGGCGAGTGGGCTGGCACCATGTGCCTGACCGAACCTCATGCTGGCAGTGATCTTGGAATCATTCGTACCAAAGCGGAAGACAATGGAGATGGGAGTTACGCGATCACCGGTACCAAAATCTTTATTACCGGTGGTGAGCACGATCTTACCGAGAATATTATCCACCTTGTGTTGGCCAAGCTTCCCGATGCGCCTCCTGGGCCCAAAGGTATCTCTCTATTCCTTGTGCCTAAGTTTCTGGTGAATGAGGATGGATCTCTGGGGGAAAGAAACAGCCTTGCCTGTGGTTCAATTGAACACAAGATGGGTATCAACGCATCCGCAACCTGTGTCATGAACTTTGATGGAGCCAAGGGCTATCTAGTTGGAGAGTTGAATAAAGGCTTGAACGCCATGTTTACTATGATGAACTACGAACGTCTGTTTGTGGGGATTCAGGGGCTTGGCAGTAGTGAGATGTCGTACCAGAATGCCCTCGAATATGCTCAGGATCGCACCCAGGGACGTTCAGCCAGTGGTTCTGTTCAAAAAGATAAAGCAGCAGATCCACTCTTGGTTCATGGGGATATCCGGCGGATGCTGCTGAATATGAAAGCTTTGAACGAAGGTGGTCGAGCTTTCTCAACTTATGTGGCCAAGCAGCTGGATATTGCCAAGTTCAGCCAGGATGAGCATGAAAAAGAAAAGGCTTCCGCTCTGGTGGCGTTACTGACACCGGTAGTAAAAGCCTTTTTGACCGATGCCGGTCTGGAAAGCTGTGTTGCAGGTCAGCAGGTGTTTGGTGGTCACGGCTTTATCCGAGAGTGGGGGCAGGAGCAGCTGGTTAGGGACGTTCGTATCACTCAGATTTACGAAGGTACGAATGGTATTCAGGCACTGGATTTGCTTGGACGTAAGATTGCCTTGAGCGGTGGTACCTACCTTGAAACATTCCTGAGTGAAGTTCGGACATCTGTCGATTCTCATGATGAATTTACTGAAGAACTGCTGGCTGCTGTTGACAAGCTTGAGGAACTTACTCGCAAGCTTCTGGCGCAGTCCAAAAATGACCCTAATGTTATAAATTCAGCCTGTGTTGATTACCTGAATGCTTTTGCTTATGTTGCGTACGGCTGGATGTGGTCATTAATGTCTAAAACGGCAGCGAACAAGCTTGCGGAAGGTGATGAAGATCAATCCTGGCTGGAAGCCAAACAGGTGACCGCTCGCTATTATTTCAAGCGTTTACTGCCTCGCTTTGAAAGTTCAGCAGCAGCTGCTCTTTCGGGAACTGAGGAACTATTTACCTTATCTCCTGATCAATTCTAATTGAAAGCAGCAACTGTTTAGCTGAAAACCATGGATAAACCCCGCTTTGCGGGGTTTTTTGTTTTTAGGTCTTAATTTTTCGGGATTACGGCCAATAAAAATAGAGAAATCCTGGTTCTTCGTTGAATGAGTGTTTACTGGTTCGCGGAATCTTTACTGAAATAAATTTCGGGTATATACATGATTTTCAATTCAGCCTATCGATCTTTATATCAGGTGTGTTTCTATCTATTGATCATGATATCTGGAAATCACGCCTATGGGGTTGATGATGATAAACCTCGGGTACATGCCAATAACTTTATTTTAAAACAAAAGGATACAGCTCAATGTCTCGTGGTAATGGAAGAGTTGGAAGGCTGCAGCTCTGAAGAAAATAGACTGATAGATGGTTGTGTTAATAGCAATAGGGTTGTGCTTGAGGAATGTAACGAACAAAATTCTGAGCAAAGGTGGGTGTTTGACTTTCAAAATAAACGAATTCACTCATCGCAAAGAAGGGCTGATTTATGTTTGACCCGGTTGTCGAAAAGTTTATCTATGGATATTTGCCAGCCAACAAGCTTGAAGCAGTTATGGTTTTTTAATCAACAGGATCATCTTTTCAGTCGAGTGGATTTTCTTGACTCTCTTGCATTTGTAAAACTACTGCAAAGTAATACTGATACTCCTTCACCCATCACTTTTAACTTTATTGACTCTGAAACTGGAGATGATCAATGCTATTTGAGCCCTTTTACAGGTAGGGTAGAGTGTTCAGGATTTGAAGTTGATGAAGAGGCTCTGCAACAACAGGAGGTTGAGTTCTGGAGCTGGCTAGGGTATTGGCCATGGCAACCAAAGCAAATAAAACTGACAGAAGATCTGAAGCTTGGTGATTTCAGAAACAATCACTGTCTTGCGGTAACGCAATGTCATGTAGATAGTGTTGGTCAGTACGACTGTTTTGGTGGAGTAAAAGTTCAGGTAAGTGCCTGTCAGTCCGTAAGTCATCAGACCTGGCGCTATGACCTTGTTTCTAAAAGACTGTTTAATAAACAAGCAGGGGAGCAGTTTTGCTTAAGCTGGTTATCGGGAAAATTCACATTGGAGCACTGTTTACCCGGTAACGCTGTGTCTCAGAGATGGTATTTTGCCCGAGGAAAAGGAAACAAGTATGCAGAGAGAGGCCAGTTGCGTTGGTTTTCGAATTCAATGGAACATTATAATTATATTAAAGCCCTTGACTTTGATCCTATAGTTAAATTTGAAATCTTAAATAAAGATAGTCAGGGAAAAGATTGCGGTTATGATCCCATTGATGGCCTTTGGAAAGGTCTATGTTCTAATTAGTCTATTTGATAAATGGCGTAACTCATAATTTCCATTTACGATTTAGTTATCGGTTTTTCTGCTTTTTATAAGTAGATGTTCTGCTTGATTTGTTGAAATTAGAGATTACTCTGATTGATTTCAATGACTCCAATGTAATTCACTGCTACCTTTGCAAGCGTCATCGGTTTTGTATCAATATTTAAATATCTAATCATACGAGCTTGATTAAGGTTGGTGTAATGATTCTTGATGTGGATCAGCAGTTATCAGATAGAGAATATATTATTAGACTTTTAACTCATTCTTCCTTTGTGATCACATGACTGATTTTTAATTCATTGGTTGGTAAATAATTAGTAATTATTTATTTTAACTCTGAATACTTTCCGGGTGAGCTCTAATGCACACCAATTTTCTAAATATGTTATTTATTTTATCATGAGATTAATAAAAAAATGATGCTCAAAATAGGTCAAGGCATGTGTTAGTGTTGAGCTCATGATGAAAAGAATATAAGTACATATTGCGAACTCTAAACAAAAAAACATAGAGCATTTTGAACTCATTTTTGTGACTGGATTATGTCATTGACTGACTCGAATGTTCTGTCTTTTGAGCTGCCAACGAAAATAAGAAAGGAGCTTTTTGTGATTGATTTACTCCAGTGGGGGTTAGATTTCGTTGCCTGGATACAGCAATACCGGAATCCGGTTACTGATGAATTTATGCGACATACAACCGATCTGGGAGGGAAGTATTATATTTACTTATTGCCACTCCTGATTTGGGGCCTTAATTTTCGGTTTATGGTGCGAGTTAGTATCATGTTCCTGTTGTCATTTTTTATTAATATCAGCTTCAAGGATTTGTTAGCTCTACCCAGACCATTTGATGTTGACCCTGGAATTACGTCTGATCGGGAATGGGGGTTTGGTATGCCAAGTGGCCACTCCCAAAATTCAGCCCTGTTATGGATTATGCTTGCAGTCAGTGTTGCAAAACGCTGGTTCTGGGTTGTTGCTCTATCAATTGCTTTGTTGATTGGTTTCTCCAGAGTGTATTTTGGTCTTCATTTTCCCGGAGATATTCTGGGAGGGTGGTTATTAGCTGCCATGCTGTTATGGGCATATTATACATGGGGCGAAAAAGTCGCTGTCTGGATGCAGAAACAATCTATAACCTGCCTGCTTATCGGTTGTGGGGTGATGATGGGGGCTCTCTACTTTCTCTATATGTGGGTGCTTGAGATGCCAATCATGACGGGCCTGGCTGCAATCAGCTTTGGGTTTGGAGTGGGGGCTATCATTTCTCTCAGGGTAATGAACTACAACGGTGAAGGGAGCTTATGGAAGCGCGCTCTGCGGAATGTAATTGGACTTGGAGTTTTAGTTCTTTATCTTAAGTTCACAGGAAGTTTGTTTCCGGAAACAAAGAGCCTTGAGTATTACTGGATACTATTGATAGTCAATACTATAGCTGGTCTTTGGCTATCGCTTGGGGCTCCCTGGATATTTTTACTGCTTTCCCTTGGTGGGAGAAACAAGGTAGAGAGTTAACGTTATTTCCGCCTGCCTGAGCCCAAGCAGGCGGAAAATTTATTTCAGTTGAACGGCTACTTTACAGGAATAACTTCTGCCACTACTCGACGGTTTTGCTGCCGTCCTTCTTTTGTCATATTACTGGAAACAGGTTCGATTTCTCCAAAACCTATTGATTCAATCCGGCCACCATCAATCTTGTATTGATCAATTAATGATTCACGAACTGCATCGGCTCTTTTTGTCGACAGTATCTGGTTGTAATCTTCATGACCCTGGTTATCGGTATGTCCTTCTATGCGAATTTTCACATCAGGGTAGCGAGTCATAAAATCCCCCATTTTACTGATCATTGACATGGCGCCAGAGCTAATAGTATCTGAGTCAAAATCAAAGGTGACCAGAAGATTGATCTCTTCCATTGGTACACAGCCTGTTTGGTCAACAGCAGCACTAGGGATTGTTCCCGGGCAACGGTCGACTGTATCCTGAATGCCATCCTGATCGCTGTCGACAGTAACCGCTGGTTGTATGGCAGAAACAGTCTCACGAGTCACTGGAGTAACTTCAGCGGCTTTTGGCACTGCTTGAGAAGCACTCCCAAAAGTCCAGTTGAGGGCAACATTAAACATACTTTCGGTCTGGTTGTGATCCAGACTTCTCACAGCTCGGACATCACCCTGCAATGACAGGTTCGGTGTCAGTGCTTTTCTAACACCTGCACCTGCATTCATGCGGGTATCATCCCGTTTTTCACCAGCGTCAGGCTTTTCCTGAAGCTCGTCAATACCGGCCACCAGATAGGGTGTCAGCTCTCCATTCCATGGGCTCAAATCATAAAAGGCATCCAGACGATAGCTTTTTAAATCAACGTCTCCACCATTCTTATGATCAGTGGTGTACTGAGAGTAAAGTCCGGCAATACTGAAGCGGTCGTTCAGTCGATAACCTGCACCTATTTCCTGAGCGAATGAGTTATCCAGCTCCCGATAACTATCCAGTGCGTTATAACTGGCACCAATAGATAGCATAATCCCTTTATCGATAACTTCTTGCGCAATAGCTGAGTGACTGATGGCTCCGGCTATTGCCATGGCAATAGCCGATTGTGCGAAGTGGCGCACGTTCATGGGTTGCTCCCTGATCACTGGTTATATTGGAATGATCTGCCGAAAAGGATGAAGGCCTTGGCACTGCAAGGATACGGTAAAATTGGTGAGGACTAAAAGGGTATAATCTGATGTACAGTGATTTATACTCGACTAATCAGGTCTGCCCTAAATAGGAAAACTTAACTCAATCATGTCAAAGTCATTGTTTTGAGAGTTTACATACTTAGAGAAGTATCAGAAAAATAATCAATAAGGATAGCTTCATTCTTTATTTCAAAATCTCGCTTACCCTTGTGAGTTTCCCACTACTTGATGATTTCCTTTCATTGGGACAATTACATCTGTAAAGTAGTTCCTTATGGGAAAGCCGCCAAAATGGGTATTCAGGGCTCTTTCCAAAACAATTTTCATGAAGTCTCCATGTATGAAGCCTCTTTTTGTTTTGCCAGTAAGGTCGCTACTGTAATCTTTGCGAGCCAAGCCATGTTTACCATGATTTTTAGCATAAACACCACAACTGAGCTGTGGTACAAGTACTGTTCGACGCCCCTCAAGAATGGCTGTTTTAAAGGCTGCAACCAGAGCTTCGACATCACAATCTAAAAAGAAATTATAGTTTCTATAAGCTTTTTGGTTCAACGTTCTGGCCATTGAGCCGGTACCTGAGCGGTCTCTAAGATTACTATTAATATTTGGGCCAGCAACAAAAATAAAACCTGCTTTAAGGGGAGATTGCTGGCTTACAGGAATATTATTGACAGACCAAGCGTCTCCATAATCTTGAGCTTTTCTGGTTGAGGTGTAGTCAACCCCTTGTATGGTTGTATTATGATTTTGGTTGGGGTGAAAACCCCATTTATACTGTATTGTCTGCTGAAATAAGGTTTGCTTTTTGCGTGGGTCGTTTCCACATTCATTGATTAGCCAAGACGCTATCAGCGACTCTTCCTGAGTTTTATGGTTTGTATGACTCGCCATTTGGGGCGTAAATTCATAATTATGGTTTTGGATTCCACCACCAGGTTTTCCATGGTTACCAGCAACAATAATTGCAATATTTTTACTAGGGTTAGATGATAAAAGCTGGTCTGTAACCCCCATAGCTCCATCCGCATGCCATACTATTCTGGGTTGAGCAGGGAGCGTGTTTGGTTGTATAGGCGGTGAAATTAGGTTCATTGATGGGTTTTTAAAGTCATAATGTCTCGTGTCGTGACCATCATGGGTGCTCAATAAATTGCCATAGTTCATATACTGTGGAAAAGCTGGCTGAGGTGTAACATTCGTTATTTGCGAGGCTTGAGCCGGTTGAGGTATCGCGGTGGGTTTCTGTTGCACTGATGAGTTCGATGAGATATTACGTTGTGCTAGTGGTTTAGGGCTAAAGACCGCTTGGTAAAGAGGAATACCCAGGCAAATCAGCCCTGCGGCTCCCAGAACCCCGGCAGCAACAAATGAACTGGCCAGAAAGGCTGCAACTGCACCTGCGGCAGCAAGAATACCCAATCCAACCATAATTACTTTGCAAGTACGTGTCTTATACCAGGGAACTTTAGCAACAGTACCATCATTATCTTGATTTACAGGTAGGCTCTGGGAATAGGCTCCGACTGTTTGAGGAGTGGGAAGTATTTGTGGAGCCATTGTGCCCGTCCCTGATAATTATATTTGGCGGATGATGGAGTAAGTTAGAGTTGTACTATTTGACAATGCCGATGTTCAATAGTTCTTTTTTTGGTATGGAGAGGACGTGAAGACTTTTTTGAATTAACAGGAAAGGATAAAAAACAATAAGTTATAATTGGCTCTTTTGAAAAGTGAGTGGGTAACGCTGTATTCTTAATCCAATACTCTGCATGACATCACAGGCCTGAAGACACTCATGGAAGAATTGTTTCAGAATGCCCTTGGAATCAGTTATCCCTGGTACATTGAGTCAATTGAGTTCAATACTGAACAATCCAGATTGGATATTTTTCTTAACTTTCAGCGAGGGGCAACCTTCAAAGATAACAGTGAGGATGATCCTTCTGGCAAGGAGTACCCAGCATACGATACCTTTCAGAAAGAATGGCGGCATATGAACTTCTTTCAACATGAATGTTATCTTCATGCACGCGTACCAAGGATCGAGCGGGATGATGGGAAGTTCCGCCTGATCCCTCCTCCCTGGAGTGGCAAACTCAAAGGGCTCACCT
>OODV01000628.1 GCA_900299555.1 uncultured Endozoicomonas sp.
ATAACGAGTATTACAAGGACCTGGTGGAATCCTATATGAAACGCCATAAGGTGAAGCCGGGGATTACCGGGCTGGCCCAGGTGCGGGGCTTTCGGGGTGAGACCGATACGCTGGATAAGATGCAGCGCCGGGTGGAGTGTGACCTGGAATACATCAATAACTGGTCGTTGTGGCTGGATATCAAGATTATCATCGGTACGGTGTTTAAAGGGTTTATGAATCCTAATGCTTATTAAAAGATTGTTTTGCCACAGAGGCACAGAGACACGGAGGAAAAGCTTTTTAAAAAGAAAAACTCTGTGTCTCCGTGGCAATAAGGGGTTCTTATAAAACTACGCGGCGGATGCCCTTTCGGACTACTGGCTCATTAAAGTTGATGAGTAAACCCAGCCAGAGTTTTCTGAGTTTCAGGTAGGTTAACAGCTGGGCATTGTGAACCGGGTCAAGCTTATCCAATGCCTTGAGTTCCAAGATAACGAGGTCTTCTACAAGCAGGTCCAGTTTTAAATCACCATCAATTTTTTGACCTTTATAGTAAACAGGGACAGCTACCTGCTGTTCTACCTTTAACCCCCCTTTACGCAGTTCGATGACCATTGCTTTTTCATAAATGGTCTCCAATAAGCCAGGACCCAGCTCCTTATGAACTTCTATTGCACATCCAATTATGTGTTCCGCTAACTGATTCGATCGTTCTATCATTGCTGTTTGCTCAAATTAACCGGATGGACGGCATTTTTAGACATTAAGTCTGTCAACTCGTTCAGGATTTATTGGCCACGGAGGCACAGAGACACGGAGACACGGAGTTTTTTTAAAGCTTTTCCTCCGTGTCTCTGTGCCTCCGTGGCAAAAAAACAAACATGAAAAAAGCACTGTTCTGGCCGTTATTGGCGGTGATGTTCTGGCTGCCTTTGCCTGAAGGCAGCAAGCCCGAATGGGCGATGGGGATGTTGATGATGCTGGTCTACGGGCTGGCGTTGTTCTGGCTGCTGGGTTATGCCCTGAACCGGTTGCCGGTGACCGTTGCCTTTCAGAAGGCTCGCTGGTTTCACCTGGGGTTTATCCTGGTCACCAGCTGGCTGTTTATCCAGCAGATTCCGCTGCCCGTGGATTGGGTTAAGGCACTCTCCCCCCATGCCTGGGATATTCACTCTCAGGCTT
>OODV01000624.1 GCA_900299555.1 uncultured Endozoicomonas sp.
TGAAGACCAAAGAGGGTAACTGGAATAAGCAGATGCGCGACCGTGTGGAGTCGGCCCTGTTTATGAAAGCCTACGGCGATGACCGGCTCAACAGCCTGTTTGCCGAGGACGACAAGCCTGACCTGAAAAACCTGATCAAGTCACTGGCCATGGCGGCTCCCCACTTTGCTAGGGCTAAGGGTATTGATCCTGAGCTCGGTGGCTATGGCGTCATTGATTCCCTGGTGGAAGCCAGTCGCATTTTGCAGGACAGCCGCAACCGTGGCCAGTCGGTGGATGAGATTCTGGATCAGCGCTCCCTGCTGGACAGCTTCAGCCCGGAAACGGAAATGTTCGCCCGTTGGCTCGATGCCAACCTGAACAAGTCGCGGCAGGTTGGTCAGGCATTGAGCGAGCTGGCGAGGCAGATTGAGCAGTACCTGCAAAAGCAATCACAAGCCGTTGGGGATATGTTCGGCACCGCAGAGGCGACACTGGACGATCTGATTCAGCAGACCAACCACCAACTGGAGAAAAACCATGGCGATAAATCCACACCGATCATCGACCCGAAGCCGACCCCCAGGGAAGGGGGAAGTCCCACCAAGCGCCCGGAGCGCGACTGGGAGGCCAAACAAGCCCAGCCTGTTCAAACTGCTGAAGAAAGCAACCGAAGCAGTGAACCGGAAAAACGGTCCGGAAGACCAACTGACACTGCCTCAGAAGCCAAAAGAGAGACAGGCCAAAGAGATAGAGATGAAGTAGACGATCTTCTGGATGCCGTTGATGATGGCACCCTTGATAGCGACGAATGGACGGACGATGACTTTACCGGGATTGAGGAAGAAGGCGACGAGTACGACCCCCAGGACGGGGGAAGTGCCACAAAGCGCCAGGAGCGCGACTGGTATAATTCCCGCAATGCGCCTCACTACTCGGTGCCTGGGATCAAGAGTCTGGGCGGTGCTGAACGGGCAGCCATCAAACGGTACCTTGATAACAGAGCTGATAAACCGGAAGTTATCTCAAGACTGAAGAAGCTGGCTGATACCCCATGGGCAAGGAAGACCTTGCAGTCCATGCTGATCCGGCAGACCATTGATGACCTGGTGGCCGGACGTGAGGTGAATTACCAGTCGCTGTTGTCCCAGAAAGATAACGCCTCGATCCTCAAAGCCCTGAAAGATCATGGCGAACCCGGACTCTGGCGTTACC
>OODV01000158.1 GCA_900299555.1 uncultured Endozoicomonas sp.
GCACGGTTCTTTTTCTGGCTGTGCTGTCGGTGGATGCGACAGGCAGGCGCGTTCTCTGAACAACGCTCAAGGATCAGGTCATCGAGAATAACGGGAACCGGTTCCTCTTCAGGTGCTTTGGAACTGACTAACAGTGTCAGTTGATGAGCAAGATTTCGCCAACGCCAGCACCCGAAGGCAACCCAATGATGATAGCTGCTCCAGACTTTATCGTACTGGATGGCAAGCAGAGCCTGAGTCAGGAACCCCTCACCGGAGAGCATGCTACCAATGAGCAATTCGCAAAACACTGGTGCAGCTTTCGCAGAAACAGCTCTGGTAAGGAAAGTAATATAGAACGAAAGTTCTTTTAATATTTTTGTTTGTTCTAAAGAGTACATCACAACCGCCTGGATTTATTATGTGTGACGGTTGGTTTAACTCATATAAAAATTAAATCGAATGTACCAGTGAAGCTCTAAAGCAGAGTACAGAACAAAAGACCGGCATAGTAGCAGATTTCAGTTTAATTAATAGTCATCAACTCTTCTGAACCTTCACCTAATAATGTATTCATCTCGAATGGTTTTGAAGTGCATTCCATTTCATGTCCTTGCCATCGTGGGCGAGACGGATGGTTTTGCGGTGCATCTGGCAGGGACATATTGCCTGAATGGACTCTGATTGATGCTTTTTCTGGATCCATATTGCTGAATTTTACCTTGTGGAATTTTGTTTCGTTATTGTCATCAGCAACAGAGAGAATAATTGGTAAAAATGGTTCCCAAGCTTGGAACTGTTGAGTTGAAGATTGAATTTACTGTCTAGATCTTTTTCCAGGTACAACGGCATAGTATGCAATGTACACTTGGTTTTTTTAGTTATAAAGCCAGTCAGTGGCTAAGAAGGACCTGTACAAGAGCCTGCAATTTGACTGATAGCTGTCTTGCCTATTAATGGGATTTTCCTGTTATTATTGACGCTTTTTTCAAGGCATCAATAAGCATGAAGCAGGCGACACTGGTGTTTGATACAGCGGCTAATACGGTGTCTACTCCGAATGTTATGGTCACGTTGCAGGGAAACTGGACGGTTGATGGTACACTTCCTGCTCTGGATCAACTCTCTGGGCTGCAGGAATACGGCCAGTTAACGACGGTTACTTTTGTTGCGAGTGATGATTTTTCCTGGGACTCAAGACTTCTTGCCTGGTTGATGGCCTGTCAGCGAATGTTCGAGTCTTCCCGTTGTCAGTTTGATCTGAGTGGATTGCCTGAAGATGTGGATGACCTGTTCAGGCTTGCCAATACCGTGCCCCCCAATAAGGCGCTGCCTGAAAAGCATACATCACTCGTTCAGAGCATGATCAACCGGGTTGCCCGGCTGGGTGATGAGGCAATGGAATTGCTGGCTTTCACCGGAGAGCTGGCACTTACCCTGTTTCGCTGGTTTTCCCGAAAAGGGTCTGCACGCTGGTCAGATATCCTCAGCTTCTGCCATCAATCTGGACCTTCTGCATTACCCATTATTACCCTGCAAAGTGTGTTGATCGGGATGATTCTAGCCTACCTGGGAATGGTTCAGCTCCGACAGTTTGGTGCAGAGGTGTATGTTTCCAACCTGGTGGGTGTGGGGATGGTTCGGGAAATGGGGGCCCTGATGGCTGCGGTCATCATGTCGGGCCGAACCGGTGCAGCCTATGCCGCCCAACTGGGTACCATGCAGGTCAATGAGGAAATTGATGCACTGACGACGCTGGGTATTAAGCCCATGGATTACCTGGTATTACCAAGGACATTGGCGTTGATTATGACGATTCCAATGCTTTGTCTGTACAGCAATATTCTGGGGATGTTTGGTGGAGGACTGGTAGCCACCAGCATGGATGTCACCTGGACGATGTATCTGTATCAGCTACGGGATGCCATCACCTTTGGTGATATTATGACCGGCATTTTTAAAAGCTTTGTATTTGCGGTGTTGATTGCCATGGCTGGCTGTCGTGCCGGACTGGCGTGTGGTCGCTCATCAGCAGCGGTTGGCCAGGCAACCACTAATGCGGTAGTGACTGCCATTATTTATCTGGTGGTTGCGGATGCCGGTTTGAACATTCTCTTTTATCACCTTGGAATCTGAGCATGAGTCAGTTAAGACCGGAGCGTCAGGATGTGGTGATTGAAGCCTGTGGGTTGACCATGAAGTATGGCAGCAACCTGATTCAGTCCAATCTGCATTTTCAAATCTGCAAAGGTGAAGTGTTTGTTATTATGGGTGGCAGTGGTTGCGGTAAAAGTACGCTGCTAAAGCATATGATCGGACTTTACCAGCCAGCAGATGGTGAAATTTTGTTTGGAGGGCAAAGCTATTTTACGGCATCGCAGGAGCAGCAACAGGATATGCGCAGGCGATGGGGAGTGACTTATCAGGGCGGAGCCCTGTTCAGTGATAAAACACTGGCAGAAAATGTTGCTCTGCCGCTGGAGCAGTACACGACACTGACCAATCAAGATATCCGTGATATGGTGCATTATAAGCTGGCCCTGGTAGGGTTAGCCGGTTTTGAAGAATTTTACCCTTCTCAAATCAGTGGCGGCATGTGCAAGCGGGCCGGGCTGGCCAGAGCCATTGCCCTCGATCCGGATATTCTGTTTTTTGATGAACCCTCGGCGGGGCTGGATCCACTCAGTGCCCGACGGCTGGATGATCTGATTCTTCAGTTAAGAGATTCAACCGGTGCTACGGTGGTGATTGTGACCCATGAACTGGCCAGTATTTTCGCTATTGGCAGTAACGGGATTTACCTTGATGCCAATACCAAAACGCAGCTGGATACCGGTTCTCCCCAAACTATGCTTAATCACAGTAAGCATCAACTGGTTAGAGAGTTTCTTTCCAGAGGTGAGTATGGAGATGAATGAATGTATGTAACGACTCTTCATAAGAATGAAAGTCAAAGAGGCTCGCTTTTGTGAGAGTGGTGTATGAATAGAAAATCTTTGTCGGTTTCCGTGGGTCTTTTTGTCATTCTGATCATTGCCATGACGATTGCCCTCGTATTGTTTTTGAATGCAGATGGCTTTTCCCGGAAAGATGTCCAGCGCTATCAGATCCTTTTTGACAGCTCTATAAAAGGCCTGAATATTGGTGCTCCAGTGACGCTTCGTGGGGTTAAGGTTGGCGAAGTGGTCAGTATCAAAACCAAGCTCTATCACAACCACCAGAAGGTACTGAATGTTGTCACGGTGGATATGTACCCGGATGCTATCAGTGAACAGGGCAAAAGCAGTGATCATGATGTGCTTGGGCAGCTGATGAAGCAGGGGCTCAGTGCGCAGATTGGTTTGCAGAGTGTGTTGACTGGACTGCTTTATATCGAGGTAGATTTCTTTGACAACCAGCCGGATATGCAGCCGGTGGAAACTCAGTACCCGCAGATTCCCACCGTACCGAATAATCTGGATGAGTTTATTGAAAAATTCGAGAGCATTAATCTGGCGGAAATGGCCAGCCGTTTAACAGAGGTTCTCGATAACCTTGCCAATTTGACAGGGGGAGGACAGCTGAACAAGCTGATTGATGATGTAGACAGTGCATTCGTCAGTATGGAAGCTATGTCTAATGAGATGAGTGCCAGCATGGCGGGCATTCGTAAGGAGTTTGCTTCCATGTCCAGTGATGCTGGAGAGGTGACCCATTTACTGAAAACGGAACTGCCAGAGGCTACGCAGCAACTGAATACAACAATGCTGCAACTTCAGGAAACCATGTCCGCGGCAGAGGAAACCCTTGCTCCTGACTCTCCATTGATGTATCAGCTGATGGAGAGTTCGAAAGACATCAGTCGTGCATCCAGGGCGGTAGATGACCTGGCGGATATGCTGCAGCGTCAACCCGATGCCATTATCTTTGGCAGAAAAGCAGGAGAATCCCGGTGAGCTGCTACCTACGTATATTAAATATTGCTGTGTACCAGAGAGCACTTGCTTCCAAGGCTTTCTATTTTACCCTGCTGCTCAGCCTGATGTCTGGCTGTTCAGTTAAAAACCCAACCTATCACGATTATACGCTGGTAGCGTCAACTGTCTCACAAGAGAGCAGTGTCCCTTCAGTATTACCCGCTACCCTGGGGGTTTTTCCTGTCAATGTTGCGGGCTGGCTGGATAAGAAAAATATTACCTGGAGCAATGGTGGCGTGCGCTTGCAGGTTGCAGTTAACGATCATTGGGGGGAACCGTTGCCAAAGCTTCTGACACAAGCCATGGTGCAAAATATACGTCGTCAGGTTCGCTCCAGTAGCTGGGTAAGCTCAGGTCCCTGGGGTCGTGATAAACGCCCGGAAGTGGTTGCGTTTATTGATGTTCAGTCGATAGTGGTGGTGAATCGCCAGTTGCAGATGAACGTGGCCTGGTCTCTGGAAGGGCAGGATCGAAAAGTTATTACCCAACGTGAAAAGGTCTATGCCCTGTTACTGGAGAGTGGTGACTCTACACAGGCTTACGTTCGTACATTAAGTCAGGTCTGGGGTTTGGTTGCAAACGATATGATCCAGGGCTATGACAGGCTTCAAAAACAAGAACACAATTGAGGAATATACAATTAGGATACTGTCGGAGAATAGAGCTTTTGGGCAGTTTCCTAACCTGATCTGCAGAAATCGCGGAGGTTACGCTTTCTACAGCCTCTGAAGTGACTGTTGTTAATGTTCTCAATCAGTACAAAATCTTCAAGTGCATTTAAATCAAGATTTTTCAGCTGATGGTCAGTCGTGGGTAGATAGAAACCACGAGTATTGGCAGCGTTCAGGATGGTACCGGTGTGATTGACGGTAATGACTGTTTTTTTAAGGACCCTGGCGACCAGTGGGGTGATGACTGTATACATCCAGACACCATTAAGGCTAATTGTGTCCAGACCCGTGATGCCGCTGTGATCGACTCTTTCCGTTAGATAGGAATAAAGGTCTTCTTCTGCCACTGGATCCCGCCAGCTTTCATATTCATTGAGGCTTAAATAGCGATTCGTCTCGTATTCATGGAGCCATTGTCTTGCCTCTTCATGAATACGTTGACGAAAGGTGTGAGCATTCCAGTCCGGGCATTGCACAGTAGCAGCATGAAAAAAACAATTGCCATCGCCTGGAACATCGACAACCTCGTACCCTTGGTCGTAGACAATTTTGGGTGTGCTTTCAGTTTGGCCAGCAGCTATTTCACTTGATGTATCGATATTATGGGGCAATGCAGAAGTACAACTGTTGTGTGAAAAGACAGCGATGGCGCAGACTGTAGAAAGTACGGTAATGGTGCCAAAGACTGCTGCTGTGGTGAAGAATCCTGCAAAGATCGCGCTCAAGGTAAAAGCAGCGGACACAATGGCTGCAGTCGTTGAGAGTAAACGGACAGCCCAGCGTTTCCAGCTTACCTGTGGTTGATCTGTCTGGGGAATATCACCGGATTGATCCACAGAACCGCTGGAGGAAGTTATTGGTAACGTCTGTATCAAAGGATCCTCACCGTGGCATCATATTATTGCCAATTTCCCCTCCTATTCATCCGAGCTTCTGGTTCAATAATAAGTCAGTAAAGCCCGGGTTTTCAGCCGCTGCTTCCCAGAAGACGTTTTGCCGCTCCGATCACGGTGTTAATCGCGTTGGGCTCTACGCTGGCCAGCTTTTCAGTGTCCGGCGTTTCATTGCAGGTTCGGTTAACAATGACTCCTGCCACGCAACCGGCTTGAAGTCCCATGGTTGCACACATGGTCAGGAGTGTAGCAGATTCCATTTCGTAGTTGAGTACACCCATCGACTGCCACTCTTCCATTGAACCCTGTAGCTCTTTTATAACCCGCTGGGTGAAGGTGTCATATCGTTCCTGCCCAGGGTAGAAGGTATCACTGGAGGCGGTAATACCTGTCCAGTAGTTAAGCCCACTTTCCTCGGCTGTATCTACCAGTGCCCGTGTGCATTGGAAGTCGGCGACGGCAGGATAGCTGAGAGGAGCAAAATGACTACTGGCACCATCCATACGAACGGATCCAGTGGTAATAATCACATCACCTACATTGATATGTTGCTGGATTGCACCGGTGGTTCCAACCCTCAGAAAAGTACGGATGCCCAGTTGTGCCAGTTCTTCCACTGCAATAGACGTAGACGGCCCACCGATACCGGTTGAGCATACTACGACAGACTTTCCCTCCAGCTCCCCCCGCCAGGTGGTGAATTCCCTGAGGCTGGCCAGCTTTTTCGGATTATCCATCAGTTCAGCAATGCGCTCGACCCGTTCCGGGTCACCGGGGACAATGGCCAGTCTGGCACCATTCAGAGCCTCACGGGTCAGGCCGAGATGAAAAACTTCGCTGCTACTCATATATCTGTCTTTCACCACCTCTATCAGGAATAAACCGATTCGTAAGAAATGCCTAAAAT
>OODV01000415.1 GCA_900299555.1 uncultured Endozoicomonas sp.
AGAACACCGCTACCCTGTCCGATACCGGCAGCTTTACCATCGCCGATGTCGACCTGACCGATGTACAGACCGTCAGCGTCACCTCCGACACCAGCGGTTACCTCGGCACCTTTATCCCGACAGTCAGCAACAACACCACCGGCGATGGCACCGGCCAGGTGGACTGGACCTTCAGCGTGCCCGATGGGGATATTGATTACCTGGCCAGGGACCAGGTGGTCACCCAGACCTACACCATCACCGTGAACGATGGTCAGGGCGGCACCGTGGATCAGCAGGTGGCGGTAACCATCACCGGCACCAACGACGTGCCCACCATTACTGCGGCCACCGATGTCACTGGTGCGGTGACCGAGATTGTTGATGGCGGTACCGGTGAAAACACCACCACCCTGTCCGACAGCGGCAGCTTCACCATCGCCGATGTGGATCTCACCGATGTGCAGACCGCCAGTGTCACCTCCGACACCAGCGGTTACCTCGGCACCTTTACCCCGACCATCAGCAACAATACGACGGGGGATGGCACCGGCCAGGTGGACTGGACCTTCAGCGTGCCCGATGGGGATATTGATTACCTGGCCAGGGACCAGGTGGTGACCCAGACCTACACAGTGACGGTCAACGATGCTCAGGGCGGCACCGTAAACCAGCAGGTCACGGTGACCATCACCGGCACCAATGACGTGCCCACTATTACCGTCGCCACGGATGTCACCGGTGCAGTCACGGAAATCACTGACGGCGCCAGTGGCGAGAACGGTACGACTCTCTCCGACAGCGGCAGCTTCACCATCGCCGATGTCGACCTGACCGATGTGCAGACCGTCAGCGTCACCTCCGACACCAGCGGGTACCTCGGCACCTTTACCCCGACCATCAGCAACAATACGACGGGGGATGGCACCGGCCAGGTGGACTGGACCTTCAACGTGCCCGATGCCGACATTGATTACCTGGCCAAAGACCAGGTGGTGACCCAGACCTACACCATCACCGTGAACGATGGTCAGGGCGGTACCGTGGATCAGCAGGTGACGGTGACCATCACCGGCACCAACGACGTGCCCACTATTACCGCCGCCACGGATGTCACCGGTGCAGTCACAGAAATCACCGACAGTGCCAGTGGCGAGAACAGCACCACCCTGTCCGACAGCGGTTCCTTCACCATCGCCGATGTCGACCTGACCGATGTGCAGACCGTCAGCATCACCTCCGACACCAGCGGGTACCTCGGCACCTTTACCCCGACGGTCAGCAACAACACCACTAACGATGGCACCGGCCAGGTGGACTGGACCTTCAGCGTGCCCGATGGGGATATTGATTACCTGGCCAGAGACCAGGTGGTGACCCAGACCTACACCCTCACCGTGAACGATGGCCAGGGTGGCACCGTGGATCTGCAGGTCACCGTGACCATCACTGGCACCAACGATGTCCCCACCATTACTGCGGCCACCGATGTCACTGGCGCCGTGACCGAGATTGTCGATGGCGGTACCGGTGAAAACACCGCCACCCTCTCCGACAGCGGCAGCTTTACCATTGCCGATGTCGACCTGACCGATGTACAGACCGTCAGCGTCACCTCCGACACCAGCGGGTACCTCGGCACCTTTACCCCGACCATCAGCAACAATACGACGGGGGATGGCACCGGCCAGGTGGACTGGACCTTCAGCGTGCCCGATGGGGATATTGATTACCTGGCCAGAGACCAGGTGGTGACCCAGACCTACACCCTCACCGTGAACGATGGCCAGGGTGGCACCGTGGATCAGCAGGTCACGGTGACCATCACTGGCACCAACGACGTGCCCACCATCACTGCCGCCACCAATGTCACTGGCGCCGTGACTGAGATTGTGGATGGAGCGGGTGGCGAGAACAGCACCACCCTGTCCGACAGTGGTTCCTTCACCATCGCCGATGTCGACCTGACCGATGTGCAGACCGCCAGTGTCACCTCCGACACCAGTGGTTACCTCGGCACCTTCACCCCGACCATCAGCAACAACACCAACGGCGATGGCACCGGCCAGGTTGACTGGACCTTCAACGTACCCGATGCCGACATCGATTACCTGGCCAAAGACCAGGTGGTGACCCAGACCTACACCCTCACCGTGAACGATGGCCAGGGTGGCACCGTGGATCAGCAGGTCACCGTGACCATCACCGGCACCAACGATGTGCCCACCATCACTGCCGCCACCGATGTCACCGGTGCCGTGACCGAGATTGCCGATGGAGCCAGTGGCGAGAACAGCACCACCCTGTCCGACAGTGGTTCCTTCACCATCGCCGATGTGGATCTCACCGATGTGCAGACCGCCAGTGTCACCTCCGACACCAGTGGTTACCTCGGCACCTTCACCCCGACCATCAGCAACAATACGACGGGGGATGGCACCGGCCAGGTGGACTGGACCTTCAATGTGCCCGATGGGGATATCGATTACCTTGCCAGGGACCAGGTGGTCACCCAGACCTACACCGTGACCGTCAATGATGGCCAGGGTGGCACCGTGGATCAGCAGGTCACGGTGACCATCACCGGCACCAACGACGTGCCCACCATTACTGCGGCCACGGATGTCACTGGTGCAGTCACGGAAATCACCGACGGAGCCAGTGGCGAGAACGGTACGACCCTATCCGACAGTGGTTCCTTCACCATCGCCGATGTGGATCTCACCGATGGGCAGACCGCCAGTGTCACCTCCGACACCAGTGGTTATCTGGGCACCTTCACCCCAACCGTCAGCAACAATACGACGGGGGACGGTACCGGCCAGGTGGACTGGACCTTCAGCGTGCCGGATGCAGCTATTGATTACCTGGCCAGAGACCAGGTGGTCACCCAGACCTACACCATCACCGTGAATGACGGCCAGGGCGGCACCGTGGATCAGCAGGTCACGGTCACCATCACCGGCACCAACGACGTGCCCACCATTACTGCCGCCATCGATGTCACCGGCGCGGTGACCGAGATTGCCGATGGTGGTACTGGCGAGAACAGCACCACCCTCTCCGACAGTGGTTCCTTCACCATTGCCGATGTCGACCTGACCGATGTGCAGACCGCCAGTGTCACCTCCGACACCAGTGCTTACCTCGGCACCTTCACCCCAACCATCAGCAACAATACGACGGGGGATGGCACTGGCCAGGTGGACTGGACCTTCAGCGTACCCGATGCCGACATCGATTACCTGGCCAGAGACCAGGTGGTGACCCAGACCTACACGGTCACCGTCAACGATGGTCAGGGTGGCACTGTTGATCAGGCCGTCAGTATCACAATGACTGGCACCAATGATGCGCCCATCATCAGTCTGGGAAGCCCATCTGAAGGCGGTGGAAGCGGACTTCTTGGGGAAATATTTGAAACCAGTGCTCTCATCAACAACCTCACTGATTTTGGAAACCTGGTTAATGGAACTCCTGCCGCTACCTTCAGCGCTACAGATCTGAGTTTTTCAAACACGGCCACAACCATTGGTGGCTTTATTGGCAATGATTCAGCCAGTCTAAGTAATGATATCAGTGGCAACGCGATGGAAACCGTAGGCTTCCGCTTCACTGGCTTTGTCAAACTCCCCGCAGGGCAACATGACTTTACGGTCACATCAGATGATGGGTTCAGACTGAATATTGGTGGTCAGAGTGTCAGTGAGTTTTTTGACCTCCGTGGAGCTGAGTCCACCACAGGCTCATTCAATGCACCTGCTGATGGCTTCTATAGTTTTGAATTACTTTACTGGGAAAATCAGGGTGGTAATGCCCTGGAGGTCACCAGCTCAATAACCGGTGGTGCCATACTCAGTGAGAATAATATCTTATACGACAGCATCGTTTCCTATACAGAAAATGATCCTGCCAGTCCTGTTGCTGACGACCTGGAACTGACTGAACTGGATGTTGAGGATATCCAGTCTGCCACCGTTTCCATCAGCAATGGCTATGTCGCTAGTGAAGATACCCTGCACTTTACTGGCCAGAACGGCATCACCGGCAGCTGGGATGCCGCCTCCGGTACACTCACTCTGTCTGGTAATGCTTCACCGGCTAATTACCAGGCCGCCTTGCGCTCCGTTACTTACAGCAATAGCTCCGACAACCCCGATATTACCGGCCGGGTGATCAGCCTTACCGTCTCTGATGGCCATATCACCAGTAACGAAGTCACCCGGGGCATTTCCATCACCGCCGTGAACGATGGACCGCAGCTGATCACTAACGAACTGGCCATTGACGAAGGTTCTACGGTAATTCTCGGTTCTGCCAATCTCAGTGCAACCGACCCTGATCACGATGACAATGACCTAACGTTCATCCTCAGTAACATCCAGAATGGCTCACTGAGCGGTGCAACCGACAACGGTGATGGCACCTTCAGCTTTACCCAGCAACAGCTACTGGATGGCACTGTCAGCTTTACCCACGATGGCAACAATACCGCACCGACCTACCAGGTGAGCCTGACCGATGGCCCGGCAATCACCGCCGCCACCTCGGCAACCATTACCTTTACCGAAGTTAACGACGCTCCTACCGCTGTGGACAACACACTGACGGTGAATGAGGACCAGAGTTATACGTTCACCACCAATGACTTCAATTTCAGTGATGAGGACAGCGGCGACACGCTGCAATCCATGACCATCACTCAACTGCCTGCTGCTGGGAATCTGACCCTAAACGGCTCCGCGGTCAGTGCCAACCAGAGCATTGCCGCTGCCAATATCAACCAGTTGTCGTACACCCCGGCACAGGATGCCAATGGTGATGCTTATGCGGCAGTTGGCTTCACTGTAAGTGATGGCCAGACCAGCAGTACTACTCAGACGATCACGTTCAACGTAACCCCAGTCAATGACGCCCCGGTACTGGCCATGGATACCGACACCATTGATTACAACTGGAGCTGGAGCGCTTATGGCT
>OODV01000231.1 GCA_900299555.1 uncultured Endozoicomonas sp.
GCTGCGAGGCCTGGAACAATCTATGCGGCGAAGCTGGACGTCTATTCAGTTTATGCTCTCGCCAGTGGGCAGTTATACAGTAGTTAGAAAAGGCAATTGGTATAAGTATTGAAGATGCCGGGTTTCTTTCAAAAGCACAGCCTGATGCTGAGAGCATCATTATCCAAGGCATGAATCATGTACTGAAAGATTCAGCTATTGAAGCCAGTGTTAATCTTGAAACTTACAACCACCCTTCTTTACCAGTAAACACTGAGCTGGTCACAGCGATTACTGGCTTTATCAATCGGATTAATAAACTACAGTAACTGGCTCAGCGTTTTAATACCTTTAACCCGCTCGCCTTCAGAGGTATTAGCAAAGCCCAGTACCATTCCTTTTTGTGATCGAGATGAGTGGTAATAGCTACTAAGTGGACTGCCACCAAAACCGTTCATGGCAAACTCCTGGCAGACTTTACGATCATCAATCTGCTGATGGTTAAATACCAGTGCCAGATGCATACCGGCACTTTGTGCCACCGGGGTCATTATCCCGGCCAGATGTTGTTCACACAAACGCTGCATATGCTCCCACTTTTGCTGATAGAGTTTTCTGCTTCGGCGAAGATGACGGTAAAAATGCCCTTCCTCAATAAAGTCCGCCACGACGGCCTGAGTTAACAGCGGCGTTTCTCCGCCGCTGAAGGCTTTAGCCTCAACAAACACACCGGCCAGGTGCTCAGGAACCACCAGATATCCAAGACGCAACCCTGGCAGAAGCGTCTTACTAAAACTGCCCATATAAATCACCGGTGTACGCTCAGCCATTCCGGCCATCGCCGCAATCGGCTGACTGTAGTAATGAAACTCACTGTCGTAGTCGTCTTCTACAATCCAGCAACGGTTTCTTTCGGCCCATTGCAGCAGTTACAGGCGCTCACTGGCCGTCAGAATCCCACCCATGGGGTATTGATGGGTCGGCGTACAGCAGAGAAGCCGGTACTCACCTTCGGGCAGTGCAGCGACATTAATGCCATTATCACCATGAGTGACCGCTTGAAGACTGGCACCGTTTGACATCAGGGCTTTGCGTGCTCCTGAGTAGCCGGGTTCTTCCACCAGCGCCGTATCACCAGGGTTCATCAGTAACTGTGTGCACAGCGCCAACCCCTGCTGAGCCCCCTGGGTAATTATGATCTGCTCAGGCCGACATTTCAGCCCACAACTGATATTGAGGTAGTCTGCCAGCGCACTCCGAAGCGGCGCGTACCCCTGATGGCTGTGATAGCTCATCAGAATCGGTCGATCACAGTGCCGCCGTATCAGCTGTTGCCAGATCTTGATCGGGAATGCCTGAAAATCCGGCAAACCTACAGAGAAGGGTAAATTCGCAATGTCTTTTGGCTTTGAAGCATGCCCTCCAGAGCGCTTGAGCAGCTGACGGCCATAGTCCGACAGTGGGGGCCAATGCTGAACAGGCTTTCCCCTAGCAATATGGGGGGAACGATCAAACTGGGGTAATTGCTCACTGATGTAAAAGCCACTGCCTTCACGACTGTTGACATACCCCTCCGCACGCAGCTGTTCATAGACACTGTTTACCGTATTTCGGCTAACCCCCAGGTCTTTCGACAGGATACGCGATGCAGGTAAGCGACTGCCGACTAATAGCTGCTGAGAAAGAATTTTCTCCCGCAGGGCCAGAAAAAGCTGCTGGGTTAATGACAAACCATGGCTGTGCTGTTTTTTCTGCTGGAGATGGATATCTCGCAAATCCAAATTGGCACCCTGAATTTTTATAAATTGGACCTTATAAGAGCACCAATAGCTTACGATACTTTAGCTGAACTGAGTAGATGGGAATCAGCAAAGGAAATGGGGCATGAGCCAATACTCTCAATACGAGCATGAAGGGGTGGACAGCCAGTTTACCAGCAGTCCACGCTCAACCATACGCCGTGGCAGCAAACGAGCCACCTATAATAAGGCCGATGTATTTCAGCTTATCGATGATTTAAAGTTTGGCCATATGGCTTTCCATGACCCAGAGAGCCAGTGTCCGGTCGTCATTCCCATGACCTTCTGGTGGGTAGATGAGCATCTCTACTTCCATACTCTGAATAAATCCCGGCTTGATAAGCTGATTTCCGCCGGCGGTGAAATATGCATTTCGTTTGCCGAGGCCAGTGAGTGGGTGCTCTCCAAGTCGGCCTACCATACCGGAGTCAATTACCGGTCTGCGGTGCTTTTCTGCAGCGGTAGCCGGGTGGAATCCACCGAAGAGTTTGATCACGCTTTCAAAAGCATCATTGAGGATATCGAACCCGGACGCTGGAGTCAGATTCGCCCCCCTAATAACAAAGAGCGTAAAGCCACGGCATTGCTGAAACTGACCATTCACGAAGCGTCTTATAAAAGCCGCAGAGGTGGACCCAACGAAGAAAAGGAAGATCTGGCACTGCCAGTGTGGAACGGTACGTTACCAATCATGTCTCCGGATGCGAGTCATGCTTCCAGGCCACCCGCCAAAGGTGGCTGCCCATTTCATCGGGAGTGAATATAAACAAATGAAAAGTTGAACTATCCGCCTCTGAGACAGTCCGTTATCTGTCAAATTAACTTTACAGCCAGAAACGCTATGTTAGAGGCAACAACACACCAGGCAGGGAGCACTTCTCAAACGATACCAGATATCATCAGTGATCATTGTGCAACCAGCCCCATACAATCAGTCTCGTTCTATGACAAAAGGAGCTGTCATATTGCCGGCAACGATGGGGAAGAAGAAAGGCACACTAAACAAATGGCAGACTATTCCTTCTGCGCCTTGGTAGCACCACTTGCTACTCCAAAACTGTCCCGCCGATTAAACACACTTATTCAGCTGGCTTCTGATTTTAAAATCATCTGGGATATCTGCTGTGACCATGGTAAAGCAGGCATCACCCTGGTAATGAAAGATACATCCAGAGAAGTCCACTGTATTGACCGTTCGTAACATGCCATTACAAAGCTTCAATCATTTCATCGCCCGCCTAACATGACTGTTACTTGCATGGATGCACTTCAAGTTAAAATAAACAACCGTAAAGATGAGCTTGTCATTCTTGCTGAATTGGCTCGCATACCGCAAACAAAATTATTGATGGCATATTTTCAGAAATAGAGGATTATCAAGCCTGCATTCTGGCCAGCATTCATCAAAACCATTATGGTACCGTGGCGCATCTTGCCAGCCGCTTCGGATTTAGTAAAACACAACACGATGAAATAAAGGAGAAAAAGAAAACTTACCGTTTTGACTTAATGTCCCCTCAGCACAGCCATTCATGACTCTGCCAACAGAGTTTTAGGGCTATTGAGATGTTTTCCTTACGCTAAGCTCTGCTTTGGCAGAAAGACATTCAGCCTGATCGGCTGATACTATATTGTGCAAATATATTTCACTTATTTCGATTTACTATTTATTACTGAAGCTGCAATCAATAAAACTCATTGCAGCTTTTGACCAGACGGACAATCGTTTTTACTCAATGACCAATACTGACCTCTCCAACCACACGGCGATGATGCTTTATATCTATTTGGAACGAAAGTATTCATTATTAACCTATTGATTTATAAGAGTATGAATAAATACCTATATAAAATGATATCTTTAGGTGAGTCTGTATAGCTCTACGTTTTGCCCCAAAAATGCCCCATTTTTACACACTGTCGTTTATATAATTCCCTCTACTTCGAATTAGATTGGAAGTCAGCTTCACTGTACACGACAATTTTCATGAGGCCTTCTCCCTACTACTCTTTTTTGGACTTGCCAACGCTATAGGCGAACTTAGCATCAGCAATAATGTTCTCCCTACAAAGAAAGTGAAATGGAATCTTGGAAATTCGACAATAACTACATCATTCGATTTATGTGTTGTATCTTCAGTTTGGTGGGTTGGTAGTAGCTTGAAACCTGAGCCATTCTGGTAAGTTGTAACCTTTTTTGTCTGCTAGTGGTCAGAAAAGCCGTCTTTTTTATGAAAGTCACTGTCCATCAGGGGTGTAGCGCTTCCGAAAACTCGACCAAAAAACGTACAATCAAGCTCAGCGTGAATTGCTGATAAATGTGACCTTAAAGAGAATTCCTCGCATATTCCTTGCCACTCCTATTTGCCGCATTATAATCGATTGAAATATTTGTACATTTATTAAAGGAACTTACTCACGCCTACTTCTGTCCTATTATCCATAAATATATTAATACTAATAGAATTTTTGAACAATCCAATTTCAATAACCTTAGCTCCACGAGTTCTTTTATTCTTTAAATATAAACATTTTACTAAACATTGTTATTAGTTCTTAACTAACCCACATATAAGGATTAATGTTGAAATGCTTGTTACTAACACTTCATCACCAGCCATACCCCCCCCTCTCATCCATGAAGTAATTAATCAGACCACTGGTTCACTAATGGGTAGAAACGTCAACATATACAACCAGAGTGAGTCTAAATTACAAATCAACTTCCTTGAAAAATTAATAGAAGAAGACTCTAAAATCAATAAAAAAACACTTACCAGAAGAAGCCCAAGAAAAGCAAATAGATTAAAAAACAGTGGAGAGCACCGAGTAAAAAGAATGCTTCCTAGCGAAAGAAGCGGTGATGTATCAAAACTGTTGATAATGGTTTCGGGAGATAAACTCCCCGATAACCTTATCATGAATGTCTATTGATCTTG
>OODV01000510.1 GCA_900299555.1 uncultured Endozoicomonas sp.
ATTTTAGGCATTTCTTACGAATCGGTTTATTCCTGATAGAGGTGGTGAAAGACAGGTATAATAAAGAGTGATGACATTAATGCCTTTAACGGGTCTGTGATGCTTACCAGACCAGAAATACTCCACAAGAGCCACAGAGAAGCTGCAAGGTTTATTGCGAACACTGTCATCAACACTCAAAGTGCCACCGGTTGGGTTCAAGACTTCCAGAATTTCGTCGTACATATCTTTCGGTTGATAATTTTCACGATGCAGGAACCGGTTTGCGCTGTGGTGAGAGATACCTGTCACTTCTGCCAACCTTGTACATGTTGATGATTTGGGTTCGCTGATCAGGAAACACATGTACTGTGGAAGAGTGCAATAAGCGGTAGTGGGTCGAGTGGTACTTCTCACTTTCATCCCTGAAAAAAATAATTTTTGAGGGTCATCAAATTTTACAAAGCCCTGTCAATGCGTAAGTCCTATCTTGGAACTTTTGCTCTTTTATAAAAGTCTAATTAATTTTTGTGGTTAATTATCGGAGTTTTTCGAAATGAATGTAGGGGGTGCTACTGGAGCTTCTGGCTTAAGTTTTGAAATAAAACAGGAACCTGTTGAAAGTGCACAAAAAGCTGGAAAGCGCATTCATAGAAAGTTTACGGCTGCACAGGCCTCTTTGTATCATGCGGGTGATACAGGAGTTGATCTGAAACTTGCTGCTATAGATGATTTTAAGGGGTGGGTTACTAATGTAATGGATTTTAAAGCCATTGATACCCTGCCTGATGATAAGGTGAAAAGTTATCTTAAAGATAAGAAGATGTCTGCAAGTGAACTTCTGAATGAAGTTGTACAGTTTGAGGGGATGCTTGGTCGAGTCAGGGATAAGCTGATTCAGTCTAAAACCGCAAAAAGTGATTCAGGAAATTCCCCCGCAGCAGCTGAGCTATCTTTTGAAGCAGGGGCATCAAGCCAACATAAGTCTTCTAAGAAGAGGAAACTTGAGGCAGATGCGCAACCTACAGTAGTAATACCAATTGCCTTTTCTAACTACTGTATAACTGCCCACTGGCGAGAGCATAAACTGAATAGACGTCCAGCTTCGCCGCATAGATTGTTCCAGGCCTCGCAGC
>OODV01000104.1 GCA_900299555.1 uncultured Endozoicomonas sp.
CTAAATCGGTAACCCTTTTCTTTTTTTGAAAAGAAATGTCAGATTAAGTCTGAACTACTCCATATAAGGAGTCAATGTTCTATGTGTTTGGTCATATAATAAACGTCAGCATGATCAAAATAATTATCAAGTACCATTTTCGTTCTGTAGCCGTGTTTTTTATAAAAAGGTTCTGCTTGAAAGCTGGCTGTTTTCAGGATCGATGAGTGACACCCTTGGTCTCTTGCATAAGACTCAAGCGTAGCCAGTAGCTCAGAACCTAACCCTTTTCCTTTTTGCGACTCTGCTACCCACAGGTACTCAATAGAGAGCCATTTACCTCTTATGCGACCGACAATTCCCGCTATTTTCTGCCCATCGCTACCGTTGACATAGCAGATAACATCATCATCTCTAACTCCTTCAAGAAACGGGCGGTTGAAATCCCGTAAGCCTTCCCGGATTTCTGAGATTGCGTCTTCGCCTGGATTTACAGTCAGAACGATCTTCATAATGTGTATTCCGGACCGGATGCCGTCAATGCCACGGTTCAAATGCTCGACAGGCTTAAAGGTGTCAGACCTGAACTGCTCTCTATTGCACCAATGCTGCTTTTACATAAGCGCTGACATTCTTTGTCTGTATATCCTGGCAGGACGTAACCTTGATATGCCTTCGTCGTTTTCCCTTTCCCTCTAATACGGACTCGGGGTCGGATAAACTTGCTCCTTCACTGAACTCGATAGAGGCATGTGATTTATAGAAAAACAGGCCTCCAATCAATTGGTTTCCTTTGAAAAATACCAGGCCAGCATACTTAATATCTTCAATGATACCGGGTTCAACATTGAAATAAATATCTCTAATCTTCAGCGCCATTTCGTAACGTTCGGCATCTAGGGATTGAAGATCAATCATGAAATCAGCAATCTTTTGAGTGCTAAAATCCTTCATCGTTGACAACGACCTCTGTTATGAAAATCCCGGCTTCTCTGGTAACCAATCATGGTGAGAGTTATCGGTTCAGGCTATACAGGTTGGCGTTCACTCCCTTGATGGTGATTGCCTTGGAGAAGCGCTGACCAATACGCTCAGAAACATTAATAGACGCCGTATTTTCGGGAATGATAAGGCTGATCAGTGCGTCCGTACCGGTATTCTCAAACCCCCATTGAACTGAACGGTGTGCAGCTTCCGTCGCATAACCTTTACCCCAGTACTCCCTTGCCAATGCCCAGCCAACCTCAATACCCGGCCATCCCTCTGGATTAAAAAGCCCGACTCTGCCGACAAACTGGCCAGACAATTTCTCCTCAACCGCCCACATACCAAACTTTCTGAGTTCCCAGTGGCCAATCAACATCGCTAATCCTCTCCAGGACTCTTCGCTGGACAGCGTTTGGCCCATGCCTATGTATTTCATGACTTCCGGATCTGCACACATCTGTGCGTAGGGTTCAACGTCCTGTTCATTGAAGCCTCTGAGAATCAGCCGGTCAGTTTCGAGGGTAGGTATTATCATTCTAATGTATCATCCACTATTAATTGATCGCTGGCATAATGGTGCCTCTGCAGGGCGAAAATATGATCACATATTAATCAGTCCAAGCACTTTCATCATATAGTCTTCGCTCCAACCACAGTTTTTCGCTTGTTCTTGATGCCCGCCTTCACAGAAGTATCCAGCTTGAGAAGATTCAGCATCACCTGCCTGCTTAATGTGAATTCTACTTGAGGTTGCCTAACGCCAAGTTATGCTTTTGAATTGAGTATATTTTTAAGATCATCCATTCTAAGCCAAGGTCTGTATCTATGAATCATTTTGTGGCAGTTGGAACAAACTAACGCTACGTCTTCTAGTTTTGTTTTGTCACCAGGTTTCATCTCACTCACAGGTATTGTGTGATGAGCTTCGATATAGCCGGCTCCTCTATCACCGTAGACTTTACTAAAATCAAATTCACAAACCATACACGAAAGATGCCCCTTTTTTGCGAAATATTGCGTTTTTGCTTTATTCGTGAGTTGTGACTTCCGCTCTCTATATTTATGAGTTCGTTCAACAATCTTCCCTTCTGGAAATCCTTCTTCAGATTTCTCATTATCAGAAAAATCGTGGTGATCAATTTTATAGAACCAATACTTGCGACTTTTATGGTCTGGATTAACGTAAGCGCCAAATAAACCCACGTCCTTCCGTCTAATTACCCAGTCTGAAATCATG
>OODV01000107.1 GCA_900299555.1 uncultured Endozoicomonas sp.
GCACGGTTCTTTTTCTGGCTGTGCTGTCGGTGGATGCGACAGGCAGGCGCGTTCTCTGAACAACGCTCAAGGATCAGGTCATCGAGAATAACGGGAACCGGTTCCTCTTCAGGTGCTTTGGAACTGACTAACAGTGTCAGTTGATGAGCAAGATTTCGCCAACGCCAGCACCCGAAGGCAACCCAATGATGATAGCTGCTCCAGACTTTATCGTACTGGATGGCAAGCAGAGCCTGAGTCAGGAACCCCTCACCGGAGAGCATGCTACCAATGAGCAATTCGCAAAACACTGGTGCAGCTTTCGCAGAAACAGCTCTGGTAAGGAAAGTAATATAGAACGAAAGTTCTTTTAATATTTTTGTTTGTTCTAAAGAGTACATCACAACCGCCTGGATTTATTATGTGTGACGGTTGGTTTAACTCATATAAAAATTAAATCGAATGTACCAGTGAAGCTCTAAAGCTGAGATCTTTGTTTACCAATCAGTAAAACAGGCTCTTGCAAAACGGGGCGAACCATATATGCCTTTGTGGTGAAGGCTTTTAAATCGCTGATTGCTGTTTCATCACCTGCAGAAGTGCCTGTACCGGGTGTGGAATCTTGCCATCCCCATAACGCTTCACCTGGCTGCGGCAGGAATAACCGGTAGCTACCAGTCTGCCGCTGTTTTCCGGGTTCTGCACAACGTCCTTCCAGCTCATGTCGTACAGCTTTTTTGAGGTTTCCTGATTGCGGGTTTCATGGCCATAGATGCCCGCCATCCCGCAACAGCCGGTAGCTTTATACGTAAGCTTCAGACCCAGGTCCTGGTATAACTGCTGCCACTGAGCAGGGGCTGCAGGTACGTTGGAAGTTTCTGTACAGTGCCCCAGCAGAACAAACTCTTCATCGGCTGTGCCTGAAAGGTTCATTTGCAACTGACGTAATGTTTCTGACTGCTGAGCAAACCATTCAGAAAGCAGCAGGACTTCAGGAGAATCTTCCCCCATCACTTCTCTGTACTCATCACGGTACGTGAGGGTAACCGCAGCATCAATCCCCACCAGGCTGATACCGCTGTCGGCCAGCTCTTTCAGCTCTTCGCCATTGGTTCTGGCGATTTTTTCAAATCGGCCCAGGAAACCATAGACATGAAGCACCTTACCATTGGGTTTGTAGGGCGCAATCAACGGTCGGTAACCAAGGCGGATCAGAAGCTCAACCAGATCGGTCAGCAACAGTGTTTCAAAGAAGCTGGTAAAGGCATCCTGAATAATGATGACGGTTTTATCCCGTTCACTGTCAGGAATCGCATCCAACAATGTACGGTTAGCGATGGCCGCACCCGCACGACAACAGTCGCTGGTTGGCGATGAGCTGGTAATCGCAGGGATATCCTGCAGACCAACGGTTTTACCGGCAATGGTGTTGGCCACTGACCAGCCCATGACCAGGTTGTAAGCCGGTTTGAACTTTGCCAGTACGGGCAGCATAGGCTCCAGCAGACCAGCGATGTGGTGCTTGACCGGCCTTGGGTAGCGGCCATGATACAGTTCAAAGTAACGGGAACGCAGGTCGGGCACATTGACTTGAATAGGACATTGCCCTGCACAGGATTTACAGCTCATGCAGTTATCCAGGGCACCATACACCTGATGGCTGAAGTCTTCTTCACCCCGCCATTTGTTCACCAGATTAATCAGTTTCTGGCCACCGTTATAGAGTGGACCCGCCTGACGAATCTTATGGCTTTCTCCAGCAATATCAACACCAGCGGCGGTTTGTAATCGCAGCCATTCCCGCACCAGACCAGAGCGGCCTTTCGGGGACTGAATCCGATCATAAGTCGCCTTCCAGGTAGGACACATGGCACTGTTGGGGTTGTAGTTGAAGCAGGCACCGTTGCCGTTGCAGTAAAGGCTGCTGGTGAATGCTTCAAAGGCATTTCGTTCAATCTCCCGGTCCTGCTGGCCACGGGTTGGCACTTCATCAATTTTCAGCAGTTGAACGGGTTCTGGCAGGGTTGCGGGTGTGGCAATCTTGCCAGGGTTTAACTGGTTGTATGGGTCAAATACGCCTTTGATCTCCTGCAGCACCGGATAGAGGTCGGCAAAGAAGTCCGGGGCGTATTCAGAGCGGACGCCTTTGCCGTGTTCGCCCCAGAGCACACCACCATGGCTTCTGGCCAGCGCGGCAACGTCATCACTGATTAAACGAACCAGTTTCTCCTGTTCCGGGTCTTTCATATCGATGGCCGGGCGGACATGGAGTACGCCGGCGTCCACATGACCAAACATGCCGTAGGTAAGGTGGTGACTGTCCAGCAGTGCCCGGAACGCTTTAATAAACTCGGCGAGATTTTCAGGAGGAACGGCAACATCCTCGACAAAGGGTATTGGGCGTGCGTCGCCTTTCATATTGCCCAGGAGGCCAACCGCCTGTTTGCGCATATTCCAGATCTTTTTCACATTGCCGGTACCCATCACCACACTGTGACCGGCACGCCAGATACTGACCGGCTTTTCCAGCTCTGCTTTCAGGCGATCGATACCCTGTTGGATCTCGGCTTCATCGTCGCCGGTAAATTCAACAAAGTTAATGCCGTCGATATCATCACTCTGCTTGGGGAAGAAGTCTTTGACGCTTTCCCAGACACTGTCGGACTTGGCCAGCCCAAGTACACGGGAGTCGATGGTCTCAATGGAACCGGGCTCTGCAGCCATCAATGCCTGGGCATCCTGCAGTGAGTCCTGAAAACTTTTGTAGAAAACCAGCACCAGAGCCGACTGCTTCGGAATAGGCAGCAAGTTAACTTTAATCTCACTGATGATGGCCAGTGTGCCTTCCGAACCACAAAGAATGGCATTCAGATCGTGCTGATTGTCTTTATTAACAATATTGGCCAGATCGTAGCCGGTCAGGTTTCTGTTCAGATGCGGGAATACTTCAGACACCCGCTGATGATGCTCGCTGTGCGTCTTTTTCAGGGTGTTATAAATTTCACCAATGCGATCCTGTCGCTGACACAATTGCTCAAGTTGATCGTTATCAACAGGTGAGGAGTTCCACACTGTGCCATCAGCAAATACGGAGGTCAGCTCAAGTACATGGTGACGGGTTTTGCCATACACCACTGAACCCTGGCCACTGGCATCGGTATTGACCATACCACCAACGGTTGCCCGGTTGCTGGTAGAGAGTTCTGGTGCAAAGAAGAGCCCTTCTTTGGCAGCTAACTCGTTGAGATAGTCTTTGACTGCTCCCGATTGAACCTTGGCCCAGCGCCCTTTGGTGTTGATCTCCAGTACTTGATTCATATAGCGGCTGGTGTCCACCATAAAGCCTGACGTAAGCGACTGACCATTGGTGCCGGTACCACCACCACGGGGAGAAACAACAATCTGGTGGAAATCGGACTTATTAGCCAGGGTGAGAATTTTGCTGATGTCTTCCGTAGAGCGGGGGTAGAGTACCCCCTCGGGAAGTACTTGATAGATCGAGTTGTCCGTTGCCAGAACGGTCCGGTCGGCATAACCCAGTTCAATATCCCCGCTAAAGCCTGCAGAGGCCAGTTCACGGGCAAAGTGACTATATAAGGTATTTGTTGTTTTCTGATCCAGCCTGCTGATCACCGCTTTACTCCCCATCAATCCCGGCAGCTATTGTACGTAAAGCAGTGGAGGTAGGGAACAAAAGGTACCGGGTTTGTAAACCGGACCAATTGTTCTCGTTATAGGCGTATTCTTCAGATGGGTAGGTTTTTAATGTCAGCAAATCGGTTCAAAGCAAATACTATTTTGTCATTCACCGCTTGGCTGGTATGCATTGCCTGCATTGCAACATGATGAGATGTTGTACTGGTATCCACAAGGGACTGATCAATCCATTGGGCAAATGCTTCGTCAGAATCATCAAGTGCCGACAGTACCGTCTTCCATCCACGTTCGCCCAAGTGAGCACTTCTTTTCAGTAACCCCTCAATACTGACATCAGCTAATCCGAGAGCATTACCTGGTTGACCGGCGGAACCCCATAGGAATTTAAGGGAACTCCACTTACCGTTTTCCTCTTTTTCGCTGTTGATCAGAGCTAAAGCTTTGTCGTACTGGCTTGATTGAACAGCTTTCCTTATATCCCCCAGCAGCTGACGTTCCTGGTCGCTCAATATTAAGGAACCTCTGAAAAACGCTCACTAATCCAGTAAAATCCTGATGACTGGATC
>OODV01000040.1 GCA_900299555.1 uncultured Endozoicomonas sp.
GCTGCGAGGCCTGGAACAATCTATGCGGCGAAGCTGGACGTCTATTCAGTTTATGCTCTCGCCAGTGGGCAGTTATACAGTAGTTAGAAAAGGCAATTGGTATTACTAGTGGATAAAATATATAAGCCTTATTGCCCAGCTATTTTGTCAGGTTTACAGTAAGGAGAATTGGAATATAGAATCAAGATAAAATTAGTTTTACAGGGTGGGTTTTTAAAGTTTCCGATTCAGGAATTGTTATCATGGAATCAATTGGCAATGCAGTCTCTTGTCTGGCTCATATCGTGAGGTAGGGAATTAAGGTTGTTACCTTTCCAGTCAGGTTTGTTTTTAACAGAGTAGTGTATGTTGTCTCTCCTGGAATTTCATATCTTAAGGGTGATAGGGAAGGCTCTGGTAATATCTATGCCACTGACCAGTCTAAACTTGAAAAGAGAAAGGTCGCAGTTCATAAAATCTGGGACTTTGCAGCACTTATACCGATGATTTCAGAACTGAATGTTAGATAGGCCTGAACCTCAACCTTTGCTACCTTTTGACAAAGCCAGCCAGTAGCTTGCAACGTCCAGCATTCGGTTGGCGAACCCCCATTCATTATCGAACCAGCATAGGAGTCTGACCAGACGATGGCCTGAAACCTGGGTTTGAGTCCCGTCAACAATGCATGAGCGGGTGTCATGGTTAAAGTCAACTGAGGCATGAGGTTCGTTGGTAATACTTAATATACCTTCAAGACGACCAAGGGTTGCCTGCTCCAGAATGCGGTTAACTTCCACTTTCGATGTATCTCTGCTTACCTGAACAGTGAGGTCAATACAGGAAACATTAATGGTAGGTACTCGGATGGCGCTGGTTTTAAAGCGCCCCTTGAGTTCAGGCAGCAAACGGTTAATCCCTCTGGCAAGACCTGTATCAACCGGAATGATGGAGTGCAGGGCGCTGCGGGTCAGGCGTAGATCGTTCTGGTGATACGCATCGATGACGGGCTGATCATTCATGGCTGAATGGATTGTGGTCATAGAGCCATACTCTATTCCCAGGGAGTCACTTAGTGTTTTGAGAACAGGAACAATACAATTGGTGGTACAGGATGCACTGGAAACAATACGATGCTCAGAGTTTAGTTGCTCTTCATTGATGCCATATACGATGGTTGCATCTACATCAGGTTTTGCGGGCTGAGAAAACAACAGGCGGGATGCCCCTCTTTCAATATGGAGATCTGCTGTTTCCCGGTCGTTAAATGAGCCAGAGCACTCAAGCAAAAGGTCAATGTCCAGTTCTTGCCAGTCAAGTTGTTGGGGGGAGGGCTCATTGAAAACCCGAATGCGGTCATCACCAATAAAGATGTGGGTGTCATTTGCACTGACCTTACCAGGGAAGCGCCCATGGGTGGTGTCATAGCGAGTCAGGTAGGCCAGTGTTTCAATATTGGCAAGCTCATTGATGGCAACCACTTCCATTCCGTGTACAGGGTTGTGACGATAGCCATTTTCATAGAGTGCACGCAGCACACACTGACCAATTCTCCCATACCCATTAATGGCCACCCTGTATGTCATGGCTTGTCTTATTCCAGCTGGTTGTCAAAGCTCGGTATTGTACAGAAATCTTTATGGAATGTGAGCAGGTTTCCTTTAGCCCGGTCTTAATAACTTGGAACTTAATACATTAAATGCACTCTTAAAAGTACATCACAACTTAGAGGGCTGTCTGTTATTGTGAAAAGGTTAAGAGTGGTGATGTTAAGTGATTGTACTTTATTGAATTTTAAGATAAAAATTAGAGGCGTTCATGGATTCTGCTGGAGCCGCAGTCAGGAGTATTGTTGACGTTGCCGGACAAGCACTGATGGCGCCTTTTCGTTTTGGTTGCTTGCTTGCTTGCTTGCTTGGTTGCAAAGTCGTAAGTACTGTTGCGAGCTTGTGCAATTATTTAACGGGTTACTCAGAAATAAAGCCCAAAAACCAGACAGTAGTGGGTCAAATCTGTAGTTATGCATAAATATCCACTCCAAATTCCAGAGCATTAATCAACAGCCCAATCATTATATCGTGCACCCTTTCTATCTTGGAAAAACATATACTCTTTCTCGCTAACCGCTTGATTCAAATCCTGAAATTTAACTTCCTGCGTTCGATCCTCTGAGTATTTCTCTTGCCTGCTTCATGTTTTTTAGGATCAATATTTCGCTCATATGCACCCCAGTCATCGCTGTAGAAACGGCTAATAC
>OODV01000489.1 GCA_900299555.1 uncultured Endozoicomonas sp.
CCATGCTGAGTTGCCATTTGCCTTCAGGTGCAAGCAGGCCTGCGATCATCCTGGCTGTAACAGCTTCCTCAAAAACCACTTCGAGAAAGAATCGCTGAATGCTGCGGTAACAGGATGCAGTCTGTGACTTTCCGGGAAAGGTGGTTGCAAGGTGTTTGAAGTTTACGTTCTGCTTTTGCAGCAGACCCAGCACAAGATAGGCGAGGACGCTCAGTGGGCACTTGTTCCAGTTCAGATAGGTTCTAAACTGCGTGATGAGTAAGTCGGCAGGTTCCATTGTCGAGATGAATTTTGTGGTAAAAACCTCAAGATAGAGGATCCCGCTGACTCACTTCTGATTTTTGTCGTGTACAGTGGTTCCAAACCTTAAAAACCGTGTAGATCCTGCTGTTGAAACAGCGGTTCTTGAGTATGCGGTAGAAGATCCTGCTCATGGGCAGGCCCGTGTTTCCAATGAACTTAGCAAGCAAGGTATCTTCGTCTCTCCCAGTGGTGTGAGAAGCATCTGGCTAAGAAATGATCTGGAAAGCTTCAAACTCCGCCTCAAAGCCCTCGAAGAGAAGGTGGCTAGAGAAGGGATCATTCTCACCGAGTCCCAGGTCAGGGCGCTTGAGCGTAAGAAACTCGATGATGAAGCCTGTGGTGAAATTGATACAGCGCATCCTGGTTACCTTGGTTCACAAGACACCTTCTATGTTGGCACATTCAAAGGCGTTGGACGTGTTTATCAGCAGACCTATGTTGATACTTACTCCAGGGTAGCGCAGGCCAAGCTGTATACAACCAAGACGCCTATTACGGCTGCTGATCTGCTCAATGACCGTGTATTGCCGTTTTATGAAGCTCAGGAGCTACCTGTACTCAGAATACTGACAGACAGAGGTACGGAGTACTGTGGTCGAGCTGATCAACACGATTATCAACTTTACCTGGCGGTGAACGACATTGAACATACGAAGACGAAAGCCCGGCATCCACAAACGAATGGAATCTGTGAGCGCTTCCATAAAACGATTCTGCAGGAGTTTTATCAACCTGCATTGAGAAAGACGCTGTATAC
>OODV01000194.1 GCA_900299555.1 uncultured Endozoicomonas sp.
CACTTCAAAATCATGGTATATCTGCTGACAGGTAAGCTGGACTTTACCAAGGTGAGCAAAGCCTGCTTACCCACATGAAATTAAAAAGAACCAAAACTTTCTGAATCATTACAGTTCGTCCTTTAATACGGTGGAAGGGAATACAACGTTTTATGCGTTGCCCAGTGAGTTAGTCATAGCCAGCTGGAAGGCTCAGTTGCATCCCGGTTTTCGTTTCAGTTTCAAACTCCCAAAAGATGTCACTCATACCGGTCATCTATCCAGCAATGACTTGCTGCTACAGTTTTTTGAGCGGTTGGAGCCTTTGAAGGATTCACTTGGCCCTTTTATGATTCAATTGCCAGCAGGGTTTGATCCTTCCCGTTTTGTCGAGCTTGAGCGTTTCCTGAATTCTATTCCATCAGAGTATTCTTACGCGGTAGAAGTGCGCCATCCGGTTTTTTTCAATAAGGGTGATGAAGAGCGTCGGCTTAATCATCTGCTGATGAGTTTGAATATGAATCGTGTCTGTTTTGATAGTCGCTCCCTGTTTAGCAGGCCTGCCAGAAATCAAGTAGAACAAGATGCTCAAAGCAAAAAGCCCCGCTTACCGGTTCATGCTATTGCTACCGGCGATTTTCCCGTTGTTCGATTCATCGGTTTGGGGGATATGAGGTGTGATGAAGCGTACCTTGAACCCTGGAAACAAAAACTGAGAGAGTGGATTGCTGAAGGAAAGCGCCCTTACTTTTTTATGCATAGCCCGAGCAATCGGGAGGTTCCCCATCTGGCTCAGACTTTTCATAACAGTTTTCAGGATTTAGCTGGGTGGGAGAAGTTGCAGATTGATTATCAAACGGATCAGCTGGATATTTTTTAAGGGCCTGTTCATAACCTTATGTAATACCAATCGCTTTTTCTAAATCCTTTAGCTGATGCCAGCTATGCTCAGACATCATTATCAAGCGTTTTATCTGGAACAGATGTCTCGTCGACCACAGCTACCCG
>OODV01000091.1 GCA_900299555.1 uncultured Endozoicomonas sp.
GGGAAAGAGATCTGGAAGGAAAAGTTCATAGCCTGAATTTGACCTGACAGACACCCTCTTGAAAATCGGTAACTGTCAGGTCAGGTCTGAACTTCTACAGATTATGTCAACAGAGCCTAGATTATCTCCCTCTCGTTACTACTGCGTTTGATTCAGCTCAGCTATCCCGGCAGGTCATCTCTTCAACAGATAGCCAGGAAGATTAACCTGATGACAAAACGATCGGTGGTTGATTTATTGAGCAGTACGCCAGAGAAAAGCATAACCCCTGCATTGATTGCTCAGGGCTTTCTGGAGCTTCAGAATGTTTAACCAGGCAGTAGTGATTATAAATAAGTGTTGGAAAATAGTCTGTTTTTCAACACTTACTGCATTACTCGTCTAAATATAATACCCCATTCATTATTAACGTTATCAGCCATTGCTGACTCTCTTTATCTTTACAGCTATTCCACTCTTCAGGTTGGAGCAATTGTTGGGTGCAGAGCTTCTTTGCAAACGTAATTAGTTGTTCATTTGTATAGGGGTAGCGCTCACCATCAGCAAAAACAAACGCATGTGCCCCCTGATAAAAAGCTATTCTAGAGCCTTCGTTGACTCTCAGGTTGTAATCTCCGAATTCTGAATTTAATAGCGACCACCGTTCAATAGTTTCTTCCCGACCCTGGGGGTGCCTGATTTGCGTCATGGCGGAGCCGAACCACTGGGCAATAAGACTTCTGTCTTCTGTGTATTGGCGAAGTATTTTCTGTATCCGGTCTATTGCCTGTTCATCTATTTTTCCGGGGTTGCTTACCGGCTGCTGATCGGCATCCGAGTAGCGGAGACTTTCACTGAGCTGGTCAGCAACAAAGTCGGTAAACTGCATCAGAATATCCCGATGACTGGGTGCCCGAAAACCAACCGAAATGGTCATGCAGTCACCCTGTGCTACGCCATGATGACCAACGCCGGGTGGAAGGTAAAGCATATCACCGGGTTCAAGTACATAGTCTTCAAGAGCATCGAATTCGGAAAGAATGTGCAGTGGCGTGTTTTTAACCATGGGTGCCTGATCATTATAAACTGGCCCGATCTGCCACCGGCGTTTACCTTCTGCCTGAATCAGAAAAACATCAAACTGGTCGTAGTGAGGTCCTACATTACCACCGTCAGTCGCATAACTGATCATAATATCTTCCAGACGCCAGCTGGGTAGAAAGCGAAAGTACTCCAGCAGATCATGCACTTCCGGCACCCAGTGATCAACAGCCTGAACTAATAATGTCCAGTGACTTTCTGGCAATGAGCTAAACGTCTCTTCAGTAAAAGGCCCGTGGCGAAGCTCCCAGGGTGTTTCTCCATGTTCAAGGATCAGCCTTGATTCAACGTCTTCTTCCAGAGAAAGGCCGGCAAGCTCGTCTGCAGAAATCGGGGGCGAGAAATCAGGTATAGCCTGACGAATTAACAGTGTTTTCTTTTGCCAGTATTCACTGAGAAAATTATCTGGAATGAGGTTTTTTAGTGCTTTGCTCATTGCGCAGTGGCTCGATTTATAAGGGCAGGGAGATCATGCTCTGGTTTTCTTTATATTGCAAAGGCTGTGGCGAGAGGTAGGATAGCCATTGGTTCAAGATAAAACTAATTATAAAGGATATGACCATGAGTAAGCTTTATGGTGTGCCACTATCACCCATGGTGCGCAAGGTGTTACTGGCTCTCGAAATAAAGCAGGTTGATCATGAAATGGTGCCGGTCACTCCTTTCAGAAAACCTGAGGGCTTTGAAAAAATCAGCCCCTTGAAGAAAATTCCTGCCTGGGAGGATGAAAGAGTGACTCTGGCTGATTCTACGGTTATTTGTGAATACCTTGAGGACCGTTATCCCGAGCAGCCGCTTTATCCAAAGTCCCCTGAGGACAAAGCTAAAGCCCGCTGGTTTGAAGAATATGCCGATACGGTCATGCTGCCTGTACTGGGAACGGTCTTTTTTGAGCGTGTTGCCAAGAAGCTGGTGAACCAGTCTGCTGACGAAGTCAAAGTGCAGGAAATTTTACAAACCAGGTTGCCAAAGACCTGTGTTTATCTGGAGTCTCAGGCTCCGGAAACCGAATTTCTATTTGGGGTAAGTCTTCAATTGGCAGATATTGCACTGGTCACGCATTTTATTAATCTCGCCCATGCTGGAGTGAACATTGAGTCTGCTGAATACCCAAGGTTGGCTGCTTATATTGATCGGCTTTTCCAGCATCCGGCAGTGGCTCACAGGATAGCAGAAGATAAAAAGGTATTTGGTGGTAAGTAGGACTGATTAAAAAAGTTTCATTTTTTCAACACAAAGACACCAAGGCACAGAGAAGAGCTTTTCTTTGTGCCTTGGTGTCTTTGTGTTAGAGAAGTAAACATTACCTGCTTAAATTCATTTGGTGGATATTATTAATTCTGAAATGGATAGACAGAACCCAGGTTAAGAATTCCTGTCAGCTCATCTAGGGCCGCCCGGGATTCAGTCAACAGTAATGGATCGGCCAGATCCTTTTCGGATAACTGGTCACGGTAATGTTTATTAATCCAGTTGCTGAGGGTTGAAAAGAGTTTGTCGTTTATCAGGCAGCTCTGGTTGGTAGCCGCCAGTTCCTGATTATTCAAGACAACTCGTAACCTCAGACAGGCTGGGCCACCGCCATTGTTCATACTCTGGCGAAGATCAAAAACCTTGAGATCCGTAATTGGGCATTTGGGATCGTTGACCAGGCTTTGCAGGTAGCTCCAGACTGCAGGCTCCCTTTTACACTCTAAAGGGACAACAATCATTGTTCCGCCATTATCAAGCGATAGCAGCTGACTATTGAACAGATAGGTACCTACAGCCTGCGCTACAGAAACTTGTTGATCTGTTGCTTCAACAATATGGAAGTCCTGTGCTCCATAAGCCTTTCTCAATGACTCATATACAGAAGCCTGATTCAGAAATGCCTGCTCGTGGCAGAACAGCAGATTACGGTTGCCAACAGCGATAACATCATTATGAAAAACACCCTGATCAATTACCGCAGGGTTTTGCTGCGCAAATACCGCTTTATCGGGACTTAGCTGGTGTAACCGGGCAATAGCCTGGCTGGCTTCAAAACTCTGGCGGGCAGGGTATTTCTGCGGTGATGCGCTCTGTGGATTAAAGGCTTCTTTACCGTAAACGAAGAACTCAACGCCCTGCTCTCCATACTCATGGCAGAAACGGGTGTGGTTTGCGGCGCCTTCATCGCCAAAGTAGTCGGTGGATGGCAGGGCCTGATGGTGAACAAAATGCTCAGGGCTGCTAAACGTTGCTTTGAGTATATTTCCCGTGACTTCGTGCTCAATGGAACGGTGAAATTTATTGATTAAGTTGGCGGGAGTGAAATGTACTTTACCATCAGAGCAGTCAGAACTGGGAGAGACTGTCGCTGCATTTGCGGTCCACATACTGGAAGCTGAGCAACAGGCAGCCAGTACAGCAGGCATATTCTGTGCTGCATCTGAAAGTACTCTCGAGTCGCTGCCTGTAAAGCCCAGTCTTCTGAGCATAGCAATGTCCGGGCGCTCCTGGGGGGCAAGCACACCCTGAACAAAGCCCAACTTACTGAGCGCCTTCATTTTCTCAAGACCCTGTAGAGCTGCCTGCTTTGGGTTTGCTACATTGCCCGCATGGTTGATTGAGGCCTTGTTGCCCCTGGATAACCCTGCATAGCTGTGAGTAGGGCCAACCAGCCCATCAAAGTTTGCTTCTATTGTTCTCATTGTTTACATCTTCATAATCGATTCAAAGCTCAAGCGCTGTAGAGGTTTTGCTGCGAGTTCAGTAGCTCCGGGAGCCTTTTATAACTCAAGTCCGGGAGCGAGGTCTTTTGGCATACACAGTGACTCCGACTCGACACTGGCCACAGGGTAAGCACAGTAGTCTGCAGCAAAGTAGGCACTGGGGCGGTGATTTCCGCTGTCACCGGGGCCTCCAAACGGAGCGGCACTGCTGGCACCAGTAATCGGGCGATTCCAGTTGACGATACCCGCACGTATTCTTTGTAAAAAGTACTGGTACTGCTCTGGTGCTTCACTGAACAGTCCGGCAGAGAGGCCAAAGCGTGTGTTATTGGCTTCTGCAACGGCATCTTCAAAATTCTTGTAGCGAATCACCTGTAACAGTGGACCAAAGTACTCTTCATCAGGACGGTCTTTGATATCAGTTACATCAATAATACCCGGAGATACTAATCCGGTTCCGGTTTTAAGGTGTGTTGATGGAAGCAGGCTTTTGCCTCCCAGGTTTTGCAGTGTTTCCTGGGCTGCCAGTATTTGTTTGGCTGCCACTTCAGAGATAAGTGCTCCCATAAAGGGCACTTCGTGATCATCCCATTGGCCTACTTTGATTTTGGCCGTAGCTGCAGTGAGTGCATCAACAAACTGGTCTCCCCAGGGAGTCGCAGGAACAAAAAGTCGGCGGGCACAGGTACAACGCTGACCGGCAGTAATAAATGCTGAGTGGATTGTGTCGTGTACCACCGCTTTGATATCTGCCATCTCTGTAATAATCAATGGATTGTTGCCGCCCATCTCTAAAGCCAGAATTTTTCCGGGTTGTCCACCGTATTGCTGGTGGATCATTTTACCGGTGTTCGAACTGCCGGTGAAAAAGAGACCATCAAGATCGGGGTGTCCAGCCAGTGCAATACCCGTGTCTTTCTCTCCCTGAATCAGATTAAGAACACCGTCAGGAAGGCCTGCCTGCTGCCAGAGTTTTACCGTGTATTCGGCTACGGCAGGGGTCAGCTCGCTGGGCTTGAAAACCACAGTATTACCGGCCAGAAGTGCGGGAACAATATGCCCATTGGGGAGGTGGCCTGGAAAGTTGTAGGGACCAAACACCGCAACAACACCGTGTGGTTTATGACGAATGACCGCTTTTCCCACAGGCATCGAGTTTTCAACAGTACCGGTACGCTCATGGTAAGCCTTTATTGATATCGCGATTTTACCAGCCATGGCGGCGGCTTCGGTTTTGGCTTCCCAGAGAGGCTTGCCGGTTTCCCTGGCAATGATTTCTGACAGTGAGTCCTTATTCTGCTCAAGCTCGTTTGCATAAGCCTTTACAATGGACTCTCGCTCTGGGAAAGAACGAAAAGCCCACTGATAGCTGGCTTCGCGGGCAGCCTTTATAGCCTGATCAACTTGCTCTGCGGTTGCGTTGGCACCCTGCCAGAGGGTATTTCCTGTACCGGGGGTTTCTGATGAAAAGGGTTTGCCATTCGCTTTAAGCCACTCCCCATTGATAAAGAGGCACTTTTGTTCTTTTGTTTCTGACATGGTCCTAATCCTCTCAGTTCGTTTACTAAAGCATACTGGCTTCAGATTAAGTCAGGAGGCTGTTGACGTTTCGTTACGAGGCTCTGTGACCCAGAAAAACGTCAACAGTCCCTAAGGGCTAACTGGATAAAGGTACTACCCGCAGTAATTGGCCTTCTTCAATATCAAGAGTTGAAGCCTGCTCTTTTGTTATTTTGACGAACTCCATCCCCTCATAGGATAAGTTGCCCATGATGCAGCGAAAGTTTTCCAATTCATTATTAGCCATCAACCAGCGGCGTTCATCCGTTGTATTACTGTCAACAATTTTAACTTTGTACTGTCTGGAATCTCTCACAGAGCGCACATCTTTGACTCTGGCTTCGAGCAGTGGTCCTGCATCAAAAATATCCACGTATCCGGTGTAATGGAACCCTTCTGATTCCAGAAGGTGACGGGCAGGCGTTGTGCTTTCATGGGTAATGCCAATGACCTCCCGGGCCTCATCAGGCAATAAATTGGTGTAGATAGGGTGGCGAGGCATCAGTTCGGCAATAAACGCTTTATCTACCGTGGATTGTCGGTCAGCTTCAGTAAAGTCAACGGCAAAAAAGTGTCGGCCCAGGGCTTCCCAGAAAGGTGAAACTTCCTGATCATCACAGTAGCCACGCATTTCAGCAAAGAGATCTTCCGCAAACAGCTCAGGAAATGCTGCCATAAACATCATGCGGCTCTTTGAAAGAAATGCGCCATTTTTTGAGTGGCGATAATCCGGAAGCAGAAAGAGCGTACACAGTTCTGAAAAGCCGGTATGGTCACTGCAGAGCATCAGGGTGTCTACCATCGTGTAGACATTGAGTTGCTGTGATGCGTGAACCTGTTTACTTACCTTGTAGTTATACCAGGGGGAGTCAAGTCCGACAGCAGACTCTATGCCACCAGTACCAACCACCTGACCGGTTTGTGTATCCTCCATTACAAACAGATAAAGTGCATTTTTATGCTCTGGGTCAGAGGCATCTTTCTTATAAGAATTTTTTTGGGAAGCCTGCTTAAAGGAGGTAAGCGCCCATGCCAGTTTGTTGTCTACCATGGGACGATTAGGTTGCAGTGAGGTGAATCCGGCACCGGTCTGGTTAGCGATTTGCCAGAGTACCTCACGATCCTGCTCATGTATGGGGCGAATAACAATCATAGTCAGGCTCTGCCTTTGTTTTAATAATCAGTTAGTTATCGCGGTGCAAAGAGATTTGGAAAGGTTACCTCAATTTTTATTGATTGAAAGACCATGCAAACAGAAAAAGTGGATCTATAGTTAGCTTCACGTCAGGGGCTGTTGATGTTTCGCTGAGTACGTAACGAAGCGTCAACAGCTCCTGGGTAGATTATAACGGTTCGTACAGTAGTGGAAAGAATAGCGAAAACTGTTTCTCAAAAATACCTATGAATCAATCACCTGTTCTTCTACCTCCAGCTCCGCAGCCTCCTGTATTGAATGATCTACCTCCTGTACAAGCTGCTGCTGTCTCTGTTAGCCAGCCTGATGGAACTTATCTTAAAAAAGAACCTTTTACTTTTGTTGAGCGTTGCAAGTCGCTTTTCAGCAGAGTCACCTGTGCATTAGAAACTACGCTCTGGCACGTTGTGGACGCATTTAACTGGGCTGGTTATCTCGCCGTTTGGGCCATGGCTGGTGCTACCTTTATGGTTGGTATGATGGCATTGCCAATTATTATTAAATCTGCACTGACCGGCATTATTATTATGGCTTGTGAAGCTATAGGAGAGGCTGTACTGCGATATTACTCAAGCGACCAGTTTCCAACCGATCGTTTCCCTGTGTTATTGGACAGGCTTCCGATAGAGAAACTCCCCGTTCTTGGTGATTTTCTGAGCTTTCGATGGCTCAGACATCTTCCTTTTCAGGGGGAGCGCTGTGATGAAAATAAATTGACCTATTTTGGCAGCCGCATGGTGGTTGGTGGTGTCTATGGCAGTTTTCTTGGTTTTTTCTCCGCGTTAATTAACTTGTCTCCGCAAAGCATTCTTGCAACGGGGGCTATAGCTGCTGGGATTGCTTTTGGCTTGAGATTTCTGATGTGTGCCAAAGTAGCTCTGGATTTTATGTTTCTTTCCAATCATGAAATGAACGAAAGCCGTCTTTACCACAAGGATAACTTTACCAATCGCCCTATCCGGGACAGGTTGATGGGTAAAACAGAGTCTTCGAATTATGTTCCTATACCGCCTCCTGAGAATATCGATACAGCCTTACAGTTACTCAACGTGCAGTGGACTAACAAAGAGTTTGTTACAAAAGAAGAGGTTTATCAGGCGGCGGAAGCGTACTGCAATGCAAAAAAAGCTGAGTTGGAACAAGGGCTATTGACAAAAGAGCGGTTTGATCGTGAGGTAAGTCTTGCTCGGCATGCTCAGGAACAGTTATATCGGTTTATAACACAAAGAGATTTAGTAGCGGCCAAAAAGCGGGAGCGCCAGGAGAAACTTGTCCGGCTAACTCAGGAACAGGATAGAATAGATCGTGATTTGTTGGGTTTACCGCGGGAAGGAAAACTGACATCTGAACAGATTGAAGCTGGCTACCGATGCTCCTTAGCTCAGCATGAACGTCACAGGGATATAGATATTAATGAGATTGACCGGTCAGCAGCTCGGTTGAGATCGGTTTTTTCCAGTGCTGTCCCTGCAGCGTGATCTGGAAATAGTTGAAACAAAGCTTTACCAGTAGAGAGCCCACGGAGGTAAGTATCTAAAGTGCTTGAAGGTGCAGATAGTAGGCAAGTGACCATTTTTCTGCATCTTCATATACACAAGCACTTCCTAGTATTTCAGGGCACTGCTTTCCGGTTAGAAATCGGGAGGAAGCTTAAAGAGCCTGTCCCTGCTGCTTTACGTTAGAATAGCCATTGTCCAGACAGCTTTTCTGGAACAGGCAAAGGATAGGCATGAAGCATCATAACAGCGTTTCACAACAGTTGCTCAGAGCGATACCCCATCACCAGTTTCAAAAGAAGGTTGACCGTCATAATGGCGATCACAGAGTCAGAAAACTGCCTTGCTGGACGCAACTCGTTGCTATGATGTTTGTACAGCTGGCCAGCCAGGCCTCCTACGCGACTTGGTGGAAAACGTTAACACCAACCATAACCACCACTATCACCCGGGTGTCTCACGTATAAAGCGTTCCTCACTATCAGATGCCAACAACACAGTAGTCCTGTAAGTATCTTTGCCGAGACTTTTTTCTTTTTGCTGCAAAAGGTCAGAGATCGCCTGCCCCTTCGGGCTGCCAGTGACATGGTGTGCCTGATTGATTCTACGACGATTGATCTGAACCTGAACCAGTTTGAGTGGGCACTCTTCCGAAAGACTAAGGGGGATCAAGTTGCACACGGTTTATGATCCTGAGGCCGATACCCCAGCATTTTTTTAAGACAACCGCCAGAGTAAATGACTGCAAGGCCGTGCAGAACTTACCGATCATGCCTGCTGTTACCTACGTTTTGATCGGGCCTATGACGACTTTAGCTGGTACTGCAAAATGACGAATGCGGCAGAGATAGCAGCCCTGTATAAATCCCGCTGGCAGATCGAGTTATACCAATTGCCTTTTCTAACTACTGTATAACTGCCCACTGGCGAGAGCATAAACTGAATAGACGTCCAGCTTCGCCGCATAGATTGTTCCAGGCCTCGCAGC
>OODV01000554.1 GCA_900299555.1 uncultured Endozoicomonas sp.
TGCTGGAAGATACTCAGGCGGAGGCAGCCATTGACTGTCGTTTAACCAATGGCAGCCTGAGAGCCTACTACCAACCCGCCGATGAAAAGTCCCTGAACTATACCCCGCAAACCATCTATCTCTATCGCAACGAAGGCAACCGGTACTGGTTTGAATGGACCGAAGACGTGGACGTGATCCGTTCCCCGGTAGCGGACGATCCCAACAACCGGGTCTATTACACCGGCACAGTGAAAGGTCCCCGCTACACCGATAACGGCCTGGCATTGAGTGGCGGCAGTAACTACCCGGTCAATGACCATCAACTGGGGATACCGGAGCCGGACGTGGCACCCGTGGTGGTGCTCAGTGGCACACCGCTGGAGGATGCTCAGGCAGTGGACGCCGAAACCCGCTTCTATACCTACACCTGGGTGGATGAGAACGGACGGGAAGGTCCGCCATCGCTGCCTTCTGGTGAGATCGTGGTGAAGCCCGGTGAGACTGTCAACCTGACGTTGGCTTCAGGGCCGGGTGCGGTTGACATGAACATTACTCACTTCAGGGTCTACACCAGTACACAGGTCGGCGTGTATCAGCTCTGTACCCAGATAAACAACAATGGTTCGGTGGCAACCGATACCCCGGTTGGCGTCACCAGCGTGGTGGATAAAACCCCGATGGATCAGCGGGGCGGCATCCTGAAAACCATTGGCTGGATCGCGCCTCCCAACAACCTGCAAGGCATGATGGTGCTGCCCGGTGGCGTGGCCGTTGGCTTCTCTGGCAAGGAGCTGATGTTCAGCGAACCCTACCATTTGTACGCATGGCCAGCGGCTTACCGGCTGGCGGTGGAGTATGACATCCAGTCACTGGCCGTCGCGGCCAACAGTGTGATCATTGTTACTGACGGTTATCCCTATGTGGCCTTTGGTACCGAACCCAGTGCCATGACACTGGAACGGCTCGATACGGCACACGCCTGCATCAGCAAGCGCAGCATGGTGGATATGGGGGATATGGCGCTCTATGCCTCTCCGGATGGGTTGGTGCGGATCGCTGGCGGCCAGGCTGATCTGATGACCCGCAATATCATCAACCCGGAAGACTGGCGGACACGGTTCCAGCCGGACACCATCCATGGCTGCTTCCATGATGGCCGGTACTTTGGGTTCTATGGCAATTCAACCAATGGCGGCGGCTTTATCTTCAGTCCTGACAGCGGCACCTTTACCGAGCTGGGCACTTATGCCGATGCCTGTTTTCGGGATCTTCAGGACGACAGCCTCTATCTGGCCATTGGCAACACCATCAAGGCTTGGGATAAAGGCACAGAGCTGATGTCCTATCGCTGGCGAAGTAAAGTTTTTCAGGGCAAGCCTGCCCTGTTCAGTTCGGCAAGGATCATAGCGGACAGCTACACCGATCTGGTGTTGCGAGTATTTCGTGATGAGCAGCAGGTACTGGAACTGCCAGTGACTTCGGACAGAGGCTTCAGGC
>OODV01000085.1 GCA_900299555.1 uncultured Endozoicomonas sp.
GTTTATGCTCTCGCCAGTGGGCAGTTATACAGTAGTTAGAAAAGGCAATTGGTATGACTCGCTTGAAGACCATGCCAAGGTTTTTGGCCATCCTCCTCAACGTGGTCAGAGAAGTTTTTTTTCGGTTTCTTCTTCAAGGACTGCTTTAGCATGGCGTATGCGGCGAGGCTCATCTTTTACAAGCTCCTTGAATCGTTCCACCTCTTCAGTACTGAAGATGGCAGTATCACCCCGCCATGATGTTTATACAGGCCAGTAATGCCATAGTCTTCCCACTGATCTATCCAGTTTGAAACGGTCTGATATTGAGCTCCGAGGATATCGGCAATTTGATCAAGAGAATAGCCTCGATGACTTAATAACACAGCGTGAGCTCTTTCTCTCAGGTACGGTGTAGGACCAAGACGCCAGGCCTGCTGCAATGTTGTGATAATTGCTGGATCAGTGATAGCGGTGACGGATTTCATAGACAAAAGACAGACTGGAAATACCAATGAACACTAGTACAAAAACGGGTTAACAGTTTGTGCTGTCTTTAATACCTAATCGACCAGTCAGTTTATATGATTTCAAATGGTCAACTACTTATTGTATTAATCCAGCCTCGCAGGGTACGGGGTTTCATGATTTTTCACTAGGGTTTAAGAAAGGCCTCTTCGTCGTACAAACTTCAAGTGAAGATTGTGAGAAATGGCTTAAATTTTCATTTTCCACAATGAAAGGCCTGACACTGATTTTACAGCAAGCTTCAATGCTTCAGCTTTGAATTCTGGGGAGTGGAATTTTCTTTTTCTTAGTAGTCATTGGTCACTTCACAGAGTGATTTTACTCTCTTATGGAGGTGTCCATAACTACTGCCAAATATCACTTGAAGGAAACCAACGATGTGTCTACTTTTCGTCAGAGGTGTTCGAGATGATGAAGGAATCGTCTGCGGATGAAGCGGTGGAGACGGTTATGAATGCTTCTTTTTTTGGGCGGTTGATGGGGTTGATGTCAGGTGGGAATTCAAGATCCAAGACCTGACGCTGGTTTTCTTGATATCTTGGTAAAAACATAAGTGCTTGGACAGGCACTATGGTATTTATGAGAGGTGATTATCAATCATGGCACTTCCAGTTGCTTCAAGTCTTGCACTGGCCAGCGAACCTATCTTCTCAGGTACTAGTTCACCCCCTCGCTCATCAACTGGATGTTTTCTATGCCAAAGAGGGGATTTAAGAGTTACAATTCCTGAGTTAACTTTTAAAGCTATACCACCAAATGAAGCTGGTAATGATGATGTTTCAAGAAAAAAAAATAATCCAAGAATTATAACTATCCATGAATTAACTTGTATTTCCTGCTCATCTTCATCCCTATCAGAAAGATCTGAGGAAAGTTTTGAACTAAAAGAGTCCGACATAATAAGCAAAGGCACATCGGTAGCACCTGTAGTAGAAATTGATGAAAGTAGTGTGAATGCGATAAAGGAACTATCTTCTTGGCAAGAAAGTGTGCGTAAATTAAATCCATGTTTAAACTCTATTACTCAAATTGCATTACCTGGTACGCACGACTCTGGAACATATAGCATCCAGTATCCTAGATTAAGCAGAGTGCCTCTAGGAGGAAAAATTGCAGGATTATTACAAGATTACTCTGTAACACAGATTAAAACATTGAAACAGCAAGCTGAATCAGGTGTTAGATATTTCGATCTAAGAATAAGGTCAGCATCATGTAGTAGTGGCTTTAAAATTCATCATGGAATAATTGATGGTTCAGATTGCAAGGAGCAAATTGATTCGCTTTTTATGTTTGCACAAGATCATCAAAGAGAGTTTTTCTTGATAAAAATACAGTTTGATAAAGATAAAAAAGAAATGATTGACCATTTTTACCAGACAATCATTAAAAGCCATGAGCAAGCTCTTGTCTCAAAGGGGAACCCTTCGGAAGGGTATGATTTATCACAAATAAATCTAGATAATAATTCAGAAAATGTCCTATTAATGACAAAAGACAAACATAGCTATTTGCACAAGAATAATGAAAAGTGTTGGAGTTATAAAGATATTGTATTGACAAAATGGGCTAATACTGCAGACAGCGCCAAGTTAAAGGATACCAACAAAGAATTAATTAAGAAAAAAACAGAGCTTAATGGGAAGCTTCTAGCCATCAGCCAAATGCAGAAAACCGCATTAACAACTGCACACAGCAATAGAGATGCTTTTAAATCACTTTTTGAGCAGGCCCGGTCAGTTAATGAAAATCTAGATGACTGGTTGGTTCAATGGGTGAAAGAAAATAAAGACTTGGTTCCAAATATTGTCACATCAGATTATTTCGACTCTTTCGAAGATGGAGAACTTGTCTATTTATTAATTGCCTTCAATTTACTTGATGTAAGGAACGACCAGATTATGGAAGAATTTCCCGTAATCGGCCACCGGCTTATAGCATCTAAAAAAAGAATAGAGGAAAAAAAAGGGATTAAAGCGGCTGCGACACTTTTATTGGCAACAAATAAGTTTAAGAAAAGAAATAAAATTAGTTCCTAACAAATCTGTTAGGGGCTGCTGTAAAGTTATTGATCAATAACTCAGATGTAGAAGTTCAGATATGACCTGACAGTTAGTTACCGATTTTGAGAAGCGGTTTGTCAGGTCAAATTCAGGCTACGTTTCAACCAGTGCGAATATTTTAGTTCACCAAATTTTCATTAGAAGGCTCTCTCCTGTTTGATGCTTCACTATCTGAATCCGAATCTCTTGGCTCAATATCACTTGCATGACTGTGACCACTAGAGGAAGAAACATCCCAGTTTTTTGATTCTTCATTGTCTGATGATTCATATGCGTCTGATGCATTGTCTGATGGCTCACTTCCAGTTGAAGTATTACTTGACGGTTGTTGATCAGAAGCTTCTTCAACTTCCTCCTCATTAACTCCGGGGGACGAAGAGCAGTCTCCTGTTTTTTCTTTTTGTAATTGTCTCGCATGGTCCAGGCATTGACAGTGCCCATTCTTGTCAGTGGGAATGCTGGTAGGCCAGATTGGTGGAATTTTAGGTGGTGGGCCAGGCTTAACAAAAAAGGTTACGTTATTTATTCCATCCATTGGGTCAGTAAGGATGAACAGCCGAGCATTGTTATGTAATCTATCCAGTACAGTAACTTGGCCTTTATCGATCAAAGATTGCAGTTCTGCTTCTGTTTTCAGCGCTTCTACTAATGCTTTCTCAAGTTGTTCTATTGTCGGGGTAGAAGGCGCAATATATGTTTCGACCTTTTGCCTGTGCTTTTCTGCTTCAACCCAGAATTTATCCACCTTTTCTTGACGTTCTAAAGTTCGCCTTTCTAATTTACGTGAACTGCGATTATACTCTTCACTACCTAATTTTTGATGAGACCGTCGATCCTGTTCTTCTTCTACACGGTCGCCATCACCTAAAAGAAATTTGAACAAACAAACCCATAATTTACCCTGATCCTCTGTGTGATTCCCCTCTCCATTGTGATAACTCCCTGTCATACTGCACCATTCTTTTCGTGCGATATTTTTTTCTTCATCGCTTTGTGCTTCTTTCAGGGCTTTAGCATACTCTGCAGCGCCATAACCTGCATAAACACCAAACTTATCATCTGAGGGAGTATCCCAAGGGTCACAATATGTACCGCTTCCGCATCCACAGAGAGTAAACTGATACTTTGTCTCCCCATTGCCATTCAAAGCAAACAGAGGAAGATCGCATCCTTCAAAACCTCCCTCTTGAAACCCAACCCAGGATGCTTGACCACTTTCTAAAGCTCCTAAGGCATTGGGTGAAGCCATTAAAGATAAAACTAATATTTTATATTGGGGAGTAAGTTCCTGGTAATTTCCACTCAAGTTTAATAATCCCATTATGCTTTCGCTGCTCTTAACATTAATGGGAAGAATATATGGATTGGGTACGCCTAATATCCTAGATGACATCGATGGTATAGGGGCGGGAGTAACACTTCTTTGACTAATTGGCACAGAATCTGAGGTTGCACCTGACCCTCCTGAAAAAATGTAGTTGGAGGATTGATCTACAGGAGGGGGAGGAGGTGCTGATGGAATCGCTTGGGGTAGAGAGAGATTATATTGTGGACTTGATTGTCATGATGGTTCCATTAGTGACTCCCGATTTTTTTATTCAATAGAAGGATCGATTTAACTCTACTAGTAAATTGGATATTTCAATGAATTTTTCACTATTTAACTTTAATTTGGTTATTTCTTTTACTGTATGCACGTGAGTATCGATGAATCCCATCATCCATGTAGGATTCACCCCGCTCAAAAGTATCCAAAAAGTGTCCAGAAAATTGCGTAGTACTGCGTAAAATAGCGTAAAAACGGCTATTTTTGGATCTCTGAAAAAAACATAACTAATTGAAAGATAAAGGTAATCATAATTTAAAACTAGGGTTCAAGTCCCGCCGCCTCCACCAATCCCCTATAAATTACGATTTGCGGGGCTTTTTATACCAGAGACATTGTGGCTGCTGTTATCAAGACAGAATGCTCCGACGCATTGGTCTGACTCCCCAGCGCCCTGTTCGAAAAGCCTGACAGCAGGATGAAAAAAAGTGAAAGAGTATCCGGGTGTTCGTTATCCCGCACTACGCAAGCAGGCTGAAGAGAGCGGTGCCATTATCTACTTTATTGATGAAGCCAGCATACGCTCTGATTATTACTGTGGCACAACCCAGAGCAGGCGAGGCGTAACCCCGACTGTCACCAAAACCGGAGCACGTTCAGGATTAACATGATCGCAGCTGTAAGTGGGACAGGCCAAATGCGCTATATGGCCATAGTTGGCCGTTTCAATGCAGATGTGTTTATCAAATTCTTGAAGCAGGTCGTCAACTCTCATGAGCTGTGATGATCGTAACTGACGGGCATCCGGCGCTTAAGGCCAAAAAGGATATGAAATATCCTGCAGGCGAAAAGCAGCTTCTGGTGATTCATCTTCTGCCGCCTTATTCCCCAGAGCTGAAACCGGTATAGTCTGCCTGGAGCGTTCTCAAGTCTGGTTATATCGGACGAATGGCATTGAAAAGCAAAGACCAGTTTTTGAGGGCAGTTAGCTCGGGACTGAAGTCACTGCAGAGGCAGCGAAAAAAGACTCCTGGTTTTTTCAGGGCTGAGTACACGCTCTATGCCTGTCTGGAGGTTCCACTGAAATATTAATGGGTGTCTGGAAATGACTAACCATCTTGTTAGTTAATTACACAGGAAATAGCGGTAAGGTAATTGAAATCGTTTAAAGGACTTTTCGATATGGCCAGACCTTACTTTTTTGAAGAACCGTCACTTGACGGCATATTTTGGGGGGACAGAGACAAAATCCCCCTTCACCTGATGACCCCTGACATTGAAAAGGCGCTAAAGATCTTCCGCCAAATGGATGAGTTCCTGTACATCGAGTTCAAATTGGGAAAGCCTACTTATGTATTTCTGATGCAGGATACCTGCCCATACACAAGGTATGACTGGGCAAAGGTCTCGATTACTGATCGTAGCGATATGAAGTACGTGTTCGTTTACAATGACCCTCACCCTGAAGAACGGTGGTGGATTGATTACCAGCCAGTTGATGAGTCCGGTATACCGGTCAGTACCGAGCGGTGTGTCGGCTGGTTTATTAATGAGTTTGTAGCATTTAAAAAGGCAAGGGAGGTACTCGCGCAACCTGACAGGGTCAGCAAAGTAAACTGACAGGTGGTGTTGTTGCCCCTGAGTTATTTGACCAGCGTTATAATGCTGTACGATCTTACGACTGCATGGAAACAGGGCAAAGTAAGGAGCCGTTTCTGGGAGCGGCTGTCTAGTGAACCGGATGGTATGATGTCATATGGTTAAGTTCCTACTAACCTAAGAGTAACCTGACTCACATTCATACTTGAGCGGTTCCTTGGTTTGATGCAGCAGTTCTAAACGGCCACCCTGAATGATGTAGTAATAGGTAAATGCCCAGTCTGGTAGATCTTCGTCATAAGTATTAGCGATGTATGGGTTAATAATGAGTAATTTGCTGTTTTTCGAATAGCATGAGCCATCCGATGAGTTGACCGGCATCGTAATATTACCAGTATCCACATCGACTATTGTTACTACCTGGCACGCAGTGCCGCAACCAAAGGCTGCCAGGATGTATTTACCGGCAAAATTTGGTGCTCTTCCAATCAGAAGCGTAAGTTTGTCTTTTAAATATTCAGCATCAGGGTGGCTATCAAGATTGACTTCTTTAAGGGTGCTGTTTGAGTAGGAATCGGTGGGAAAGTCATTAAAGCGATATTCTTTTGCTCCCGCACTGACGGTAATGAATAGTGTACTTATAGTGATGAGTAATCTGAGCATTATTCTTTCCGTGAATTATGAATGCGGTATTTAATGACCTGTTCGCTGCAATTTTTTGTTCATGGCTTATTTGTGAATGTTATCACTGGCCACTCTGCCTCAAAACCAATAACGATGTCACGACAGCACAGGCCGAAATGCCAGGCTGGGTGATTGCTGGGTTTAGAGTCAAATCGAATTATGTCCCATGGTAAGTTGAAATCCAGAAAGGTGTCCAATGGGTCTCGTTCCGCCTCTATGTAGCTGACTTTCAAGTGGTTAAATACGGCGGTTCCTTCATTATCCAAATCATCCCAGGGAGCAACGGTTAATTCTAACTGACCTTCCGATATGCTCAGTCTCTTGACTGCATGGGTTCCAAGTGAGCGAAACAACGATTCTGAGATGGATGTTGTCATAAATAGAGTTTTTTCCGTGCGTGTTTTTTCTTCAGTATGATGAATCCAGGAGCCGTTCTCAATTAGTCACGTGAGCAGGATGGGGGAACTTGGCTAACTGGGAGCGTTCCCTCGCGTTCTTCCTGGTCTTAGGCTCAGGGTAAGGTTTCTTGAGTAACAGGCAGCGCTGATTTCCTGCTTTTGCTTTGTTTAAATAAGTTTCACCACTACAACTCTGTCTTTCACCACCTCTATCAGGAATAAACCGATTCGTAAGAAATGCCTAAAAT
>OODV01000255.1 GCA_900299555.1 uncultured Endozoicomonas sp.
CACTTCAAAATCATGGTATATCTGCTGACAGGTAAGCTGGACTTTACCAAGGTGAGCAAAGCCTGCTTACCCACATGAAATTAAAAAGAACCAACACAAAACAATAACCAATAACTTTCTGTTATATGATAAACATCGAGCCGGTGGGGGTGGGGCTTACAAAATCAGTGACCTGATACCTTTCTTTCTTCCCGCTCAATCACCTCCTGCTGCTTACGCAGAAGAATGTATGTCTGAATGCTGGAATTCAATTCAACAAAGTCAGAAGCACGGCAAGTTGACTCTACCCCATCAGTTGGGTGAGTGTATCGGACTGGCTCGTCTGTTTACCTTTACCAAAAATGGTGTGTAGCCTGTCACCATAGGCTGATTACAGACTCAAAGTCCGCACATGGCTTCTCGCCAACCTTCTTCGCAGAGTAGCATGCAGGTGCCACCCAGACCTGTGGCAATGGTTTCAAGCGGCCCTGTTAAGGGAGGCAGGTCATAATGTGTGTCTATTTGATTTTCAATTAATGCACCGGCTCTGTCGGATAAATGCTTGATATATGAGTTTGACAGTGTTCTCTGGTGATTGGTTTCAAAGTCTTCCTTTAGTGCAGGAGCTGGCATTTGACTGTATTTCCAGGCCAGTGTTCTGGCAAATTTTGGGGTAGCTGGACCGACAATACCAGTACGATGGTCAAGCGGAGAAAAAGTAACACCTCCTCTGATGCCCTGATACACTGTGCGTTCCATGGGGACACATCATACAGGGTTTTATAGCTTTTAAGAGCTTTTCCTTTGTAGCTCCACTTCTGCTGATTGACGACGATGGGTTTTTATTGGGAGATTCAAACAGCTCCCGCAATTCCTTTGTTCCAAGCTGCCCTGCTTCATTCAATGCCCGTTGTAAACCGTGTTCCAAATCAAACATATTGCCAGATTCAACAGGTACTTCAATTTGCAGGACAATAGTTTTTGATTTACAAGCGACGACGGAGGCAGGCATGGTAGCAAACTGTGTCTATAAAGAATGCTCTCTATCATAGCTTTGATTTCAAGGTGCTTTTGTTTCAATTATTCAGAGAGAGCCCCATCGAGGCTGCCTGATTTTCTTCAATAAGTCTTACTGTTTGCTTAAGAAATAAACGACACCTTATTTTAATCGTATTTTTTACATTCGAGCATTACTTTCAAGGTATTCACTAAAACAATTATTCTGCCAATATCTTATGCATTTACGCTGCGAAATACATTCCAGCTTTTCACAGTGTGCAAAGGGACATACTGATTATCCTTTATTTGATTCAGTGTATGCGACTCATGCGTACTGATTTCCTTTCCACACTCACCAGAACATTTTGCGACCAGTGCCGGACGTGATTTTCCAGCGTGAATCATCACAAGTTCCTGATTGTACGTCATATTCCCACAACAGCTGCAGGGACGTTCAATAGTTGATTCAAACATTAATTATTCCTGATTTTTTAGTAAGTTATTATCAAGCACCCAGGGACATTAATTTATATAACCGGGTATGGGCTTTAAATCCAGCGTCAGGGTAAAATCGTTATTTTTGATTTTCTACAGGACGATAATCTGGATCTTTGAAGGCAAATGCAAAAAAATGCAACTTCAAAGGTAATTCGAGGGAATTAATGACGAAAGTTTATCGTCGGAAAGCATCTAATTCTAGACTTTGGAGAAAGGTTACTCGTTATTGGCTACTGCCTACTGCTTTCTATTTCTAAATTCCCATCACCATGGGTAGTTCTACTACTCTCTTGATTAACGGATAATACTCCATTTTTACGGGCAGAGATAGCCTTTTCACAAATTATTTCATACCTATACACAAAGAATTTGGAGTTGCTATGCAGCGGCCAGGGAGTGGAGCCCTGAAAGCTTAGATATACCAAGTGGCCGGGCCCAAGATGGCGTACCAGTGAGCGAGCACAGCCAACAACGCAGTCAACAAAGTAGCAAATTCAACGGCAACGGGTATATTCAAACCCTGAGATCAACCCGCTCATATCAAACACCACATTTTACTGCGGCTCAACCCGATTGTCTGCACCCTACCCTGCCGTTATACTGCCCGTCCTCTTATTGAACACTGGGTGGTCACACCGCCAATATCACATGACTACTGAAGACACACTCCCTCCGCAGGGCGAAAAACTGCAAAAGATCCTGGCGGGTGCTGGCCTTGGCTCGCGCCGTGAGATGGAGCGCTGGATTTCCGAAGGCCGGGTTTTGGTCAATGGCGAAAAAGCAACCCTGGGCGATCGTGCCTCCCGTTTTGATAGCGTCACCGTCGATGGTCGACCCGTAAAGCTGGATGCCTATGCTGCCGGTATTCGTCGGGTTATCGCCTATAACAAGCCTGAAGGTGAAATCTGCACTCGTTCAGATAAAGAAGGCCGTCCAACCGTTTTTGATAAACTGCCAAAGCTGAAAGGCGAGCGCTGGATATCCATTGGTCGACTCGACCTGAATACTTCCGGCTTATTGATGTTTACCAATGATGGTGAGCTGGCCAGCCGTTTGATGCACCCCTCCAACACCGTTGAGCGGGAGTACGCTGTACGGGTCATGGGTGCTGTTACCCCTCAAAAAGTAAAGAACCTGTTTGAAGGCGTAGAACTGGAAGACGGTATGGCACGCTTTACTGATATCGTTGATTCGGGTGGTACCGGCATCAACCACTGGTTCCATGTCTGTATTCTGGAAGGCCGTAATCGGGAAGTTCGTCGTCTGTGGGAATCTCAGGATCTGAAAGTCAGCCGGTTGAAGCGGGTTCGCTTTGGCAGCATGATCATTCCTGACCACCTTCGCCAAGGGCAGTTTCAGGAGCTGGAGAAGCAGGATATCGATGCGCTTGCTGCACTGGTTGACCTGCCTCCCGCCCCCTCCTTCCACAAAAAGCCTCAGGATCGACTGAAAAAGAACGAAGTACAGGCCAAGAAAGTGAAAGGCAGCGCCCGACGCTTCAGCCCTCACCCGAAAAAACGTACCCGATAACTGCCGATTAAGCCGGATAAGTCTACACTTGTTCGGCTTATTGGACGGATCCGCCTAGACAACAATACTGTATTTATATACAGTAAATAGAACCTAATACAGGAGGAAGCCCATGTCCATTACACCCATGTGGCGAGTTGACCGGGATGGAAGCATGTTTACTGATAAAAAAGCCGCAGAAGAACACGATCGCATGCTCGAGCTGGCCGACGGTATCACTGGCATGCTGGAAGCTAATTTCAAGATCGATGAGCAGCTGGCAGAAGAGATTGGCCTGCTGATGTCCAGAAACAAGGACATTCTAGCCAAAGCCTTTAAAGGCAAGCCAGAAGTACTTCAGGAAATTCAGTCAGGCAGTGAACCAGCTGCTGATAATACCGTGGATATTCGTGAAGCAGTTGCTTGATCTGGCTTTTAACCACGGTATCCGAAGGCGCAGAGGCACGATGCTTTTTTAATTCAAGTCTGTCCTATCCCTTAGAGCCTTCTTTCTCTATGATTTCGAATCCTCTTATTTACTCTTGGAGGCTTTCACCTTCTGAAGCCTCTCTGCCCCGACCTCTGTACGCCTATACTTCAATATAAAGTCACTGGGCACTCAGAACCAAGAAGATGAAAAATAATAAAAAAGAAAATGTTACTGACCTTTGCTACTCCCCTTACTTTTCTTCAAATTGTCGTTTTCAATGCCGCCTGACTACCTTGACTCTGCTGCTTGCAAGCATCACTGCTAACACTGCTGTTGCCGATTTTTTTTACTGTGAACCCAGTTCAAATCCTCAATCACTTCACCCCTATGATGACATGATCACTCTCTCAAACATTTCGGGAGGCAAGGTCATGACCCTGGGTGAGTTCACAGAGAATATGGAGCAGTTATCCAGCTCAACGCCAAACATTGACAAAACCAAACTGACTGATAGTCAATGGTATTTTTCAGGACCCGTTCAACCACAACGTAACGGGTCATCAGGTTCTTTCCATTTTTCCATTGACCCGGCTGTTGACGCCATAAGAATCAGTCAGAAACGAACCTCACCTGAAGGCTTAACCATCCACCCTCCCGGTACAGTGGAAACCATGACTCAGGAGATACTGCAGACACAATGCATTTTCCTGCAACAACCGGCTGTAGCGGGAGAGTGGTCACTGAGTACACTTGACGACACCATTATTCACATCCAGTCACCTCTGGAGATTGCCAGCTTTGAAGAAGTAGTACCGGTTCTCGGTCGACATGGCTGGGGGTTTATATCTTCACGCTTCACGAAAGATGACTCCCTGAAACAGGTATCCTTTTACCAACTTTCCATCTTTGACGGGCCTTCTTCGAGCGCTTCTCGAGCCGTCAGCATTCATAGCGTATCGCTTTACAGTGATCACCAGCTGCTCCAAAGAATCCCTGTCTCTCCCTGTTCAATGGCGCGGTGGCATCTTTTTTCAGTTCAGGGAACCTTAGCACTCCCTATTGATCAAGATACCGGGTGCTATATGCCCCTTAGTGAGAACGAGCCACTTCTGGAAGAAGCATTCATTCACCTGAACAAAAAATATTCACACCCCCTTCGCTATGTAGTTATTGAGGGATACCTCAAAAGTGGAGAACCTTTTCGCCGTATGGAATTACTCCCTGAGAACCAGTGAGACTCCCTCTACCTTATTGAGAAACCAGTTTGGTCAGCTCTGTCAGGGCTGAGTGGATATCAGTAACCAGTTGTCGTTCATCAATACCCGCTACTTCGCCATGTTCAACCCGAAGTTTGCCATTCACAAACAAATAATCCACCTGGGCAGGCTCACCACACAACAATGGAGCCCATAATGGAGAGTGAACAGAGACCATTCTTGGGTTATCGACATTATAAAGAGCAATATCTGCAGCCTTACCGACCGCAATCTCTCCAACTCCATCTAGCCCCAGTATTTTCGCTCCACCCTGGGAACCGCACTGTAGAACCCGGTCAAGATGAGTGGCTTCTGCCCCATGCTGTGTTCGATGCAACAACCAGGAGAGATTCAGCTCCTGAAGCATGGAAGCCGATTCTGCCGAAGCCGAGCCATCGACGCCAATACTGACAGGAACCCCCGCCTCTACCATTTCAATCACGGGGGCAATACCACTGCCCAACCGACAGTTCGACGTTGGACAGTGACCAATGCCTGTTCCGGTTTCAGCCAGCGTCTGAATAGCATGGGTATCCGTCTTCACCAGATGCGCAAACCAGACATCGGATCCCAGCCAATCACAGGACTCGGCATAATCAATGGCACTCATGCCGTACTTTGCCAGCGCCTGTTCATCGTCGTATGACACTTCCAGTAAGTGCGAGTGCATTTTCAGCTGATGACTTCTAGCATAATCAGCCATCACTCTCAGGTGATCCGGCTCACTGCCATGCACCAGACTGGTTGGCGCAACCACCAAGCGTTTCATGGGTATGGGAGACGGATCATGATGACGGGTTCTTGTGCCTTCCAGAAGCGAAAGGTATTGATCCAGCGATTCAGACTCAACGGCAGATTTCTCCATCCCCCTATGAGAGCCATGCGTCGTTGTTCCACCACGGCAGAGCACAAAACGAATACCCACCTCTTCCGCTGCCTGCCAAACTGCTGCTTCCACTTCAGGGCTGGTATTTTTGTGATAAAGGTAGTGATGATCGGCACAGGTTGTGGTGCCGGAACGGAGCAGTTCATAGAAACCCAGACGGGCCGCCTGATACATCAGCTCTGGAGTAACCTTTGGCCAGAAGCGGTAAGGTACAGAAACCAGCCAGTCACCAAGCCCCTGGTTAAGCCCTTCCGGAACTCCCTTTAGAATAGACTGGGCAAGATGGTGGTGAGTATTTCACCAAACCTGGATAGACGACGCAGTGCGAGGCATCAATAACCTGCTCCTGATGCCCCGGCAACGGTAAGAGCCCTTGCCCCAGTTCAGTAATAAAGCCTTCTGAAATTCGAATGTCCGTTGACTCTGGTGAACCCGGTGCATAAACCGCCCTGGCATTTTTTATTAGAAAACTCATACACAACTCCAAAATATTCTGGATTTATCAAAGCAATCTTCAAGCCAGAGAGCACTCAAAAATACTTCATTGGCACTCAGGCGGGGAAAAGCCATTGCCACCCTGTGCTACTCCTTTCCCCTAGGAACGGCGACTGAAATAGAAATACCTCTAATAGTAAATGCCAAGTGATGGAGCAGCTGAAGCTCCCACCGCACCATTCTGGCGCACGGATACATAACAAAAATTTATTAATTCCAGATTTTCTCCATGATCCCCCTTTCATTTACGGTATTCTTTGATCTGGCACACCACTTGCTCGGGAGTCGTTGCAAGTTTTTGCATTGAGTAGAAGCTGTCAAGGCATCGCCTGGGTCATTGCTCAACGCACAACCACACTCAGTGATGGTCACGCGCCCGTCTATACGATGGCGTGGTACTGACAGTTCAGCCAGTGTGGCAGGCGTTGATACCCGGAGTTCTTACCTGCCCCATCATTGACCCCCTATTTAACCCAGTGGCAGGACATACAATGACAACACCTCGATGGATACGAAAACTCTGCTCTTCACTGGCCTTTGCCATTACATCCACACAGGCCATTGCCGCAGACCAGGTCACTTTTCAGCTGGACTGGCTGCCAGGCGGCGATAAGGCGCCTGTTTACGTTGGCATTCATGAAGGTTTTTTTGCCGAGCAGGATATTGAAGTAAACATCGCTCAGGGACGAGGGTCTACTGATGCCATCAGTAAACTGGCTACCGGCACCGCCGATATCGGCCAGCCCGACCTGGTTGCCCTGATGATGGCCAAGGCCAATGACCAGGTTCCAGTAACCGCCGTTCACTCTGTTTTCAGTGAGGCGCCCCACGCCTTCTTTATACTTAAAGGCTCTGGCATCGACAGTGCCAAAGATGTCGCTGGTAAAACAATAGCCACCTCCCCATTTACTTCATCAAATATCTTTCTCCCCCTGCTTTTGGATTTGAACAACGTTGAAGAAGAGAGCATCAATCTGGTGAAAGCCAACCCAGGCGCCCTGAACCCGATGCTGATGACTGGAAGCACAGATGTGGTGATTTCCTGGCTGACCGACACTGAGCGCTATCGCCAGCAGGCCAGAGATGCAGGAAAGGATCTTGAAGTACTCCCCTGGTACGACGCAGGCCTTGAGTTTTATTCAACGGCACTGGTCGCCTCCGACCAATTCCTTGCAGAACGCCCTGATGTTGCCAGGCGCTTTATCAAGGCTTTTGCCAAAGCGATTGACTATACCTGGAAAAACCCGGAAGCCAGTGGTGTGGCTATTAACAAACAGGTACCCGAGGTAGATGCACAGGTTGCCGCTGACACCATCAAGGCCATCAAGGGGCTGGTATATAACGAAGTCAGTGCTTCCCATGGGCTTGGCAAATTTGATCCAGAGCGGCTGGCAACCACCTGGAGCTGGACTGCCCGGGCGCAACAGTTGGATATTGCCAGCTTTAACCCCGCACCTGCCGTAACCCCGGACAGCCTTAACGGAGAGTAAACCATGCGACACTGTGTAGAGTTTTCCGGCATTTCTCACAGCTATGAGAAAGACAATGGCGAAAAAGTACTGGCGCTCAATAATGTCAATTTTACCATTGAGCAGCATGAGTTTGTTGCTGTCGTCGGCCCCTCCGGCTGTGGCAAGTCGACTCTGCTCAGATTGCTATCGGGATTGATAACCCCCAGCCAGGGGACAGTGCGGATTTATGACCAGCAGGTTGATGGTCCGAGAGAGGATGTGGGCATCGTATTTCAAAAACCGGTGCTCCTTCCCTGGCTGAACGTAATCGATAACGTGCTGTTCCCGGTAAAACACAAGTACGGCCGCATTACTCAAAGCCATCGTGAACAGGCCATGGCCCTTCTGACCATGACGGGCCTGGAAGCGTTTGCTCACCATCGCCCCGATGAGCTGTCAGGTGGTATGCAACAGCGGGTAGGTATTACCCGCGCTCTGTTGCTTGATCCGGATATTCTGATCATGGATGAACCTTTCTCCGCACTGGATGCACTGACCCGTGAGCAGATGGGGTTTGATCTTCTGGTCCTCTGGCGGGAAAAACCCAAGACCGTTCTGTTCATCACCCATTCGATTTCCGAAGCGGTATTGCAGGCCGACCGGGTACTGGTCATGAGTGAGAGGCCCGGTACGCTGGTCGATAATATTACGATTGACCTGCCCAGACCCCGTTCCCTGGATACCTTACAGCATCCTGAATTTGGCTATTACACGCGAGTACTGCGCGATTACATTTATCAGACTGACAGGGTGGCCGCATGACCATGAAAACCTTTCTGTCCCATAAAGTGCTGCCCATACTCGCGCTGGTCAGCCTGATTCCTCTGTAGGAGCTGATCTGCCGACTGTTAGAGATCCCGGTGTTTGTTCTACCCGCACCCAGTGATATTGCCGAGGCTTTTTTCCAGGTTGAAAGCCAGCGTTGGGCTGGGCATCTGTGGGCGACGGTCAGCATCGCCCTTCAGGGATTTCTGCTGTCGATTGCCATCAGTATTCCCATGGCTATGATGATGGTACGCTCCCGATTTCTGGCTCGAACTCTTTACCCACTGCTGATCATCATTCAGTCGACACCTGTCGTCGCCATTGCACCACTATTAATTGTTATTCTGGGCACCGGTGAAGCACCAAGACTGGTCATTACCTGCCTGATTACTTTTTTCCCACTGGTGGTTTCTGCAACCACCGGTATGCTGGCAACGCCCCCGGAAATGATTGAACTGTCCCGTTCGCTAAAAGCGCCGGTGCATAAAGAGATCTGGCAAATTCGCCTGCCCTACGCAACCCCATATATTTTCAGCGGACTGAAAGTAGCCATTACCCTGTCGATTATTGGTGCCGTGGTCGCAGAATTTGTCGCTGCTGAGCAAGGGCTGGGTTACTTCGTTCAATTCTCAACATCGTACTTTAAAATTCCACAGGCTTTTGCCGCCCTGTTCTTTCTCGCTGCCGTCAGTCTGATCCTGTTCAAGTTGATCCAGTGGATTCAGAAGATCGGCTTTGCCTGGAGCCTAACCAAAACAGAGCTGTAATCCTTTATTGTTTTCTACTCTGGAGTAGAAGCGGCGGATTTCCTTCCAGAAATCAGGCATTGCTCCAATAACGGCAACTTTGCCCAACTATTGGAGAAAACAATGCAAACCACCACCCAGCATAACTATTCGCTGACAGAATTGAATCTGGAGAAAACCCTGGGCAGCCACGGTACTGAGAATGACCAGAGAACCATCCCAATCATTGACCTCAGCCGGTTTAACGAGAGAAAAATGGAAATAACCGAACAACTCTGGCATGCCGCCGTGGAAGTGGGTTTCTTTCAAATAAAAAATCATTCCATTGCGCTGACTGATATCAATAAGGCTTTTCAGTACTCTGAGCAGTTTTTCAGTCTGCCTATGGCGAAAAAAGAGCAGTACCCACTGAAAGATGGCCTGAATGCCGGCTGGGAGTTTCAGGCTCAGGTTCGCCCATCCACCGGAACAGCTGACCGTAAGGAGTCTTATCAGATTACCCGCCCTCATATGTCAGGGCTCTGGCCAGAGAGTCATGAAAACTCAACGACCATTGACGGGTTTCAAGATTTCTTATTGACCTTTGAGCAGCAATGCTGGCAACTGGGTATGAATATACTTTCCTGTTTTGCCGACAAGCTTGGCTTTCCTTCTGACTTTTTCCACAAAGCCCACAGCTGGCAGGCAGAAGATTATCAATCCACCCTGCGCCTGCTGCATTACCTGCCCATGGAAGGCAAACTGGCACCCGGCATCTGGCGTGCAGGTGCCCACACCGACTTTGACTGTTTAACCATGGTTTTCCAAAAATCCGGTCAGGGGGGCCTGCAGGTTTGCCCGGGTAAAGACAGTAAGAACAAGCTCGAATGGACCAATGTGGTCCCGATGGACGGCATTATCACCTGCAATATTGGCGATATGCTGATGCGCTGGAGTGATGATCAGCTGAAATCCACCCTGCACCGGGTAAGAATGCCCAGGCCTGATGAAAGCCAAGGTTCACGCTATTCCATGGCCTTTTTCTGCCAGGCGAATCGTAATAAAGTGATTCAGGGTCCGAAGAAAAAATATCAGGCTATTACTGCTGCGGATTACCTGCAGCAGCGAATCAAGGCAAACTTTTAGCGTGGCTTATGCGGGCAAGGGGCGAAGCTTCTTGCCTGATTATCCGTTCCTTTACCTTTTCAAATTGAAAAGATTACCTTCCCGATCAAATCCACCGGTTAGCCAATCCTGCAATAGTCGATATAATCGCTTACTCTAAAGAATCATTCAGAGTGGAATTCAAGACTTGGTCAGCAGACACCTCAGCCAGCCACAAAAAAAGGCCATTGCCCGGCAGTCAATACTGCTGGTCTGCATGGTGCTGGCTGTGTGCCTGTGGCAACAAGCCGGATTGGGCAGCGCCTGCCCGATTAAAGCCGATCAATATCACAGTGGCTTCATTTTTTCTTCCGATACTGGCCTTCATCAGAATCTTCCTGAACCTGAATCTACTGATACGGAATGTGAACTGAGCAATCACCTGATTCAGACCCAGTCCCAGTTGATCGAGCTCGGAGCTCTATTAGCTCCATTGTTACTGCTGATCCTTGCCTGGTTCTGTGCTGGTAGCAAAGTTACTTTCCCCTCTCTGACGGAACCCATTACTCCCCGTCGAAGGCATCACCTGGTGCTGTGTGTGTTTCAGGAATAGACACAACTCGAATCGCTAATCACCGAATATTCGCAGGCATTTGAGCCCACGTTGTCGATTTGTGTCTATTGGAGTATCTGGCATTGAAGCACCCTGCTAAGCCCCTGGCTACTGTTCTGTCATTTTTGAGTATTTTACTGCTCTCATTTTTACCGTTCATGGCTTCCGCCAGCGAAGTCAGTACCGGCTGGTTAACGGACCCCAAACACCCCCCACTTTCGGTTCGTTTGATGTTGACCGGAGAAACCGACCCACAGGCTAAAACGGTTGAAGGCCTGCTGGAAGTTCAACTGGATGATGACTGGAAAACTTACTGGCGATCGCCTGGTGAAGGTGGCGTTGCCCCCTCTCTTGACTGGAATCAGTCTGAAAACCTGAATCAGGTGGACTGGCACTGGCCCGTTCCTGGTCGTTATGCGTTTATGGGAGTAGAAACCCTGGGGTATAAAGAGCGAGTGGTTTTTCCGCTGACGCTTCATGTCAACGACATGCAGGAGCCAGCCTGGTTTCTTGGCAAACTGACCATGCCCTCGTGCACCAATATCTGTGTACTGAATGACTATGAGATGAGCCTGACATTCAGGCCGGATCAGCTGAGCCTCTCTGAGCAGGCATTGCATTTATATAACCAGGGAATAAGTCAGGTTCCCAAGCCTTCAACTACCGTTGAACTCCTGGGTGCTTTCTGGAATAAGACTGAGGAAACCGCCATATTTCAGCTGACCAAACCACAGGGATGGATAAATCCAGATGTTTTTGTGGATGGCAGTAGTGATGACCTGCAGAATTTTATCTTTGATTCTCCTGATATCCATGTGGATGGTAATACGCTCACCGCATCGTTCAAAGTCAGTAATTGGCTTGAACCCATTGACCTGAGTTACCAGACACTGCCTATTGTCATTACTGACCAGAGTCTTGCCACTGCACTCAATGCCACTCTTGATGAAAGAGCGGGCAACGCGCCAATCGAAGGCCGTCACGGTAAAGGGCTTTTAACCATCCTCATTATTGCCCTGCTGGGCGGTTTGATTCTGAATATTATGCCCTGTGTGCTTCCGGTACTGGGCATGAAACTCAGCAGCATTATTTCAACACAAGGTCTGGAGAAGCGGCAGATTCGTGGCCAGTTTCTGGTTTCTGCAGCAGGCATTCTGGTGTCTTTCTGGCTCCTAGCGCTATTTCTGGCGGCCTTAAAGCTGTCAGGCCAGGCACTGGGCTGGGGCATCCAATTTCAAAATCCTTATTTTATCGGCGCAATGGTATTGGTGACCGCTGTTTTTGCGGCCAATATGATGGGGCTTTTTGAAATACAGTTATCCAGCAACACCAGCACCTGGCTGGCCTCAAAAGGTGACAACTCCTACGCAGGTCATTTTATCCAGGGTATGTTTGCAACCTTACTGGCAACGCCCTGCAGTGCACCCTTTCTGGGAACGGCGGTCGCCTTTGCCCTGGGCGCTGACTACATTGTCCTGTTTCTGGTCTTTACTGCACTGGCCATTGGCATGGCTATTCCGTGGTTATTGATCGCCTGTTTTCCCCAACTGGCCAGCCTTCTGCCCAAACCAGGTCGTTGGATGAATACAGTAAAAACACTGTTTGGTTTTATGATGCTGGCCACCAGCCTGTGGCTGCTTAGCCTGATGGCCAGTTTCGTCGTTACAGCAGCAACGCTGATTATCGGAGGCATCTTTATTATCGGTTTACTCTGGCGACTTGGAAAAAGCAAAGGCAGTCGTTCAGTGGTTATGACTCTCGCATTTTTAAGCTTTGTGTCCGCTGCGGGTTTACTGCTCAGTTTTACAAACGGTCGCCTGTCTCCAAAGTCTGCTCCAGAGATTTCATGGCAGTCATTAAAAACAGAATCAATTCAGGAGGCCGTTCAGCAGGGTAAAACGGTATTTGTGGATATCACCGCAGAATGGTGTATCACCTGTAAAGCCAACAAAGTTGGCGTTCTCCAGCGGGAACCGGTGTATTCACAACTGCACACCGATAATCTGATTGCCATGCAAGGTGATTGGACGCGGCCTTCAGAGTACATAACCAATTTTCTGCAGTCCTACGGCCGCTTCGGTGTACCTTTTAATATCGTTTATGGCCCGGGAGCCCCCGATGGTATTGAGCTTCCGGTTATCCTCACCAGTGATGCAGTAATTAAGGCCATTGAGCAAGCCAGAGGAAATTCTCAATGAAGCAGGGAAAAACTGAGAAGACCGAAGCAAACAACAAAGAAAGCAGAAAACCGGGACGACTGAAACACTGGGCTCGTGAAGCCATTTTTATGGCCGTGATCTTCACTGCGGTCAGCGTTGCGGTGGATCTCTGGCGTGGTCAGGAAATACCGGATGGTGAGATGCCTGAAATGGTGGTTTCAACCCTTCAGGGAGAAAGATTGGATGTTAAGGCCATGAGTTATGAAAAACCCGTGCTGATCTATTTCTGGGCCACCTGGTGTTCAATCTGCCGGTTTGTCTCACCCACGGTTAACTGGATGAGTAACGATTACCCGGTTGTGTCGGTTGCGCTCTCTTCAGGAGAGAACGCCCGGTTAGCGGGATATTTGAAACATCACGAGTATGATTTCCCAACCGTCAATGACAGCAAAGGGGTAATTGCCCGTCAATGGGGCATTAGCGCTACGCCAACCGTCGTGATTGTGAGGAATGGCCGGGTGGTTTCTTCAACCACAGGGATCAGCACACCGCTGGGTATCTGGTTGAGAATGCAGCTGGCAAGGTAAATGTACCGCTCTATTAACAAGCCCTATAGCCAATTCATTCTCACAAGATAGCGTAACAGGAGCTTAGCCAAGGAGGGCAATAAGCTTCCTTCCACTCCCAGCTGAATACTTGCCGAACATATTTTGTCCATTCTTTTCCTGATGACCACTCTTCTTCAGCCTCTTGGAGAAGAGCCCTTTTAGATACAGGTGCCACAGGAATCTCTTAGGTCTTGAAATTCCTGAACTATATCATTGTGCAAAGCCTCTCTAAACGATATATCGCTTCGAGTGCAAGGTTTTCAGCTCTAAAATGGCTGAGGTTCAGTGGTAATCAGTAAAAAATCAGATATAAGAGATTAGAAGGTTTGTACTGGGGAGGAACTTTTTAATTAGAGATGAGTCATATATTTTCCTGATTACCACTCTTCCTCAGCCTCTTGGAGAAGAGCCCTCGTAGATACAGGTTTCACAGGAATGTCAGGTCTTGAAATTCCTTTACTGTGCCACCCTGCAAAGCCTATCCAAACGATATGCCGCAATGGGTTCAAGGTGTCCATCTCTAAAATGGCTGAGGCTAAGTAGTGATCGGTTAAAATGGTGATGTATCAAAACTGTTGATAGTGGTTTCGGGAGATAAACTCCCCGATAACT
>OODV01000154.1 GCA_900299555.1 uncultured Endozoicomonas sp.
TTAGTCCTTGAGATCAGTCCAACGACTGTACTGGCTCGCTTAAAAAACTCGACCCGCCAACAGTAACACAACTCCCCTTCGAAAATGCCCAGGTCAAGATTATCTTCGAAATGGATGAGCAGTGGTCATTTGTTGGTAACAAGAAGCAGCAACGCTGGCTGTTTTATGCATGGGAGCCACGTTTCAAGAAGATCATTGCCCATGCGTTCGGCTCCAGAAGCAAAGAGACGCTCAAAAAGCTGTTGGAGCGTCTGGCCCGCTTCAAAGTCAGTTTTTACTGCACAGATGACTGGCAGCCATATACATCCTGTTTACCAGAAGATAAACATATCATTGGAAAGTACTTTACTCAGCGGATTGAGCGGCAGAATCTGACCTTGAGAACTTGCTTGAAACGGTTAGCCAGAAAGACTATCTGCTTCTCAAGATCAATAGATATTCATGATAAGGTTATCGGGGAGTTTATCTCCCGAAACCACTATCAACAGTTTTGATACATCACCGGATGTTCTGCCAGCTTTGCATTGTGAGAAAAATAAACACATATTCAGTTATTTGAGTGAATAGCTAGCCAGCTTTCAGTTTCAAAATTTATTTAATTTAACCTTATTTAAATATTTTTATAAACGTTGGTACTTATTGTTGTTTGTTTTTTGATTATTCATGGCTGCAAAGATTAAATTTGCTATAAATAGTCGTCATGATAATTTTTAAAAAATCAGGAGCTAGTTTGTGGCTAAGAAATCAATGACGATATTGTTTCTGTTTCTTGTTTTTTCACAATTATTTAATGAACAGGCAGAAGCAGCGGATTTTTATTCCTATATTCCCTTTTTATACAAAATTCCGGAAGGAAGTGTTGGTGTTTTTAAAAATGGCAATCAATTCTACGATGGCATCTATCCGGCTGGTGTATATACAGTCTGGCCATCTGATGAAGGTTTTAATATCAGCATTCTGCCAGAAAAAGTGACGGTCACCGAAATTTCGTGCATTACTGTTGAAGAAATAAAAATAATATTTCCCGCAATGACGGTTCATTATCAAGTTAATGAAGAGAATGTTTTTGAGCTGGTTAAACATCAGGGTTTTGATTTTGTGAAGCCCTTAATAAAAAAACCGTTAAGACAGAGAGTCGCTGATTTATGCTCCACAATGACTGCTGAATCTGTTTATCTGGGACAATTTTCAATTCTACAGCAATACATTTCTGATTATCTGGCTGAGGTTCAGGTAGATAAAGAATCAGGATTACTGGTGATTGGTGTGGATATAAACCGGCCTCATGTACCGGATGAAATGCTCGAAAATTTCATTGGACGTAATTTACCCACAGGGACATGTGATCAGCCTTATGAAATATTCTACACGCTTGAAGATGAAAAAGAGGCCAGAGAACGACTCTGTGGGGCTGATCAGCAGACGCCATTTGTGGAGGATGATCTGAGCAGAGAGGAGTATGGCTTAATGATGCATGTTGAACCTTTAACTGTGTCCACAACCAGCATGGAGGCTCATCAGGACAATTCTGGCCAGCCAGGTTATGAGCTACCTTCTGAAGAAGAGGAGCATCGGTTGATCATGGACCCATTTATTGATGGTGAAGACTCATTCGATGAAGAATCAGACCCGGAAGAAATAAGTCAACATCAGGTTGGGGATGATCTGAAAGGAGGCAAGAAACAAGTTGAGTCAGTCTATAGCGCAGGCGTTGAAGTAGAAAAATACCCGGCTCAACCCATCCAGAGTAATGTGGAATCTTATCAGGATGAGAGAAAAAGAAATCTGCACCAGCAGATGCAACACTCCAAAGCACTTTGGAAAAATAACAACAGTCGGTTATACCTGGGTTGGTATTAATACCATTTCTACTTTCTAGTTATGGCTGCGTAGCCATTTTGAACGGTTGGTCTGCGTTGAAGCTTCTCGCCATAGCTAATACTCAAAGGGTATAAAGGCTATGACTCGCCGCTTCGCCTTGTCCGGCAGCCCAAAATGGCTTGCTTGCTCTCATCCTTAGAAAGCGGGACTTATATAAAATAGAGGAGTCACTCGCCAAATGATGATTTATGCTGTATAAAAAAACAGTATTTTAACCATTGTGAGCCGGATTGTTTTTGAATGCGGTTATTTATTGCCGAAAAACCCAGCCTTGGGCGAGCCATCGCAGATGTCCTGAAAAAGCCCCTTAAAAAGCAGGAGGGCTATATAGAGTCTGCTTCCGGAGACGTGGTGACCTGGTGTATTGGTCACCTGCTTGAGCAGGAGGAGCCGGATGCCTATGATCCCGCCTATAAGACATGGAAACTGGAACACCTGCCCATCGTTCCGGTACAATGGAAGCTGAGACCCAGAAAGGGTGGGCGCTCGCAACTGTCAGTGATTGGTAAACTGCTGAAGCGAGCGGATATTATCGTTAATGCTGGTGACCCTGACCGGGAAGGTCAGCTGCTGGTGGATGAAGTCCTGGACTATCTGAAACTCTCTGCTCAGCGTAAAAAAGAAGTTCGTCGTTTATTAATCAGTGATTTGAACCCTTCAGCCGTTTCACAGGCACTTGGGCGGATGCGCTCCAATCAGGAGTACGTACCGCTGGCCGTTTCAGCGCTGGCCCGCTCCCGTGCAGACTGGCTTTATGGTATCAACCTGACCCGTGCCTGCACATTATTGGGACGTAAGGTTGGCTTTAATGGTCTGCTATCCATTGGGCGGGTTCAAACCCCGATATTGGGCCTCGTAGCCCGCCGTGATGCAGAAATTGAGAATTTTCAGCCGAAACCCTACTTTGAAGTGTTCGCAACGCTTTTGACGGCAAAGGATGAGCGCTTCAAAGCCAAGTGGATTCCCAGTGAAGCCTGCCAGAACTGGATGGATGAAGACGGGCGAGTTCTGGATCGGCGTCTGGCCCAGAATGTTGTCGACCGGGTTACTGGCAAACAGGGGACGGTGAAGCGTGTTGAAGATAAGCGCGGCAAAGAGACACCACCGCTTCCTTACTCTTTATCCGCACTGCAAATAGATGCCGCCAGGCAGCTACGAATGGATGCCAAGAAAGTGCTCGACAGCTGTCAGCGCCTTTATGAGCAGAAACTGATCACTTACCCCCGTTCCGATTGTCGTTATCTGCCTGAAGAGCATTTCTCTCAAGCTCCTGAAGTGCTGGCAACTATCCGTAGTAATGTCTTTTCTCTCAGTAAGGCAGTGGATAGTGCATTACCTGAAAGGAAAACCAGTGCCTGGAACGATAAGAAGGTTGGGGCACATCATGCCATTATTCCTACATCGCTGAGAATGGACCTTGAACGATTGCCGGAATTGGATAGTAAACTGTATGAGTTGATTGCCAGGCAATACGTTGTGCAGTTTTATCCTGATCATACGTTCAGGAAAAGGGTTGTTGATGTTGACATAGAAAAAGGTCTCTTCCGTGCGAGTAGTCGTCAGACGGTTGAAGATGGGTGGAAGGGCCTGATTACTTCTGGCAAAAGCGATCAGCGTCCAGGTGACGATGAGAGCAATGACGGTAATGCATTTCTGCCGGAACTGGCAAAGGGCGATGTTCTTGATTGCCCTGAAGCTGAGTTGAAGGAGAAACTGACACAACCTCCCAAGCCCTTTAATGATGCTACGTTGCTTTCTGCCATGACGGGGATTGCCCGATTTGTCCAGGACAAGAATATTCGAAAAATACTCCGTGAGACTGATGGCCTGGGAACGGAGGCCACCCGGGCCAATATTATCGAACTGCTGTTCAAGCGACAGTTTCTGGAGCGTAAGGGGCGTAATATTCATGCGTCGGCAACAGGGCGTGCCCTGATTAATGCCTTACCGGAAAAAGTGACAACGCCTGATATGACTGCGCGATGGGAGGCATCCCTGAATGATATTGTTGAGCGCAAGGGCAGTTATGGCGCGTTTATGGGAGGGCTTGATCAGGAATTGAGAGCCCTGTTGGTGCAAACCACGACGGATGGCTTGCCATCGGTTGCCGGGTTGCCTGCACCTGCTAATCAACCGTTTAAAAGAAAAAGTCGAGGGAAGACGGCTGGGGGGCGCCGTAAGAAACGAAGCCCTGCATAAGTGCTCGAGATAGTTCTCGGATGCTTTGAGATCTTTTCAATATAGTGATCTTATACCAATCGAACTTCCTGACTGCGCTATTGCGCTGGCAGTATGGATGCCACCCTGCGTTGGAATTCCTCGCAATAGCCCCACTATTACTCGTCATCCCGCCTTGCTCTGTCGTCCATATCACCATGTTCATTACGGTAGTCAGAAAGCACGACTAGTATTATTTTGAACCACAGAGACACCAAAACACTAAAGATTTTTATTAGTGCACGAGTATCTTTGTGGTTCAGGGTAAAGTTTAGAGGAAGAACTTAACAAAAAACTGGGTGGTATATTGATCGGAATTACCTCGATAATTCAAACCAAACCCCCACTCCTTATCTACTTGATACTCTGCCCCGGCAGTGAAGAAACCAGTATTATTGCTTTCATCCTGATCGTCATTCCGGTCATAGTATTGTTGGATATAGCCGGTATTCAGCCAGAGGCCTCGTTCCAGATGATAACGGGCGCTAACTGAAGCTGTGTAGGCTGTCAGTTTGTCCTTTACTTCATCAGTATCCACTGAAAGACCATTCCGCAGTCGACCACTGGTTACCGATGGGATCAGGTGAAATCTCCCGGTAGGCTTTAATATCAGGCTGGCTCCAGCAAAGTAAGAACTCCCATCTATTTCAACATTTTTGGCAACCTCATCTTTATCAATGCGACCATAGGAATAGCCAGCATTAAGTATTAAAGGTATGGAAGGGATTTTGTATGCACCATTAACAAACCAGGTGGTTCCATCGATATTTTGTGTACCTTGGTTCTGATTATTGTAACCAAAGCCAGTGTTGATAAATGTGTAGTTATAGTCATTACCTGCACTGGCTATCGCTGAAATGGTAAGTAGTAAGAGCAGTGGCCAAGAACGGAAGATCATTTATTGAATCCTTTGTCTAATAGAAGAATATGTAGTGCATGGATTTAATATGAATGGAAAAAGACCTATCATTACAGTCTTTCTTTAGTGATTATTATTATTTGAAAAAGTTCCAGTGGGTCGGATTGTTTTATGAAATGATAAATTAGGTAAGTGTAATTGGTTTTACTATGAAGAAGGCTGGATTGTTAAGTATTAGCTTGTGTGGTGTTTTCTAAGGTGTTTATCGCTTTTTCTGGCAAAGAAATACTAGACAGTGCTCATGCCCCTCATAGAGTTTTATCAATAAAACTCACACATCGCGTAAATAAATAAAAAATATATTTCAGTTTTTCTATGGTTGATATCAGGAATAGCCTTTGCAAATACTGATCCCCGGTTTCGGGAAGAGTCAGAAGGTGCCAGCGACGGTAGAGTTGTCGTGGCGGGTGGTTATCCGGGCTTATGAGGAAGTACTGCAGTCAGGTGCTCATTCTGAAGGGCAGTTAACCAAAGCCCTATCTCCGGCCAGGCTGATAAGCGGGGTCGGCATTTATTGTCTTTTGTTGCCTTTAATCATTTCCCTCATCTGGCCCAGTGGGGCTTGATCACGGCGCTGATATCAATCTGGGGGATAAGGATCGTGCGAATATGCTGCGGATGTCTCCTGGCAACTTTAATGGAGAGATGGCACGTTTTGCCCTGGAGAACGGTGCTGACCCTAATCTTCAGATGGGCTCAGGCAATGACACCATGTTGAGTGGATTATTGAAGTGGTAGTGGCCAGTTAATGGATTCTTACTGGCAAAAGAGTTTGGCCCTCATCCGCGAAGTAAAAAAGAGCGTCAGGAGCTGTTGGCATACTTGAATAGCTTACCTATTACCCAGGAAGAGCCTGCTGGTTTCTGGTTGTGGGTATTTCCTGATCACAGTGATCGCCGGGAAGTGATCGACTATATCAAGGATGCACCGCTACTCAGGGGGGAGTTGCCCTCTGCAGGGGCGGGGCAGCTGATTTTCACCAGTATGATTGATGTGATGGACAGGCATATCCTTGCAGCTATTAATAGCGGTGAGCTGACTGAAATAGAGATGGATGCGTTTCAGGTTAAGGGAAAGGGCTTTGAAGCGTTCCTTACCTTTAATGGGTTTACTCACAGCGTTATCAAACGGCTTGCCACTATGGAGCGGACAAAAGCGGTAAGAGTGGTGAAATCTCTGGATGTTGAAGGGAATGACCTGCTGGTTGCTGCTATTAAGAGCCTTAATGATGAAGCTGTTGAGGCGATTCTTGCGGTGACGTCGGAAACGGTGAATGCCCGGGTTTCTAACAGTCCTTACCATTACAGCAGCGGTCAGCGTCCATTACATATGGCCATTCAATGGGAAGTACCTTACCGGATATTTGCGTTATTGGTCAGTAATGGTGCTAATCCAGCGCTCACCAATTCCAAGGGCATCTCGGCAATGAAGCTGCTTGAGTATAGCCAGGGAAGTATGAGAGGGTGAAAAAACTATTTGATGATTCATCAGGTAGATCCCATGCACCAAAGTCTGGCAAGAAGAGAAAGAGCAGGATGGGGTAAGGTGTCATAATCATTAAAGGGAGCAGGCTCCCTTTAATGATTAGAGTGCTCACGTTAAATTTCTGCTGCCAGTCTACAGCCCTGATTTATCGCTCGCTTGGCATCAAGTTCAGCAGCCACATCAGCTCCGCCAATCAGGTGAACCGTCTTGCTGCTGATGTTATCGGCGAGTTCCCGCATGGGCTCCTGACCCGCACAGATCACAATGGTATCGACATCAAGAAGTTGCTCCTCTCCAGCGATGGAAAGATGCAGGCCCTGGTCATCGATCTTCTGGTATTCACAGGCTGAAACCATACGAACACCCCGGTTAGCCAGTGATGAGCGGTGAATCCATCCGGTGGTTTTACCGAGGTTTTTACCAAGTTTGCTTTTCTTTCTCTGTAGCAGAAAGACTTCCTTCGATGGTTTTGGGTGCTCGCTTTCTGTCAGCAGGCCGCCTCGATTTTCCAGTGTCATGTCCACGCCCCATTCTTTCATAAAGGTGGGGATATCCAGACTGCTGGATGGGCCTTCCTGGGTAATCAGTTCACAAAGGTCAAAGCCAATACCGCCAGCACCAATCACGGCAACCTTGTTTCCTACGGGCGTACCCTTAAATACATCCAGGTAACTAAGGACCTTGCTGTGATCGATCCCTTCGATATCCAGTTTTCTTGGGACAATACCGGTGGCAACAATGACTTCATCAAAATCACCGTTTTCCAACTCATCAGCTGATACCCGGTGGTTGAGCTTAAGTTCAACACCGGTTAGCTCGATTTGCCGCTTAAAGTAACGAAGGGTTTCCTCAAACTCTTCCTTACCCGGAACGGTCTTGGCAATATTGAATTGACCACCGATTTTGTCCGCTGCATCAAAGAGGGTAACTTTGTGACCACGGTAGGCTGCTGTGGTGGCAAATGCCATGCCGGCAGGGCCTGCTCCCACCACTGCCAGTTTCTTGGGTTCACTGGTTGGCAGATAGTTCAGTTCCGTTTCATGGCATGCCCTGGGGTTTACCAGACAACTGACGGGTTTTAGATAAAAGACGTGGTCAAGGCAGGCCTGGTTACAGCCAATGCAGGTGTTGATTTCATCCGCACGGCCTTCAGCCGCCTTATTAACCCACTCAGCATCTGCCAGCATGGGGCGGGCCATGGAAACCATGTCTGCATCACCACGGGCCAGCACTTCTTCTGCCGTTTCCGGCATATTAATGCGGTTGGAGGTGATCACTGGAATGTTTATTTCGTTACGAATTCTTGCCGTCACCCAGGTAAAGGCAGCTCTTGGAACCATTGTTGCAATGGTAGGCACTCGGGCTTCATGCCAGCCAATACCGGTGTTGATGATGGTGGCACCGGCTTTTTCGATTTCTTTTGCCAGTTGAATGATCTCATCCCAGCTGCTCCCGCCTTCTACCAGGTCCAGCATGGACAGACGGTAAATGATAATGAAATCAGAACCTACCGCTTCGCGGGTCTTTCTCACCATTTCTACTGGCAGACGAATACGTTTATTGTACTCTCCCCCCCAATCATCCTGCCGCTGGTTAGTGCGGTTAACGATGAACTGGTTGATGAAATAACCTTCAGAACCCATGATTTCCACGCCATCGTAGCCTGCCTCTTTTGCCAGGGCTGCAGAATTCACAAAGTTCTCAATCTGTACATCAATTTCGTCTGATGACAGTTCTTTGGGCTTGAAAGGGTTGATTGGCGCCTGAATAGCGCTGGGGGCAATACTTTTCGGATGGTAGGCATAACGACCGGTATGGAGAATCTGCATACAGATTTTACCACCCGCCTCATGAACCGCATCTGTGACCACCTGATGGTGCTTTACATCATCCATGGTTTCCATGGTGGCCGCACCTGGCATCCCCCCGCTCTCCTGGTTAGGTGCAATACCACCAGTCACAATGAGCCCTACACCTCCGGCTGCGCGTTCGGCAAAATAAGCCGCCAGTCGTTCAAAACCGTTGGGCTGCTCTTCCAGGTTGGTGTGCATGGAGCCCATTAGAACCCGGTTTTTCAGCGTGGTGAAACCCAGATCCAGCGGTGCCAGAAGATGTGGGTAGGGAGTGGTCATTTTATAATCCTTCTTGTGATTCGACGCCTTATCTAGACGCTGTCAAGATAAAATGCTATTTTGACACTGTCAAGATAATTTGCATTGACTCTGGACTTCACCATCTTGTAGCAAATAGCAGACAGGCATTAAACGACTTATGACTGCCAGAAAACCCTATCATCATGGCAACCTACACCAGAAGCTGCTTGAAGAGGCAACCCGGATGATTGGGGAGCAGGGAGTGGATGGTATTTCCATGCGAAGCCTGGCTGAGCGGGTAGGGGTGTCGAGGACCGCAGCCTATCATCATTTTAAAGATAAGAATGCCTTACTCTGTGCCATTTCTGAACAGGGTTTTCAGACATGGCAGGCTCATTTTGCGCAACTGATGCGTGAGCAGTCTGGTGATATGAACCGCTGGTTGAAGGCATTTGTCCGGTCTTATATGGATCTTTCCTGGAAACACCCAGAAGAGTATGACCTGATGTTTGGTCGGCCTGTCTGGAAAAATGGAGAGCCTACAGAAAGCCTTAAAGCGGCTTCTTTTGCCTGTTTTCAGGATTATGTTGATCTTATTCGCAGTTGGCAGGAGAAGGGCAAATTATCAAAAGATATCGACTGCCTGCGCTTTGCCCAGGTGAGCTGGAGCATGCTGCACGGTATGAGTCGCTTATTAAATGATGGGATCTATCTGGATAGAAACTCCATCGATGCGATGTCGGACAGTGCTGTGGAGATGATTCTGGCAGCAGCAACCGTGTGAAGGGACATTCCCATGAAATCCCATGGGAATGTGTAGCCTGTTAATTATTCTGCTGAAGTCACACTGATTTCAGTGCTTAACGACTGTTTTTCTCCCGGCATTAACAGTGAGCCTGATGCGAGATCCTTTGCATATTGGGTCGCTTCAACGCAGACCATGGTTTCATACCCATCATCACTCATATCCCCCATGCTTCTGCTCAGGCCTTTCCATGGATTCCAGATAACCGCTGAGTTATGCCCCCGGTTAAGAACATTAATAATGCGCTGGTTGCCCTGATCATGAATCGATATGGTTTCCTCCGGCGTCGTATAAATCCGGTCGATGGACTGATTAATGATCAACGCTTCTGTTGTTTCACAAGGCAGGTCATTTTTCAGACTGTCGATATAGGAAGTACCGGCGCCAGTAATCCAGGTTTCGGTGGCTTCTGCAATAGCAAAGTAAGTGTGCAGTGCTCCACTCCACTGCCAGGGTGTCTCGCCGGTGTTGATCATTTCCAGATTTATTCGCAGAGTCTCTCCCAGGGTAAAGGTCAGAACTGCACTGAAATCATTGGGCCAGACCGCTCGGGTCTGTTTGGAGGCACTGAGTTTGAGACGAATGGTAACCGCCTTCTCATTTTCCTCGTGATCCAGCAACTGCCAGTTACTGGTTCGGGCAAAACCATGGGAGGGTGAACCGACCGGTCCAAACCATGGCCAGCAGACGGGTACGCCTCCCCGTATTGCCTTCTCTTCTGAGAAAATGGCTTTATTGCTGAGCCAGATTACGTCTTGTTCACCGGTTGGTTTGAATTGAAACAGGTGGCCGCCGTGAAGGGATATGGCCGCTTCACACTTAGGGCTTTGAATTTTTAGAATGGCCAGACCATTCATGTTGTATCTGGCAATGGAAGGGGTCAGTGTTTCTTCAAAAATCATGTCATTGGTCAGCATCGGGGGAAACCATAATAACTGTCGAACTTTCAGGAGTGGGAAATGTGGGTTAAACCACAGCGATCACAAGGATCACGAAGAAAAAGAAAAGCTCTTCTTTGTGCCCTTTGTACTCTCTGTGGTTCAAAGAAAATTAAGTGCGGCTGAATGCTAAGACTTTGTGCTCCATAAACCGAATCAGCAAAGTCAGAACGCCAGTCATGGCCAGATAGATCAAACCTGCCATGGTGAACACGGTTAATGTGTCGTAAGTTTGTGCGTTCAGTCTGGCAGCATAGCCCATCAGATCCATCAGTGTGATGGTACTGGCCAAAGATGAACCTTTCATGACCAGAATGATCTCGTTGCCATAGGCCGGCAGTGCACGGCGAGCCGCATGGGGCAGGATCACTTTCAGAAGTGCCTGCTTATGAGTCATGCCCAGTGCCATGCAGGCTTCCCAGTCGCTCCTGGGTACAGCATCAATGGCACCCTTAAACAGCAGAGTGGAGTAAGCCGCTGAGTTTAGCGCCAGGGCCAGCATGGCGCAGAACCAGGGCTTGCTTAACAGCGGCCAGATAACACTGTCTTTGATAAGGTCAAACTGAGCTGGACCGTAATAAATCAGGAAGATCTGAATCAGCAATGGCGTGCCGGTAAACAGCAGTATTTGAAGTTTGACCAGCCAGGTCAGTGCTTTCACCTTCAGGGAAAGAACAATCGTAAACAGAATGGCCAGAACCAGTCCGGTAAGCAGACTGACAAGGGTAAGTTCCAGGGTGGTTCCCAGACCTTTCAGTAACTCAGGCAGATATTCCATATTCATGCTGTGGCCTCGCTGGATGTCACTGCCGATTCGGTAGACGTTTCCATTTTACTCTGGCTGGAAGTCAGGTGGCGGTTTGAGCGTAACTTCATTCGTTCAAGGATGTTCTGGCTGATCAGGGTGATGGCCAGATAAATCAGAGCGGCAATGCCATACCAGGTAAACGGCTCGTAAGTGCTGGCGGCCGTCATTTTCGCCTGTAACAAAAGGTCATGAACGCCAATCAAGGCGACCAGAGCCGTATCTTTGAGCAGTACCAGCCATTGATTACCAAGGCCGGGCAGTGCATGTCTCCAGCTCTGTGGCAGTGTGATCCGGAAAAAACAGCGGACTTTGCTAATACCCAAAGCACTGGCGGCTTCAGTCTGTCCCCTGGGTATCGCCATAAAAGCGCCCCGAAGCGTCTGGGATGCATAGGCTGAATAAATTAACGACAGTGCAATGGTGCCTGCCAGAAATGGACTGACTTCAACAAACTCATCAGTTAGCAGGAAGATGGCATGGGTTGAACCAAAATAGACGAAAAAGATCACCAGTATTTCAGGCAGGCCACGCAAAACAGCAACAATGGTACTGGTGGTGAGCGCAAGCGGCTTAAAGCGGCTCAGCTCGGCAAGAGAGAAGGTGATGGCCATTAACAGGCCCAATGCCAGCGATGACAGGGCCAGCCCCAGGGTCATCACGGTCGCTTCAGCGAAGAGCGCGGTCAGGCCCACAGTTACCTCACTATCGGATCATGCATTCCCACGCAGGACCAGCAGGGCCTGAAAACGTGGGAATAGGGGTTAACGGGATAAATTAGTTGGCAGCAGAGTTGAAATACTTGGTGTGCAGTTGCTGATATACACCGCTTTCTTTTACCTGAGTCAGTGCTGCATTCAGCTTTTCTACCAGAGGGTCACCCTTGCGAGCGGCAATGCCCATACCGATACCAAAATAATTGGCATCCTTGACCTCTTCGCCCACAGTCTCGTACTGACCTTCACTCTGTTGAGCAAGCCATTCACGGGCTACGGCAGTATCAGCAAACACGGCATCCACCCGGCCGTTGGTCATATCCAGCAACGCATTCTGGTAGCTGTCGTATGGACGGGTTTTGACGCCCTGAGCTTCCAGCTTATCGATCAGATAGGCTTGGTGAGTACTGCCATTTTGAACGCCCACCGTTTTGCCTTTCAGATCTTTCTGGCCAGTCAATGCGCTTTTGCTGGCAGCAACAAAGATGGCTGAGTTTTCATAATAGGGCTGGGTGAAGGACACTTGTTTCATTCGTTTCGGGGTGATATCCATGCCGGAGATAACCGCATCAAAGCGACGGAATTTAAGGCCGGGAATCAGACTGTCAAAAGGCTGGTTATTGAACTCACAGGTGGCATCCAGCTCTGCACAGATGGCGTTGGCCAGTTCGACATCGAAGCCGGTCAGTTCGTTCTTTTCATTGATGAATTCAAACGGTGGATAGGTCGCTTCCATACCAAAACGGATGGATTCCTGAGCCTGAGCCATACCGGAGATAGCCGCACTGCACAGTGCGATAGCAGTTACTATTTTTTTCATGAGGCTTCCTTACTTACAGCTTGTTCTTGAAAGCAGTTTTATCGCTTGGTTTGGTGTTTGAGTCGTATTTAATGTTGAAGATAACGTTCAAACTGTCTTTCACCACACCAATTGATATTTTCCTGAAACCTGTTGTCAAAGGACTGA
>OODV01000123.1 GCA_900299555.1 uncultured Endozoicomonas sp.
AAATGCTGAGTTGCCATTTGCCTTCAGGTGCAAGCAGGCCTGCGATCATCCTGGCAGTAACAGTTTCCTCAAAAACCACTTCGAGAAAGAATCGCTGAATGTGGTTTTAACAGGATGCAGTCTGTGACTTTCCGGGAAAGGTGGTTGCAAGGTGTTTGGAGTTTACGGTCTGCTTTTGCAGCAGACCCAGCACAAGATAGGCGAGGACGCTAAGTCGGCACTTGTTCCAGTTCAGATAGGTTCTAAACTGCGTGATGAGTAAGTCGGCAGGTTCCATTGTCGAGATGAATTTTGTGGTAAAAACCTCAAGATAGAGGATCCCGCTGACTCACTTCTGATTTTTGTCGTGTACAGAGCAAAGAAAGATAAGTTTTTTTCTCTTCTCCGTGAGCTTTGTGCGACTGCCAGGGATGGCGGAAGTGCCGGTAATGCAGGAGCAATTACCGGTGCCCTTTGTGGTTAAAAAGCCTTTAAATCAGATGTCTTTATGGGGGCCAAATACTTCATAGTGGAGGCGGTCTTCTGTCACTCCCCAGCTTTGCAGCGATTTTTTCACCATGGCCATATACCCCAAGGGACCACAGAAGTAGTAGTGGGCGCCGGGCAGGTCTATCTTTTTGCGGATCAGTTCAAGGTCCGTACGTCCTTCGTAATGGTGACCGGAACATACTTCAGTGGGCGCATCGTAGAATAAAATCTGTTCAGCATGCTCGTGTTTGTCTGTCATTTCTTTTACATGCTGTTTAAAGGCATGAACTCTGCCGTTGGTTGCACTGTGAACAAAAATGATGGGCTTTTGATGGCCTTGAGTCACCAGACTATTGAGCATACTGAGCATTGGTGTTTGGCCTACACCACCGCTGAGGAGTACTATCGGTGTATCGCTACGGGTGTTGAGATAGAAGTCACCGGTCGGGGGGCAGAGTTCAACCATATCGCCAATCTGAACCTCATCATGGAGATGGTGAGAAATCATGCCTCTGGTTTCTCCTTCGCCTTCGCGCTTTACCGAAATGCGGTAGTATTTGCCATTGGGGGCATCAGAAAGGCTGTATTGACGAATGCAACGATGTTCTGAATGCTTTGGGTACAGGTAGATGCCAATATACTGGCCGGGTTGATAGTCGGATATTGGCAAACCATTCACCGGTTCAAAGTAGAAGGAGGTAATCAGCTCACTTTCCTGAATTTTGTTCGCCACTCGAAACTCACGGGTTCCCCGCCAGCCACCTTCAGCCCGTTCACTTTCCCGATAAATTCCTTCCTCTACTTCGATAAATAATGCGGCGAGAAAGTCATAAGCTTCTTTCCAGGCATTGAGTATCTCATCCGTTGCTGCATACCCCAGAACATGAGCCACTGCTTCGAGCAGGTGTTTACCTACGATCGGGTATTGTTCAGGCAGGATATTAAAGCTCGCGTGTTTGTGGGCAATTCGTTGTACGGCTGTGGTTAGAACGCCCAGGTTGTCGATATTGGCAGCGTAGGCATAGACTGCATTGGCCAGAGCCGCCTGCTGGCGACCGGTTTTCTGGTTGGTGGCGTTGAAGATGTTCAGCAGCTCTGGGTTTTGGCTGAACATATGCTGATAGAAGTGCTGAGTTATGGTTTCACCGTGCTCAGCCAGAACCGGGGCAGTGGCTTTGACGACTTGAATCGTTTGTTCACTCAGGCTCATAAAGCACCTCTTTCCATCGCAAATATAAACATGTATTTGAAATGCATTTAATTAAAGTGCATTCTAGTTGCATCTTTTGCCCATGTCTATGCTTGAATGAAACTGACCAAACACACCGATTATGCCCTTCGGATTTTGATGTATGCAGCCCTCCAGCCGGAAGGGCAACTCCTTTCTATCCAGGAAGTAACGGACACCTATGACTTATCACGGAATCATGTGATGAAGATTGTTCAGAAACTCGGCCATGAGGGTTATCTGAAAACCTTACGCGGCAAGGGTGGCGGCTTTACCCTGGGCAAACCGCCGGAAGATATTAATCTCGGTGAATTGGTGCTGTGTATGGAAACCACCATGAAGGTGGTGGAGTGCGACCAGCCGATGTGTCGAATATCGCCTGGGTGTGAGTTGAAAGGGGTACTTGCTGAGGCCGTGGCGGCATTTATGGTGGTATTGAACCGATACAGCCTGGCGGATTTGATAGGTAACCGGAAAGAGTTGATCAAGCTGCTGGCTATAGCTTAAGAAATAACAGGTCTTTAAACCACAGAGAAAGATAAGCTTTTCTCTTCTTTGTGATCTTCGTGTTTAAAGCTTTTGTACTCTACGTTCCGTGGTTCCAAAAAAGTCTTAATGAACTACATCTAGTTAAACCGTGTTGCCTTGTTTTCGCTGAATGTCAGTTGATAGTTTACTGCTCTTTCGCCTGGATCAATAATTTCCAGCCCAAGCCGAATGGGTTGTGCTTCAGGCATTTCTTCCGAGCCAGCCAGCTCTCCGCCAAGGTATTCAGAGGGGGTAAAGGTGCGGTTGGCCACCAGTCTGCCATTGATGTCCGTAAAGGTCAGTTCCAGGTCTGGAAATGGCTGAGGATGCTTGGCTTGATTGATGATGACGGCATCTATCTGCAGGGCATTGCTTTGATTCGGATGGCTGCGAACCACCAGGTCAACACTTCTTATGGCCTGAATGTCGACCAGGGGGGGAAGGGTACAGGCAAACAGGTTACAGGCAATTGCATAGGCAGGCCTGAGTGAAGGGTTAAGAGACAGAGTGTTGCGGTTGAACCAGGCAAATTGCAGAACGAGCAAAAGCATCAGCGCGCAGGCAGCAAACCCCCAGTAGGTTCTTTTTCTGCGACGCTGATGTTCGCTAATGGTTTCTTCGGTTTCCCGTTCATCCAGTTCCTGAATCAGGGTTTCGATACTTTGCTGATGGTAGCCGTCGTACTCCATGGGAGCAGTTGCAACCGTTGCCTTTACAGAAGGGTCAAGGTCTTTGGTTTTGGGTTTGTCCGGTTGTGATGATTCCGGTCTTTTTAACGGCTTGTGCTGTTGGACTACCAGCTTTTCCGGAGGCTGTTGCCTGGGTTGTGCCGGTACTGGTGCTTCTTCCTGGTGGGGTGTGGTGTTTTCTTCAAGGGTCTGAGCGATCTCTTTTACTTTTTCCTTCTCTTTTGGACGCTCGACCTGATCCAGGGAGTTGAATACCTGCAGGCATGAACCGCAGCGCACTGAACCATTGGCAGCTTTAAGCTGAGCATTGGTAATGCGAAATGTGGTCTGGCAATGGGGGCAAGTGACACTTGAAGGCGTCATGTTTACTTTGTACCTGATCTTTAGGCTGCATTTTTTATTAGACCAGAGCCCCCGTACTGAATCCAGTCTAATTCGTGAAGCAGGTGCAACAGGCCCTATTGATCATGAAGCCGCAATGAGTTGTTATACCTGCATCCTATGCATGACTTTTTATGAACGTCGTTTACCAGAGAGCATGGCCCAGCCATCAAAAGTGACGGGGGCATCCATCGCAAACCACTGTTCATAGGTTTGAATAATTTCATCCGCTTGCTCAGCCAGAATACCTGACAGTGCAATGGAACCGCCTTCCCTGGTCAGACTGGCCAGTTTGGGAGCCAGTTGAGTCAGTGGACCAGCCAGGATATTGGCTAATACAACATCGGCCTGATCGGTTGGCTCATCATCCGGCAGGAAGACGTCAAGTTTTCCCATTGGGATACTGTTCCGTCTTGTATTCTCGATAGTGGCTTCCAGTGCCTGTGGGTCGAGGTCAACACCGACGGCCGATTGTGCTCCCAGCAGAAGTGCGGCAATGGCAAGAATACCTGAGCCACAGCCATAATCGATGACTTCTTTACCGTTCAGGCCATCTTCCAGGTGGCTCTGCTGATCAAGCCAGCGGAGACAAAGTGCCGTAGTAGGGTGAGTTCCGGTGCCAAATGCCAGACCTGGATCCAGCATCAGGTTAACGGCCTCTGGATCTGGAACTTCCTTCCAGCTTGGGCAAACCCACAGACGGTCACCAAACTGCATTGGATGGAAGTGGGTCATCCACTCTCTTTCCCAGTCCTTATCTTCCACCAGTTCGACCTTGTGATTAGGGAAAGGGTTCAGTCCGGCATTCTCTTTGAGAAACGGGATCACATTATCGGTGCGGGTTTGGGCATCAAACAGGCCAACGACGACGGTGTTATTCCACAGCGGGGTCGTACCCAGTTCCGGCTCATAGACCGGTTGATCTTTTGCATCCTGCAGGGTTACGGCACAGGCACCTGCTTCCAGAAGCAGGTCTTCCAGAATTTCAGCATGGTCAGAAGTAGTGTCCAGTCTGACTTGAATCCAAGACATTGTGTTATCCAGAATGAAAAGCGATAAGAATTCCGGCCTGCTCTTCAGGAGAGCTTCAGGGGAGAAATTCATGGAACATAACGCAGGGTATTGTAGCTGAGCACGGATATTTCATATTAATATAAGGGGGAAATCACCCCCTTTATTTTCAATGAGTTATATACGAATCAGTCACTTACAACTGCACTTGCGTACAACCATTAATGGTTATTAGTGGTTACAGGCAAGTTCTTTCGACACTTGAGAGCATACTATACGGCCAATCCCTGTCAATCTGGACGAATGGTTTATAAGTGGGGGAGGTGCTATGGAGAGAGCTATATAGGTAGGGGAGAGTGGGAGGTCATCATTCTTGGCATGCAAAATCCTAGTTCAATTTTGGTAATGGAGTCCAACAAATCGGGGGAAGTGCATCATCGTCTGACTCCGGTTTTCCACTATCTGATAGGATTAAACTGGCTCTTGGCTAAACAGTACATTTTCTTTTTAGTAAGGTTACGTTGAGTTCTCAGCTTTAGAGCATAGACATTACGGACGTTTGAGAAGTTTATTTCTGAAATTAATAAAGCATCGCCAGTGTAACTTCTGATCTGGCCAATTCTCTTGTATTACCGACTCTACAAGCAGTCTATGCTGCTCTGGGTTTCGAGCTTAATGTTCGTTCGTGCTGATTATTTGAAATCAGCTCTAATTTTTGCTCATATCGGTTCCAGCAGCCACGAATCGTGAACCGGGGAATAA
>OODV01000153.1 GCA_900299555.1 uncultured Endozoicomonas sp.
TGGAAAGAGATCTGGAAGGAAAAGTTCATAGCCTGAATTTGACCTGACAGACACCCTCTTGAAAATCGGTAACTGTCAGGTCAGGTCTGAACTTCTACACCTTATTGTTATCCCTGGAAGCATTCGGGGAAGTCCTTAATGTCTAATCTAAATAAAATTCTTATGAGTATCCGCTGGTGTGACGTTAGATCAGAGTGTCAGTTCTGCTGCCAGTCTTGTTAGAAGAGAAACAGGGCTATTCGGCTACCATTTCTCGGAAATAGACTGAGTAGGAGATACTATGTTTTCAATAGCCGCATCGGGGGGGCAGCCCGGATATGCCCATACTCCACAAACGCGTTCTGCTGTAAAACGGCTTCACGGTGCGCACTCTGTGTTACCGGCTGAAAGTTCCCCCATAAAGATACCGAGAGTGACCACTGGCTCGAGTCATCGATCGGCACTCTCATCATACTATCTGCGTTCTGTTCTACCTGTGAAGTACATCATAACTGGTGCTGGTGGCGGATTGGGGTATGAGCTTGGCAGAGCGATTCTATCCAGTAAACCCGGTGCTAAAGTGATGCTGACTTATCGCAGCGAGGCTTTGCCAGATAACTTACGGGAGTTGAAGAGAAACTACCCTGACCAGGTTAACTGCTCAAAACTGGAACTGACTGACTTTTTTGGCATAAAGAATTTTGCCGAAAATTATAAGAGTAAATATGGGCATGTGGATGTGCTTTGCAGTTGTGCTGCCATTTTTAAGCCCCGTGATCCAAAGGAAAATACACTTCGGAATTTAAAGTATCATCCGGAAATGTTAGCTGAAGCCTACTCAAGTAACAGTGCCGGCCATCTGGTTCTTATCAGCAACCTGATGAAAGATGATGGGCAATTACTGTCGGGTGCAGAGCAGGCGCAGTCCTCTGGAACAGGTACACCTCAGAAATTCTTGATTATTGGCAGTGCAGGTAGCCGGTTCTCAGAGGACAATCCAAAGCTTGCCAAAATGGGTATGACCTATGCCTCCAGCAAGGCGGCTCTTCATATGGGCGTTTTTAAGGCCGCTGATGAGGAAAAAGATAATAAGCAATTTATTATTTCCTGTGTGGATCCTGGCTGGATTGATACCAAAATGGGAGGTGCGGGGGCTCCTTCCGGATCAACTGAAAAGGCAGCTATTAAGATCAGCGATTTGATTGGTCGGATTTCAAAAAAGGACTGCGGCAGGCTTTTGGATTGTGACGGGGAAGCACTGGACTATTAAAGGACTGTTAACGGTGCTCTGAATGGCTGAATTCACCATTGTGTTATTGCGGTAAAGTCTGCAGAATCATCGGACAAAAATAACAATAAACAAGAGTAAGGATTTCACCCATGTATCAGGCACTTGTTGGGATAGGGCTTCCTGTCGCACTCATTCTTATCATGACTGGTGTTGGGTTAAGCCTCACTTCCAAAGATTTTACCAGAGTCTTTATGCAACCCAGGGCTTTTCTGGTGGGTATTACCTGTCAAATGCTGCTGTTGCCAATTGTTGCGCTGGTTATTATTGATCTGGCGGGGTTAAGTGGCGAGCTGGCCATTGGGATTTTCATATTGGCACTTTGCCCCGGGGGGACTACATCAAACTTATACAGCCTTCTGGCCCGAGCGGATGTCGGGCTTTCCATTTCATTAACGACCATTGCCGGGTTTGTAACCACCTTTACGATTCCACTGCTGGGTAACTGGGCGATTCATTATTACGCCGGTGAAAACGCACAGTTTGAGTTGCCCGTGTTATCTACCTGGGTCAAGTTGATGGCGATTACTATTATTCCGACGTTGCTTGGTATGGGTATCCGTTTTCAATGGCAGAATTTTGCTGAAAAAGCAGAACCCTACGTCAACAAACTATCCGCTGCTTTGCTTGCGCTGATGATTGTCAGTATTACCCTGGAGCTGGGTGAAAAAGTTTTCACCTACCTGCTGCAGGCAGGTTTTGCTGCACTGGCTCTTAATGTGCTGACCATGGTGATGGGGTATCTGGCGGGTAAGTGGCTGGTGGATAATGAGCAACAGGCCAGAACCATCTGCCTGGAAGTGGGGCTTCAGAACGGTACGCTTGCCCTGCTGGTTACCGTCACGATTCTGGAAAGTGAAACCATGTCTATTGGTCCCAGTGTCTACAGCCTGCTGATGTTTGTTACCGCATCATTGTTTACGATGGTCGTGTTGAGAAAAGACAGAACTTCTCAAGGAAAGGTTGTCACTGACTGAGAGCGCTGCCTGAAACTTTCGGACAGCCTTCTGGATAAGCTGTCGACATTTTCCAGAATGTCCACAGAGCCTAAGAATTATAAGGAAAGGAAGTAATGGCAACGTTTCACCTTGCCCAGGTCAATATCGCTAAAGCAAAAGCGCCATTGGACAGCCCGGTTATGAAGGGATTTACAGACCAGCTTGACTATATTAACAACCTTGCGGATAACAGCCCTGGTTTTGTCTGGCGCCTGCAGACCGATGAGGGGGATGCCACTGATATCTCGGTTTTTGATGATGAACTGATCATTATCAATATGTCTGTGTGGCAAAGCTATGAGGATTTGAAGCGGTATATTTATTCAGGGGAGCATTTGACCGTTCTTAAGCAGAAGAAAGCGTGGTTCGATAAACTGGAAGGTTCTCATCTTGCCTTATGGTGGATTCCTGCCGGTTATATCCCAACGGTGACGGAAGGCAGGCAGGCGCTTGAGCTTCTGGATACCCGGGGCTCGACTGAGAAGTCGTTTACCTTTGCCAAACCCTATCCAGCCCCTGACTTCGCTCTTAAAAAGGGTTGTGTTGATGCATGAAATTTTGCTGATCATTATTTTATGTGCTCTCTTGCTTCTTTTTATCGCGCTATACCAGGGCTTTCATTTAAAAAGAAAGGCAGTTCGTCTTCCTGAAGCGGCCGGCAGAAGGGTAAAGATCAATAACGCAGCATTTTCTATCCTTCATATCGGTGAAAGTCCCGTCGCCGGGGTTGGTGTCAAAGATATTAAACAGGGGCTGACCCGTCAGGTTATCAGTAATATGAATCAAGCTCTGAGTCTAGAGTTTGACTGGGAAATACTGGCAAAAAATGGTGCCAGAGTTATCGATTCTTTATCATTTGAGGCGACCATTAAAGAGCCTGATGTTTTGATTGTCAGTTTTGGAGTCAATGATACGACCAAACTTACCAGAGGCCTGATATTCAATAAAAACATGAAAGCGTGCGTCTGTCGTTTTTCTGCTGGTCATACCAGAGTGTTTGTTACCTCAATTCCGAAGATAAACCGATTTCCTCTACTTCCACCCCCATTAAGCTGGGTGCTGGGGATAAAGGCATACCTTCTGGATAGACAGTTACAACAGCTCTGCCAGCAGGAAGGGTGGGTATACATTCAGAGTGAGACATCGCCTGACGCTTCTTTGATGGCCGAGGATGGCTATCATCCAAATGAGTCCGGATATCAGGTTTGGGCGGGTATTATTACGGATAAAATATCTGAAACCTGGAAGGGTAGGCCCCGGGGAGAATATCATCATTATTAAACCCGCTTCATGGATGGTTGGCGCATTATCATCCTTTAGCTTGATGGCTGTCGGAGTTCGTGAACTCAGTGGGCTGGTTGACACGTTCCAGGTTTTGTTTTTCCGAAGTGTTATCGGGCTGGTTGTTATTTCTCTGATGATTGCCGGTTCAGGGAAGGTAGAACGGTACCGTACAGGCCGCCCTTGCCTCCATAGCATCCGGAATGTTGTTCACTTTACCGGGTCATATGGGTGGTTTCTGGGTATCGGGCTATTGCCTCTCGCGGAGGTCTTTGCCCTGGAGTTTACCGTGCCCCTATGGACAGCATTGATTGCCTGCCTATTCCTGAATGAGCAGCTTACGATCAGGAAAGTCTTTGCCATAATTCTGGGGCTGGTCGGGGTTATTGTGATCGTTCAGCCCGGCAGTGGGGTTATAAGCTATTCTTCACTGATCGTGCTCGGTGCAGCCATCTGTTATGCCGTTGCCCACTCTTCGACAAAATCTCTTGCTGCTACTGAACACCCACTGACCATTCTGTTTTACATGTGCCTGGTGCAGTTACCTATTGGTTTATGTTTTTCATTGCTGAACTGGCAAAACCCTACCGATGTTCAGTGGTTCTGGATTACCGTTATCGGTATCAGCGCGCTGACCGCCCATTTCTGCATGGCTAAAGCCATGCAGACTGCAGAAGCTACCGTGGTCGTTACTATGGACTTTCTGAGGTTGCCGGCCATTGCCATGGTAGGCGTTGCATTCTATGCCGAGCCTCTGGAAATTGCATTGATGGTTGGGGCTCTGCTGATGTTGCTGGGGAATTTATTGAATATGTACGTTCCTGAAAATAAGCACGGAGATGTTGCCAGAACATCGCGTTAAGGGTGTGAAGGCTTTCGTCATCCCAAGGTAAAACATTTCATGGAGTTTGATGATGTTGCTGCATCATATGCTGGGGTTGGACTTTCCCATTATTCAGGCGCCCATGGCAGGCGTTCAGAACTGGGAACTGGCGGCAGCGGTTGCTGAGGCTGGAGGGCTGGGCTCGATTCCCTGTGGCATGTTGAGTCCTGAACAGGTGCTCACCGAAATCGCAGCATTTAAACAGCACTCTCATAAACCTTATAACCTGAATTTTTTCTGCCATAAAATGCCGGAAATAGATAACGACAAGATAGTAGTCTGGGAACAGAGGTTGGCAGCGTATTATGCAGAGATGAATGTCAGCCCGCCGAATCAGATGGGCAACCTGAGAGTGCCTTTTGATGACGCTACTGCCGAGATTCTGGAGACCCATAAACCACCCGTGATCAGTTTTCACTTTGGTTTGCCAGCAGAGCATCTTGTCAGGCGTATCAAGTCCAGGGGAACGATGATTATGTCTTCAGCTACTACCCTTGAGGAAGGGGTCTGGCTGGAAGCCAATGGGGTGGATATTGTGATTGCCCAGGGCGTGGAGGCTGGTGGTCATCGAGGGATGTTTTTGACCACAGATCTTGCATCCCAGATGGGAACTGATGCATTGGTCAGGGCATTATTAACGACACTGACGGTTCCAGTTATCGCTGCAGGAGGCATTGCGTCCCATCAAGGTATTGTGACGATGATGGATCTCGGCACAGCCGGTGTGCAAATTGGCACAAGCTACCTGCTCTGTGATGAGTCAAAAGCCAGTCCGGTTTACCGGGATGCTTTGAAGTCTCAAGTGGCATCAACGGCGTTGACGAACCTGTTTTCCGGTCGTCCTGCCCGAGGGTTAAGTAATCGATTAATGAAAGACCTGAATAATATTTCCAGCGATGCACCGGATTTTCCCTACGCTTCTATTGCTTTAGGTCCTCTGCGTGCACGGGCTGAGTCAAAAGGGTTACCAGACTTTACCCCTATATGGTCTGGGGAGAATCGATCTGGCTGCAGGGAAGTTTCGGCTGGTCAGTTGACTCACAGTTTATGGCCCGAAGTGGAATAGCGGGTGTAAAGATGGTGAGTGGTATCACCTGAGGTCATCTGAACCTTCTTCTTGCCCTGGCGCAGGAGAGTAATATTTCACTTTGCAGCGTTTTTGAAAGGTCACCGATTCAGTACGATAAAAAACTCAGACTTGCAGAAGCGTAGTCAATCTATGATCAAGGTATCGAACATTGATGCAACAGGGGTAACCAGAGTCGTTTTAAAATAAATCTTTTAAGTACTGATACGTATCAATGTGCGTATTAACGAGTTGGTTGATAATTGCGCTGTTGATTGATGTTTGGCTGTAACGAATCTGTCATCCCTGGAGTGGTAATCTGACATTATTCGTAGATAGCCAGAATAAATAGCGGAATATGTCATCAGTTATGCTGAAAATTGAAAAGTACGCGCTCAAAAATGGACAAGCCGGCTGGCAAGCCCACCTGGTGAAACCAAACTGTTCAAAAGTACATCAAACCCGTCGTTTCAGCTGTTCTGATTATGGTGATCTTGCCTTTCAGAAGGCTGTAGAGTGGACAGAAAGTCATTATTATCAATCTGCTGGAAACCTTATTGGTGAGGAGTGAAGGCTTCAACGGTTGAATGTGGAAGCCGGAGGAATCTGGTGGGTTATGATTTACTGTACTTTAATTGTTTGATCAACTCATCAGCGGCTTCTGCTGCCTTTCTGGCCAGTTTTTCTTCGGTCCATTCACTGAAGTTGGGGTTTGCCAGCAGACCCTGAAGTGCCATGGCTGCAACTTGCTTCCGGGAAGGTACAATCAGGCTTGCTTTATTAACGTTATTTTTGGTGTTTTTATCCGTCATTTTACTCTCCTGATTTGATTCTGAAGCCGTATGTTCAGAAATTTTGATGCTCATCAGGCCAAATGGAAATCACCGGCAAGCGATGTTGGCTCTTAATATTGCTCCTTTCATATTGAATGTATGCTTTCAGTATATACCAGAGACTATCTATCAACGATTTCACTATTGTCAGTGCGGTATGGTGATATTGGTGTGCTTTCCGGGGCTGGCTAAAGGTGAGTGTTTCAAACGTGTGCCAAAGCCTTTGCAGATGCAGGAGTAACTGCATCTGCCTGCCTGTTTGTGTTTCCAGATTACTGCTCCTTGTTCAGGCTGCCACATAGCGCCGGATAACAGAGCCGTGATTTTCATTTTCTACCAGTGTTTTATGCAGTGCGCGAATGGCGTTCTCATAGTCTGACTCGGCAACGATACACTGCATTTCAACCTGTCGAATGGTTTGGTGCAGGGCCATCACATTAATATCTGCATCCGATAGCGCTGAGACCGTTTTAGCGAGTATACCCTTCACCTTCAGGTCGGAACCAATCGCGGAAACGATGGCTGCTTTGTGAATAGCTACCTCCGCCGTCGGGTACTTTTGCTCTGTCAGGCGGACCAGGCGGTTAATTTTTTTCCGGCTCCCTGTGAGGTAGAAGGTGATGCTGTTAGCATCAGACTCTTTATTGACCAGCTGCAATTTCAGATCCTGAATGAGCCGGCTGATTTGCAGGTCGTGTTCGATAGAGCCCAACATTTCCTGATCAAATATTTCAATGGCGGCGATATCTTTGCGCCCGGCAATAATTTCTACACAGGGTCTCGGGTTACAGTAATTCTGATCAATAATGGTTCCTAAGTGCTCAGGCTCAAATGTATTTTTGATTCTTAGCTTTATGCCGCTTTTCCGGATTTCCTGTGCGGCTTTTGGGTGAATGGCTTCCATACCTAGATTGGATAATTTGTCGGCAACGTCAAAGTTGGTCATACCAATGGGGATAACATTGTTTTTCCCTGCCAGCTTGGGGTCAGCACTGCTAAGGTGATACTCCTTATGAATAATGGCTTCCCGGGCTTCGGTGACCGCAGCGATTTTTGCAAAGGTCATTTCACTGTAGCCACGATCAAAGGTCTTCATCAGCTGTTCCTGACAGTGTATATAGCCAGTCGCAATGAGTAGCTGTTTCGATGGATCAAACCCTTCAAAGGCTTGTTTGATCATTTCATCCATCGGAAGCGGTTCGCTGGTTTTCCAGCCTGTAAGATCAACAAACCGGGCGTTAATGTCCCGGGATTTCAGAAGCAGGGTGGAGTTAAAAGCACTGTGAGCCTCACCAATAGAGGCCAGCATTTCCCGGACAGTGGCGAGATGTTGCTGGAGCTGAAAATGGCCGTATGAGCACAGACTGTGAAGGCTGGTCATGCAGGTTTGGGCATCAGCAATTCGCTGTCGAATAAACTGGTTGGCTTGTGACAGGTAGTGACCAGAAAACATGTCTTTGTTAATTTCCAGCAGCCGTGTCTCGAGTTTGCCCAGCATATCCAGCCATGCATCTTCCTTTTCACCTTCGATAAAGCAGCTGTAGACCCCGGCTTCGCCGGTTTTCTTATGTTCCAGCAGCAGGTCGGTTATACCGGCATAAGCGGAGACGACAAAAATCCGGTTAGAGATGCTGCCGTTCTTTTCATTGAGCCAGATATTGTTCAGAACATCCCGGTATTGGCTCATAGAAGTGCCGCCAATTTTTTCAACGGTATGTGGCATTTTTCTGGGGTGCTTTAAATCGGCGTCATGGTTTGGCGAGAGCATAGGTATTCCGGGCGAGGAGTTTTTCCACAAAATGGATCACCCACTCGATTATTAATTTGGTTGTAAGCAAAGAACAGGTTGCTTCCTGGACATGGTGTGATTTTACTGTTTGAGCCATGCATCACAATGCATTCAAAAAACAGGGCTGAACCCGCTTTTGCTTCAGCGCAGTCAATACCAGTATTTACTGGCAAGGTATGAAAGGCTCTGGTCGCTGGGTACACCATATCCCTGTTTCATCCTTTCCAGCGCACTGATGAAGGCGATGACCTCTTTGATGAAAAAGAGGTCTGGTATCAGCGTGTACCCATTTTTCCTGATAATGTTGCAGCAGGTCTTCAGTCAGATGTTCTGCCGGGTGGATATCAGAGGGGTGCAGAACTGGGGCAGTACGCCAGGTAATGTCGTACTTATCATTGATTCTTGATGGATAAAGATCATTTTGCTGCTGCATGACTTGATCAACTGTCTTCCAGAAGCGGATAAACACCATCTTTGTCGTGAACTTCCTGGCCAGTCAACGGCGGGTTGAAAACGCAGGCAAGCTTAAGCTCGCTATGGCCTCTCAGAAGATGCTCATCGTGCTTATCCAGAACGTAGAGGGTTCCCGGTTTGATGGGATAAACTTTTGAGTCGGCCAGTGTTTCAATTTCGCCTTCACCACTGATGCAGTAGACGGATTCCAGGTGGTTCTGATACCAGATATGGGTTTCGGTATTGGCATAAATGGTAGTGATATGGAAAGAAAACCCCATGTTGTCGTCTTTAAGCAGCATCCGAGTGCTTTCCCAGTGCCCGTCAGGGGAGACAACACGGCGCTCTGACTGCTCTGCGTCTTTAAGTGTTCGTACAATCATTTTTTATTATCTCAGCTGGCTACCTGGAACAGGTTGCGAAATTGATTTTTTTTACTGAGCGGTTTGCTTTCTGTCTTGCACTCTTCTGCAAATGCGTTCTCAATAATATTGAGACCTTTTTCAAGGCTCTCTTCACTGATAATCAGCGGGCAGAGCAGTTTGACGACCTGGTCGTCAGGGCCGCTGGTTTCAATAATCAGCCCATTCTTAAGGCAGTTACGGGTGATTTTTGCTGCCAGCTCGCCGGTGCCGCAGTCAATCCCCTGGAACATGCCTCGCCCACGTGTGGTCAGACTTCTGTCTTCATGTAACTCGGCAATGGTTTTCAGACGGTTGGCAATGTTGAGTGATTTCTTCTTAATGCTTGTGGAAAATTCATTGTCGGACCAATAGTGGTCGATGGCCACCTTGGCAGTGACGAAGGCCAGGTTGTTGCCGCGGAATGTACCGTTATGTTCACCGGGCTTCCACTGATCCAGCTCTGGGCGGAAAAGGACAACGGCAAATGGGAGGCCGTAACCACTGAGGGATTTTGACAGTGTCACAATGTCAGGCTTTATGCCGGCCTCTTCAAAGCTGAAAAAAGTCCCCGTTCTGCCACAGCCTGCCTGAATGTCATCAACAATCAGGAGTATGTCGTATTTTCTGCAGACGTTTTCCAGATTTTTCAGCCATTCAAAGCTTGCTGCATTAATGCCGCCTTCACCCTGCACTGTTTCAACGATCACTGCCGCAGGAAGATCAACACCACTGCTTGAATCACCCAGTACCTTATCCAGATACTCTGTTGTATCAAGGGCCTCATTAAAGTAGCCGTCGTAGGGCAGTCGACTGACACCGTTCAGGCTGATTCCGGCGCCGTTGCGGTGGTGGCTATTGCCCGTGGCGGCCAGGGAGCCAAGGCTCACGCCATGGAATCCGTTTGTGAAAGCAATGACATCGGTTCTGCTGGTCACTTTTCTTGCCAGTTTCAGGGCGGCTTCAACGGCATTGGTGCCGGTTGGTCCGGTAAACTGTACAACGTAATCCAGTTCCCTGGGTTTCAGAATGTTCTCGTTGAAGGTGGTCAGAAATGCTTCTTTGGCTTTTGTGTGCATATCAAGGCCGTGGGTAATACCATCAGCCTGAATGTATTCCAGCAGTGCTTCTTTGAATACCGGGTGGTTGTGACCATAATTCAGTGTTCCTGCGCCGGCCAGGAAGTCCAGATACTCATTATTATTTTCGTCGTACAGGAACTCCCCCTGTGCCCGGTGAAATGTCTGGGGAAAGGATCGTGCATAGCACTGCACGCCGGACTCTAGTTCATCAAAAATATTCATTTATCCAATTGCCTCAGTCAGGTGACAGAATTGTTCGCTACTGCTTCGGGGCGTTACCGCTTCTGATGTTCTCGTTTTGGTACCGAGATAGAGGATTTCATCCTCATGATCTTCATCAAGGTGGATACCGCTTTTGAAGTGATCGAAGGTTTCGACGGTCATTCCCTGGTTTTCAAAAAAGGTCTGGAACAGCTTCTGAGACGGGATGTTGTCGGGTGAAATGGTGGTTTTCAGGCGTTGAAGTTGCTGATGCCGGGCAAAGAGCCTGTTCAGCATTTGTGATGCGATGCCTCTTCCACGGCACTGTTGATCCAGGGCTACCTGCCAGATGAACAGGGTATCTGAGCTGTCTGGCGGTATGTAGCCTGAGATAAACCCGACAATGCCTCCATCAGCACTCTCTGCGACAATCGACGTGCTGGCAAAATCGGTGCATTGCAATAGATTGCAATACAAAGAATTTTTATCCAGGGGAGGACATCGATTGATCAGCTGATGTACGACTTTGCCGTCCATCTTGGCGGGTTCTCTATAAGAAATATGCATAGTAATTGGATATATTAGTTATACTAAAATTTAGTATTTCTATATATTTTAAAGCATTTGTCTGTGGCAAAATCAAGGTTTTGTCACTTTTTCTGCATTTTCCTCTTTCTTTTACTATTAGTTATTCATCGTGTTTCTATGTATTTTCTGCTTGAAATTACCCAACAAGCATTGAATAGTAGGGCTACCAGAAAATTTGCAGTGAGAAGCTCTGAAAATGGCAAGAAGTCAGGATGCACTGGTCTTGTTACGTCGGATTATCCGATCAACCGATATGCAGGATAAGGAGATTAGCCGCTGCAGCGGGCTCACCCTGCCTCAGTTAATGACGATGCAAACGCTCAGGCTATCGACTCAGATTACGACAGGTGATCTGGCGAAGGCGATCGGTCTTACACAGGCAACAGTGACCAGTATTCTTGACCGCCTTGAAAAGAAGGGACTGGTTTGCCGGGAGCGGGGAGAAGAAGATAAACGCAAGGTCTGGATCAGTTTGACGCCTGCAGGGCTTGAACTGCTCAAAAAGGCACCGACTCCGCAACAGGATCTTTTTACACGCAGCTTTGAGGACATGCAGGACTGGGAGCAATCCATGGTTATTTCAGCGTTGGAGCGCGTTGCCTTCATGCTGGATGCTCAGCACCTTGATGCAGCACCTATGCTGAATATCGGACAGATTGACAGGGACGATACCGACTCAGGCAATTGGAGCTAGTGCCTGTTGATCTCTTTGAGAGTTTTGCAGGTGACTCTCGTTGAACTCTATTCCCAACGTTGCCTGTGAAGCTTATTGCCTGTTTTTTGCGGGTCAGTTAGCGTTATAATCGAGAAGTGGAAGTAAATCCAATTGCCTGAAAATAAAGGGGGGTAGCATTATGTCCCGAACAATAAAAGGCTTGCTGGCAGGGATGTCATTGTTGGTAAGTACGACTGCTGCGGCTCAGAGTGATAATCACGTCTATGTGGGGCTTGGCTGGACGGTGAAAAACGGCTGGGTGCCTTCAGCTATTGTTGGTGCCCGCAGTGTGGATGTTGATGGTGTTGGGGATGTCACCGGCGTAGACCTTTCCCTTTCCTATCATTTTACAGATGGCTTCGATAAATTCCTGCTGAAAGGCATCAGAGGCGAGATTGACTGGCAGGCTGAGTTGGGCGGTGGGTATGACTTTCAACAGGAAGCATTGCTTTTGGCTGGAGGCGTCCAGGGGCGGCTGATTAATTTTTCTGCAAATGTTTCTATGAGTGGTGATATTGATGGTGGTGTGGCCATCAATAGTATTGATAAATATGAATGGCAGCCATAGGGCTGGGCTTTGTAAATAACCTTATCTATTTTCTAATTGAGTTTTTCTGAGCAGTTAGCGCTTTACTATGCAGGCGTTATGTAAGGCGCTAGGTCTGCTTACCATTACCTCTTCTGAATATTGCCTTCATTAGAATCTGATGAAAGTCTTCTGTCGCAGGCTCTCAGCGTATTTTATTTTTCATTTTTAATCCGTTTTGGTTATTGCTGCGGGGTGTAGTTGGTATTATCGTACGCGCATTTGAAGTGTGATGTAGATCACAGAAATGATGAGTTCAGTCGATTATCAAAAAGCGGTTATCTGGAGTTTGTCGAAATTCAGCCAGCAGAAAAAGGCGGCCGATTTTTTTGACTCTTTGAGGACCGGTTTGTGTGTTTATTCTCCGGGGGCTCAAAGCCTTTACGGTAAGTATGATGTTTACTGGGGAACATCCTAGCGGGAAAAGCTGGTGGTCATGCCTGATTTCGCGCAGCATTTATGGACCATTCAGCGTCTTGATCTTTCTACTGCACGACAGACAGGTATTTATCTGGTGCCTGGAGAAATTATCGGGCGTGATGGTTTTTACCTTTCAGTGCGAGATAGCAGTAAAAAACGGATTCTCATGCCCGCTAAAACAGGTTTCAGCAAAATAGCTCGGTTGTTTGAGAAAAAGATTGGCCAGCCTTTTTGCCCGATTGTTACCCGGGGTGATTTAAGAGAGTTCCGTCAAAGCCACCCTTATCTTCATCTGCATCATATTGATATCACCCGGATTCCGGTAGTCAGTGATCTGACTAAACGGGATGTACTGGATATGTCCAGACAGAAGCTTTCTTCCTTGTTGAGTGAAGGGCTAAATTAGGGGGCGTTCTCAATTAGACATGTGACCAGCCACCCACGGTTTGTGCCAGACAAGGCGCGAACTGCGCGATGTGGTTATTCCACATAAGCAGTGAGCAACGATGAATGGTGCAAACCGTGGGTGGCCCTTCGGGTTGATCACACAAGCACTCATGCCGCGTTGAACGACTTGAACATGGAACCACCATGCCCTGCGCCGTTCACCTTGCCTGAGAGCTTGTGTGATCAACTGGTCTCATGGCTAATTGAGAACGCCCCCTAAGTGGAAAAGTAGTTATTGGTAGTTGACGGCAATCGGAAAATCGGGATAATACGCCACCACTGGCTCGGCGCAACATTGATGCGACCACGAGTGAGTTAACGGGGTATAGCGCAGTCTGGTAGCGCGCCTGCTTTGGGAGCAGGATGTCGGGAGTTCGAATCTCTCTACCCCGACCAAATATGCAAGGTCCATACTTTCGAGTATGGGCTTTTTTTATGTGCATGGATGTACTGTATGCTGGCAATGCAGGGAGCAATTGCCAGCATATGACATGGATGAACTGTATGCGTGCAATGCACAGCTACGTGGATGCATGGATGCAGAAGCTAGAGTAACGCAGGGTGGTTACCGAGGAGCAGCTTCTGGGATTATCTTTCCTTTTTGATTTATTGGTTAGATAAAATACTGGTCAATCCGATTTACTACAAGTGATCTGTTGCTCGAAACATGCCCCGTTTTTATTGCTGCATTGATTCAGGACCTTTCCTCGGGCTTCCGCTTCTGTTGCTGCGTGGGCAAACAGGCCGCCAGCACGTATGTCATTCAGATAACACCCCCACTGCATGCTGTGTCCCTTAGGGGTGTCAGGCTCTAATGCCATAACCCTTTTTTCCAGTCGTCTTACCTCTTTGCGAAGCTGCTGCACTTCTTTCCTTAGTTCCTGGACTTCCGGGGTGTCAAAAGCCTGAATGCCGGAGCCGAGCAGTAGTATAGATAATAAGATTAAGTACTTCATGGTTTTTCCCGTTAGGTGGTTCCAGAGGGATTTGTGAAAACTATAGCCTTGATCTGTGTATATTCCGTAACCAGTTTGCGGGAATCACCACTACACAAAGGCTGAGGGTTTGTTAAAGTAAGAGCCGTTCCGGTGTGGAGGTGTTTTAAGAAGTAGCGCTTTCATGGTGTCCGGAACGCCTCTCAGTTATGAGAATCGGGGTATAGCGCAGTCTGGTAGCGCGCCTGCTTTGGGAGCAGGATGTCGGGAGTTCGAATCTCTCTACCCCGACCAGGTTGTTTTTTATTAGCCAGTTTAATGCTGGCTTTTTTTTTATCTGCATTTTTTGTGAAAAAATTTCCATTGTAAACACAGTGGAATACTTTCTGTTCCTCCGTGTCTCTGTAGTGAAATCTCTTATCCCCCTTGGGGACTTGTCAGATGAATAAGTAGCTGACCTCAAGCCATCAACTGCTCAATCAGGGTGACTTCGTCATCCGTTAATGATGTTTTCTGACAGTGCAGATCCTGCTGCATATGTTCTGCATCACTGGTTCCGGTGAGAATGATCATTCCCATTTTCAGTGCCGCCTGAAAAATCACCTGAGGTCTGGTCAGCCCGGTTCTGTCCATAATGCTCTGAAACTCCGGTTTTTCAAACATGGCTGTATTGGCCGTCAGCAAAGAAAACCCCTGGTAATGAATATCATGCCGCTGGCAGAGTTCACGTATATTGGCATCCCAGCCTGTTCTGGCAAAGCATCGGTTCTGTACCAGCATGGGTTTGATGGCCGCGTGGTGGCTCAGGTATTCCAGCTGGTCATGGTTTACATTGCTGACGCCTAACAGTTTGATATGGCCGGAACGGTAGAAATTCTCCATGGCTTCCCACACTTCAAAATCCCTGTCACTGAGTCCACTTGGTTGAGAAGGACCATGCAGCAGGTAAGCATCCAGATAGTTGGTCTGCAAATGCTCCAGAGAAGAGAGAAAGGACTGTTCAACCTGAGTTTTAATATCTGCCTCTGGGTCATAAGGTAGTCGTTTGTCCTGACCCTCGACATAGGTGAACTTGGTTTGAAGAAACAGGTCATCACGGCTTTTACCGCTGACCTGATAATAGTTTTGTAAGGCTTCCCCGACGCCTTCTTCATAATAATGTTTACGCTGATTAGCGGTATCAATGGCAGTGAAACCGTGGTTCAGGGCTTGCAGGGTGAGTTCGCTGGTGGCCTGTTCTTTCCAGGCAGTACCATAAATAAAGCGGGGTACTGCTGTGTCATGAAGATAAAGTGGGGCGGTTTCTGGCAGTTCGGCCATCGTCATTGCCTCCTTTTCGTTTATAAGAGAGTGGGATGTAAAAAAGGAACGTCCGCTAGTCAGGCTGTTTCTTTTCAGAATAACTTTAGTGTAGAGCTGGGCTCATGACATAATGTCGGCATGGGTGTATAACTTTCTATGGAAACTTTTTCTGGAAAAGCGAGTATTCAGAAGACTTTGAACGATGAGCCTATTTACAACTGAGCTTTTTAAAACCAAACCGTATCGGTTAGGCCTGACACTCTCTGGTGGTGGTGCTAAGTGCATGGCTCAGATCGGGCTTCTACAATACCTCAAAGATCAGGAACTTGAGCCGGATATTATTTCAGGAGCCAGTGGTGGGGCGATGGTGGGTGCTCTTTACAGTGCAGGTTATGCACCGGAAGAGATTCTCGATTTTTTTGTCTCAACCAAGATGTTCAGTTTCAGAAATCTTTCGTTTAATGCGCTCGGGCTGATTGATTCCGGCAAGATTGCGAAAAATTTCCAGCCGTATTTTCCTGAAGATAGCTTCGAATCGTTGAGTAAACCGTTGTATGTGGTGGCGACAGATTTGAATCGTGCCCGACAGGTGGTATTTAACAGTGGACCGTTAATTAAAGCCCTCACCGCATCATCGGCTTATCCTGGCATGTTTACTCCTGTCACATGGCATGGCACTGTTTATGCCGATGGTGGGATCATCAACAATTATCCCTCAGATTTAATTCACGATCAGTGTCGTCATCATATCGGGATGTATCTGGCTCCCATTATGTCGAGACCCAGTGAGCACTTTGGTAACACTTTTGATGTTCTTGATCGGGTGTTTCAGATTTACAGTTCCGCGAGACAGTATTCCAATATCAACTTGCCCGAGGTGTCATTGGCTCCAGAAGGTATTGAAGAGTGCAGTGCTTTTATGGTGAAACCGGATCAATTAAAGTCTATTTACGAGCTGGGTTATAACTCAACCAGGAAGTACTTTGAGAGTGAGGGTGCTGACTGGCTGCGGAATATGAAGGGAAGTACGCAGAAACGCACTTCCTGGTTTAAATTGCCGATAGGCTCTGATACTCAGTGAGCACAAAGTGATCAGTCATACCGCTGATATTAATAGAGTTGATTTATTTAAATTCCCCCATGTTTCATAGTCCTCGGTAGCCCTTATTTGTAGGGCGTTATGTGATTTTCATTATTTCTACAACAAATTTTGATGTGCGGCAGTAGTTATGGACACCTCCATAAGAGAGTAAAATCACCCTGTGAGGTGACCAATGATTACCAGGAAAAAAAGAAAATTCCACTCCCCTGAATTCAAAGCTTATGCATTGAACCTTGCTGAGAAAGCCAGCTTTCCTTCTGCCGCAAAAGAACCTGGCTTGAAAGAATCTCAACTCTATAGCTGGTGCACTGCTGCCAACCGGAAATAAACGGTCAGTGAACGCGAATCAGCATTAGCCACTGAAAATGCCAGGCTTAAGCGGCAGTTAGCTGAGCAGGCAGAGGAACTTGAAATCGTAAAAAAGGCGGCCACCTACTTCGCGAAGAATCAAAAATAGAGCGTTTCCGCTTTATGCTCAAACACTATAGCCAGTTCTCTCTGACTGGAATGGCCTTTGTGTTGAGCGTTTCTTGAAGTGGGTTCCACCGTTGGGTCAAGCATCGTAATACGCCTGGCCAAAGAGCTGAGAGCCAGGCTGCCCATGACCTGTTAATCCGGGATGCCTTTCATCGAAGCAAAGGTCGTTCTGGCGCTCGTCGTATCCAGAAAGACCTTGAAGAGGATGGTTTCCCTTGTTGTCTCAAAACAATACAGGCCAGCATGAAACGGCAGGAGCTTATCCCCAAAGACCGATAGCAAGCACTCATTACCCATTGCACCTAACTTACTGAAGCGCGATTTTTCGGTGACAAAACCTAATCAGAAGTGGGCAGGTGGTATCACTTACCTACACACGACAGAAGGTTGGCTATATCTGGCCGTCGTTATCGACCTGTTCTCTCGCAAAATCATCGGCTGGTCGATGGACACCGCGATGAAATCGAGCCTGGTCTGCAATGCATTGAATATGGCTCTATGGCGTCGTAAATTTCCCAAAGGCGCGACCTTCCATATCGATAGAGGTAGTCAGTATGCTCAGACGCCTTTCGAAATATCCTCTGCGAAAATGGATTACAACAAAGTATGAGTTGTAAAGGTAACTGTTGGGATAATGCCTGTGTTGAAAGCTTCTTTCATTCTTTGAAAGTTGAGGCAGAGCTTCAGAACCAATGATGAATCGAGATCAGGTGCGCGAGGTGGCGGTTGAATACATCGAAGTTGATTATAATCGGACACGTCGGCACAGTTCTTTGGGATATGTGAGTCCTGAAAGATATGAGCAGGCAGAAGTAGCTTAATCCGGTGTCCATTTTTACTGCTTCAGATCAATCTCAAGAGGACCATCTTCTGTCGATACTTGTTTGGTGTCCATGCTTGCCTACCTCAATCCTGTTGGGTTTTAAGATAGGCAGAAATACAGTTTTATCTACACTCTCTCATGGAATTGAGAGAGCCTACCCCGGCTTCGTTCATAGGAATTCTTATACATTGAATAGTCCTTTTTAGGATCGGTTTCAATTCGAAGAAATTTGCTTGGCAAATTCTCATAGCCTAGTTGAGCAATCAGGCAATCTGCGACACCTGCATACCAACTTCTATTACGCTCACGACGATCAGGTTCATTAACTGCTCTGATTCTGTTGATGACTTCCTCTAAAATACATTTTTTTACATCATTGGAGGTTTCTGGATTGTTGATCAGTTCCATTAGACGCCTTGATGCTGTTTGACAATGCTCAAAATCGTTAACCATTTCATATATGTCAAAACATAAAGGGATTTGTTGGCAGAAATCACCTTCCCACTCTTGCTTCAACAATTCTTTATCGTTTATGAATGATGCTTTTAGTTTCAATAGATCATCACATGATGGTAAATCCACAGGTAGTGGATACTGATCAAGGCTGCACACTTTTCTATCTTGTAATGGGCGACCGGAAGCAGCCATTGGAAGAATTGCAAAAGCTAACCAACCATATTTCATCATTCGACCGAGTGAAGGGATTGAATTCACAATATCATATGCACCTTGTCCAAGAACACTTACAAAGCGTCCTGCATGAATAAGGATTTCTTGTTTTTTATCATGGATTTATAATAGGATACTGAGTCTGCTTTGCAAATTCTGAATATAAGATGTAGCACAATCCATTAATAGCATCTCCTGTAAAGTATTAAAATTTTAATCATTCAGAATAATCAGACGCTTTAGTTAATTGATAGTTCCCGATTTCTAACCGGACAGCAGTGATTTCGTATCCAGTAATTGCATTCGTAGTCTTGTTAGAGCTGTTAAAGAAAAAGGAAAAGTGTCACTAAAAGGGTCATCAAAAATAAAATTCTAATTTGTTTTTGATACCTTGTTTTTGTAAGTTATTGAATTTAAATGGCTGAAAGGCTCTGATACTCAGTAAGCACAAAGTGATCAGTCATACCGCTGACATAATCCAGAACAAGTCTTGTTCTAAAGTACCATTCAAGGTCGTTAGCTTCGGCGGTAGAGTGGTCCTCCTGTTCAAGTTGATGAACCGCACGAAAATAGGCCGCTTTGTATTTGCGGGATAACCGATGGTTGAGCCGGTGTTCGATAAAATGTTCACCATCATCAAGATTTTCAAGGTTAGCAAATGCAGTTCTGGGCAGTTCAAGGATTGGACGGTAGATGTCCAGCAACCCTATCAGGGCTGCATAGCCCCGAAGTTCCGGTGTTTCTTTTTCCTGACTACTGAACACATGGCGTATCGCAACGGTTTTCAGTGTTTTCAGTGCGAGGTGCTGGTCAGACCCCCCGTCAATTAAGGGTTCATCCAGAGTGCCATGAAAAACGGCCTCATGCTTCTGGATATAGCGATTGGCCGCATAGCTCACCAGGTCCCTTACCAGTTGTGAGCGCAGATGGCGAATAAAATCCTGAGGATTATCGCCGGCGACCTGCTCTGCGGTTTGGATAATGTCAGGCAGATAGCTGCTGCTATCACTGAATTCCTGCCACACTTTCTTCAGCCAGAAACTGAGTCCCCGAAACGAGAGGATGCCTTTATCAACGGCATCTTCAAGATCGGCAATGCAGTACGAAATATCGTCGGCCGCTTCCATGATATAGACCAGGGGAAAGCGGCAGTTCTCTTTGATATCGAGATTTTTCCAGATTTCCTGGATCAGGGCTTGCTCTGAATAGTAGAACCCCGGCTTTTTCTGGCGATAGTCAAACCCGTTTTTTTTGTTTTGAAAAGGTGTTCGGGTGTATTTGATGGTGGCTGCCAGTTGTGACAAGGTAAGGTTGAGCGCCTGCAAAGTATGAATGATTCTCAGGCCCTGAGCATTCCCTTCGAAGGTGGATAAGTCTGGTAGCAATACCGTGTAAAAGTGTTCTGAATGTCCGGTTTGGCCATTCAGCGCTTGCTGTCTCAACATTGCTTTCTGATGACAGTGTTCGCCGTGCTCTTGTATCCAGCGGCTGAAAGCGGCTTCGCCAAAGTGACCAAAAGGCGGGTTGCCCACATCGTGCAGCAGGCAGGACATTTCTACCAGGTTGGAAAATGCGGTTTCAATGCCTTCCAGCCCCAGTTTTCCAAGCTCTCCGCTCTGGTTCAGTTGATCCAGAATGGTCTTGGCCAGATAGCGCCCCGTTTGCTGAACTTCCAGCGAATGTGTTAACCGACTGCGAACGGCTGCATTGGTTTCCAGTGGGTAGACCTGGGTTTTCTGCTGAAGCCGACGCAAAGCGGCAGACTGAATAATACGTCCCCGGTTACTCTCCGTTTCTGTAATTAAATCTCTTGGCTGAGAATAGACTCTTTGCTCGGGACGATCACAGGTGAGTTTCTTAAGGTAATCCAGAGATTCCATAGGATGGTAACCGGGAGATTATATGTGTGCTCAGGTTACCATATCTTTCGGCTGTTCGTTGAGTTGCATGACTTGCAGGGCGTGAGTGTCAGGAACACCTGCCATAGGCGGCAGGTATTACAGGGTGGATGCTGAGATTGAGGGTTTTGAGAAAAATTACCAGATATGTTTTTTGAACTCGGCTTTCACTTTATCCCAGAAAGATGCTTGAAGGTTTCGGTTGCAGTACTCAAGGAGTCTTGGCCTGATGGTTTCAATAGCTTGAACATCAAAGGCGGTATCTTCAGGTTTTCCGGATTTACTGTATGCCGTAGCCCAGCCAATAGCGTAGGGCTGGTAGTTTTCCTGAAGGTCAAGATAGTCAGCGCAAGTCCATTCAGTGATAGGTTTGGCTGGTTTACTGCTGGAAGTGGGTGATTTGCTCTTGTCGGAGCTTGCGGCTATGGCAGTAAGGGATAGAGCGGTCAGTGTCATGGCGAGACCAAGCACTTTTATTTCCATCGTGAGAACCCTTTACGGTGATAAGCCTGAAAAATTTTAGTCTAAGGGGGATGTTCGGTGATGTATCAAAACTGTTGATAGTGGTTTCGGGAGATAAACTCCCCGATAACCTTATCATGAATGTCCATTGATCTTGAGAAGCAGACAGTCCTTCTGGCTAATCGCTTCAAACAAGTTCCCAAGGTCAGATTCTGCCGCTCAATCCGCTGAGTAAAGTACTTTCCAATGATATGTTTCCTAAATCCTGCAATCCCAATTTCAAAAGGTCAAATAGAGGAATGAAACATGGCC